>CAMKTS010000016.1 GCA_946415755.1 uncultured Prevotella sp. | reverse complement strand
AAAATAAAAATCTAAAAATCAATTTCAGTGTCTACTGAAAAGGGGCAGTGCAGGGCAAAAGCGGGAAGAGCCAGAAAGGTAAAAAGGCAAAAAGGTAAAAAAGCAAAAAAGCGTCGCATATCTTTATTCATTTTTTCTGCTTATCTGATGATTTTACAAGTGTGACGGTTTCCCTCATTGTCGGTGGTATTCAGCACATAGATGCCGTGGGGCAGCTGACTCAGCGGCAGACGATCGATGGCGGCACCGTTGCCCTGTCCGGAGGCGATGGCCTTGCCGTCGAGGGTGAATACCTCGTAGCGGTCTACCTGCTGCAGGTCGGCACGCAGGGCGCGCACGGCGGTAGTCTCCGAGGTAGCGGCAATCGTCAGCGGGCGCGTCATGCTGTCGCCGTCGGCATCGGTAACGGTCAGGGTGAGATGCAGCAGTCCCTTGTAGTCGGTAGAGGGCTGAACCAGCAACTGCCCGCCGTCTTGCATGGTAAGGGTAGCCTCTGCCTCCTTGCACGAATAGGCATATACCGGCGATGAGGTATAGCCGGCAAACAGCTCCGGAATGTTGATGGTGGCTGTTTCACCAGCTGCCAGCACCCGGTGCGGCTCGGCCATGAAGTTCAGGTAGTCTTCCAACAGCGTGTAGCCGTCGCCGTCGGGGTCGCCGTTGTTGTCGGCCTCAGCAGGATTGCTGCCCGTCATCCGCTCCCACCAGTCGGGCATGCCGTCCTGGTCGGGATCGTAGTCGGCAGCACGCTGCTCCTCGGTGTACACCTCGTAGCCGCCAACATCCTCTTCGGTATCAGGCAGTCCGGCCAGTCCGGTCTTCGAGCCTTTGTATTTGTTGGTGCCGGTCTGCGTCTCGTGAATCTGTCGTTGGTCGTGATTATCGAAGACGGGCTGTGTACAGCCCACATCGCTGAGCACGTCCTTATAGGCTTCATAGGCTGTCTGCACGGTAGCATACGAGGGGAAGAAAGGCTCGTCTACCCACGGGTTCCAGTCGACGGGCATGTCGTTCACCAACTGCCACAGTCCACCGTCTACATCGGTAGTCGTTCCATTGCCGTGCTTCGTACCGTCGAAGATGACCTTCCCAGTCTTGTCGACCAATACGTTATACATATAGTAGTAGCTTTCCGTACCCTTGTTCGAGCCGCGCTGGTTGACATCGGCCCTCAGGATCCATTTGCGCGTGGTGGCAGGTCCCATCTTGTAGAAGTTACGGTGGAAGTTAGCCTCGTGGGCCTCTCCGTAGGATGGGTGCGAGTTCCAGTTATACACCACGTTGTTGAAGATATCGAGTCGCCCCATATAGTAGCCGTTGCCGTCCATGCCACCATCGAGTCGCGGATTGCGGCCGCTGTTGTTGGCCAGCAGGTTATGGTGGAACGAGCCGATGTCACCACCGAAGACGGCGGCAAAGCCATGCCGCGAGCCTTCGTCATACTTGTCATGGTCGGCCACGTTGAGGGCCTCGCTGATGAGCGTGCGCTGCAGGGTAATGTTGCCGGCCTCACGACTGGAGAAGCCCTCGTCGATGCTCCACGAGATGGAGCAGTGGTCCATGATGGCCTCACGGGCCGAGCGGAATCCCATACCGTCGGCAGTAGGTCCTGAACCTACGCGGTTACGGATGAAGCGGATGATCTGGTCGTTGCCGAATCCCATAGCGGCACCACGGAAGCAGATGCCCCTGCCGGGAGCCGTCTGTCCGGCAATGGTGGCATAGCCGTCACCAGCACGCAGCGTGGTGCGCAAGGGGATGATGCCCGACACGTCGAACACGATGGTGCGCCTGCCGGTCAGCGTCTCCATACCATAGCGGAAGGAACCCGGCTGTCCGTCGTCGCTGAGGTTGGTGACGTGGTATACCACACCGCCACGACCACCGTTGGCATAGCGTCCATAGCCCTCTGCTCCGGGAAATGCCAGATGACGCGGTCGGAAGCTCCACACCTCACCCTTGGTAACGATCTCCCCTCCTGGGAGGGGCCGGGAGAGGTCACCTCATCCACCCTCCAATAGTAAGTATCCAGATTCTTCAGTCCAGTAGCCAGCCACGAGGTCTCTGTACCCTCGTAGGTGGGCGTGGTAGCAGCCTCCAGGGATGCCTCGTCGGTGGCAAAGTAGAAGCGGTGGCGCACCACGGCATCACTGGCGGGTTCCCATGTAATGAGGTAGGTGCCGTCGTCGGCATCCACGTGCATATCAGCATCGGCGGGGTTCGGCCGCTTGGCCTGTGCCGACGACTGGATGGCATCAATCATAAATCCGTTCAGCACGGGTGTCTTGTCCGTGGCGGTCTTGCCGCCCATATCGGCGGGAGCGTCATCGTCGCTGGTCAGCACAGTGAACACAATCTCCTCGTCCGTGCTCGTCACGTCGAAGGTGGTCACCAGCACCGTGGCATCGGCCATGGCGGCCTGCTGCATGGTGCGCTCGGCGGCGTGCCCCACCACCTCACCGCCCAGTTTGAGCGTGACAGGCCATGCCACGGTGGTAGCGGGATTAGCCCACGAGCTGTGATAGGTCTGTATGGTATGCTGTCCTGGTGCCAAGCCCTTGATCACGAGGTCGAAGCTGCCACACTCGTTGGGGTCGAGGTTCACGCCGTCGCCCGTCAGTCGGCAGTTGAACTCCTTCGACTGCACGAACGCCTTGTTCCAGCCGCTGCGCATGTTATGCTCCGAGCGTAGCGTGAAGGTCACGCCATCGTCCATCTGCAGCGTCATCTCGTTAAAGTCTTTCTGTACAGGCTGCCACTGGGTGAATCCCGGTTCCAGCACCTCTTCCTGGTTGTTACGGTTGAACTCGCTGATGTCTACCTTGTAGACGGTCTGTGCCATCGTCCCTATTGTCATAGCTGACACGGCAGCTGTTAGCAGTAGTTTGTGTAGCATGATTATGTTTTCGATTAGTTTTCAGGCTGCAAAGGTAGTAAGTTTCAGCCGTTCAAAGGTGGATTATTCTTCCTAATTGGTGTAGAGGAATTCCAATTTAGCATCTCCTCCAGCAAGTCCTGATGGTGGCCAGGAAGGATGATGTGATGATTGCCGATGGGATCAGACAGGAAATAGGACGTCTGATGGGGATGCAATAATCGGATTATCTGCTGAGTCCTGCACAGGTCGGGCTTGGCCTGGCTACGGCACAGTGTACCCTCTTCTACAAAATAGCGAGACAGGTTGCCAGCCACTTTGAAGATGGTGACAGGCCCTTCCTTCATGTAGCCCCGAATACCAACGCCAATGCCCGATTCGAAATGGGTATCCAGCTCATAACGCTCCACCATATTAAAAGGTATCGTGCAATGGGCAAACAACATCTCGCCCGTCTCTGGATTGACAGAAGCAGGATTGGCCTGGAAACCGCTGATGCCTATCAGCGACTGGGCAATCTTCATAGACAGCATCGCTGGCACGTCGCCCTCGCAGCCTGCCACGATTCCCTCCGCATTGAGTCTTGCCAATGCCAGACAACCCGTGTTGTGAACAGCAGTAAGCAGGTCGAAGCAGCGAATGGTGAAGCCTTGCAGATGGTGCCTCTCAACTATCGCTTTCAAGGCATCGTATATCTGGTTGGCCACAGGCAAAGCCTTCCTGACAGCATCTGTTGAGGCCTGCTCATCAGCTTCTCTGAGAGGAGTTGCGGCTATCTCATCCAGCAACTCCTGCATCTGAATGTCGACGAGACTGATACCCAGACGCTGCATGACGATATCCTTGTCTGCATGACTTGATATCAGCCAGTCGGAGGGCTTGCCAATGATGCCGAGCCTGCACCCCAGGAGTGACTGACGAGCCTCGCCCACCCTTGCCAACAACCTGATACGCTTGGCGATATATCCAGCATGTCCATGAATAATCTCGCCCTTGAAGTTGTTTTGGCGCAAATACGACAATATCTCCATCGATGCTGCCAACGAATTGCTTTTACCTGATGTCAGCAGATAAAACGGATACTTCGACTTCTCCAGCAACTCCGATAGCAGTCGTTTGAAGATACCCTCCGTACCACCTGTCCGTACATAGATAAGGTCGAGCGAATGGTTGCCATAGTCAGCATAGTCGCTGCCTTTCAGTTCATAAGTAATGTCAAGGCTGTTCAGGAATTCCTGAGTCACAGCCCCCACTGCCTGCTCATCGTGCAGTTCCGATGTCAATGTGTAAATGGCGATAGTCATATTTGCGAATCTCCCGATTGTTTTATTGAGGCAAAGGTACACAATATTTCTGACACCACCAAAACTTGTTTCGTAAAAAACAAGGGAATTATTTGGTACACTCAATATAACCAGCGAAAGCTGCATATCCTACACTGAACGCTGATATGCGACTTTTAACATAAGTGAAGGCAGAGCATCGTGAGGTCGTCGTTGGGTTCGGCACCATTGCGGTGTTGCTCTACCAGCGAGGTTAGTCCGTCAATAAGGTCTCGAGCGGCAGTGAAGGGCGTCTGGCGTAGATGGTCAATCAGACGGTCGTCGCCTAACTGTTGCTCCGACAGGTTCTCGGCCTCGTTCAGTCCATCGGTATAGATGAAGAAGGGCTTATTGCGTATGTCACCGACGGTCTCACCCTGGCCGTCGAACAGAGCGTCGAGACAAGTCACCCTTCTCTTCTGTGCGTTTGTCAGCAATGGCCGGGATTGCCAACAAACAGGCGAATAGCAATATCAGGTACTGTTTCATTGCGTCTGGAGCTATATAACTGCTGCAAAGGTACAAATAATCTTCCACATTACGATAATATGGGAAACGTTTTTTTTGAGGATGGTGGCGTTTGGTCAAAATGATATCTTCATCTGTCGTCATACATTATTATGACCCACGAAAGATGGGTAAGTAAATTGCGCTCACCTGGAAGTGGAAAAAAAGCCCATAAAACACCATTTGGCATAATTTTTATCCACAAAGAGAGTATTTTCCCCTTTCTTTTGATTTATCTCTTTTAATTTTGCACCAAAATTCTTTTAAGCTAGTATTCTACTACTAATATGATCATGCGAGGTGTGAAAAGATTACGGATAACAGCTGTACGAGTGATGCTGCTGTCGTTGTCGACGGCAGCATACGCTCAGTACCCGCAAGTGACAGAGGAAGCCAAGCAGTATGCCGACTCGCTGAACAAGATAGCCAAGGCCCACCGTGACTCCGCATGGGCCGTGGCACTGCCCATCGTGATACAAGAGGCCAGGGACGGCCGTCCCTACGTTCCCTGGGCATCGCGCCCCTACGACCTTCGCCAGGCCAAGATTCCTGCCTTCCCCGGTGCAGAGGGTGGTGGCATGTACACCTTCGGTGGTCGCGGCGGCAAGGTGCTTACCGTTACCAATCTCAACGACAGCGGCCCCGGTTCGTTCCGTTGGGCATGTGAACAGGGCGGTGCCCGCATCATCGTGTTCAACGTCAGCGGCATCATCCGCCTGAAGTCGCCCGTCACCGTGCTGGCTCCCTACCTTACCATTGCCGGACAGACGGCTCCCGGCGAGGGTGTCTGCATCGCCGGTGAGACCTTTGAAATCAATACCCACGATGTCATCGTGCGCCACCTTCGCTTCCGTCGCGGTGTGACATCGGTGTGGAACCGTGACGATGCCTTCGGCGGCAATCCCGTGGGCAACATCATGATCGACCACTGCTCGTGTGAGTGGGGACTCGACGAGAACATCTCCTTCTACCGTCACATGTTCAGCCTGGGCAACGGCAAGGAGCGTATCAAGACTCCCACCGTCAACGTCACCATCCAGAACACCATCTCGGCAAAGGCCCTCGACAACTGGAACCACTCCTTCGGTTCCACCATCGGCGGCGAGAACACCACTTTTATGCGGAACCTCTGGGCCAGCAATACAGGGCGCAACCCCAGCATCGGATGGGGCGGCGTGTTCAACTTCATCAATAATGTGGTATTCAACTGGCAGCATCGCACGGCCGACGGCGGCGACTACTGCACGATGGGCAACTTCATCGGCAACTACTATAAGCCCGGCCCCATCACACCCAAGGACAAGCCTATTGCCTACCGTATCGTGGCACCCGAGAGCCGCAGCGAGAAGATGCTGCCCTACCGGCAGTTCGGGCGTATCTATGCCACAGGAAACATCACGGAGGGCTATCCTGACGTGACCCGTGACAACTGGAACGGAGGCATACAGCTCATCGACAAGGACGGCACGCCCGGCACTGCCGAAGAACTGATGATGGCACGCTCCAACGAGCCGTTTGCCATGCCTCCCCTCCGTATCATGGGAGCTGCAGAGGCATACGAGTGGGTGCTCGCCAACGTGGGAGCCACCATCCCCTGCCGCGACATCGTCGACCAGCGCGTCATAGAAGAGGTACGCACGGGGGAACCATATTATATAAAAGACTACGAGAAACGGGTGAAAGACCATCCGTGGGGCGATGTGTGGGGATTGCACCCCGCCTCGCAGAACAGCGAGGGCTACTTCAAGCACCGCCGACTGCCCAACGACTCGTACAAGCAGGGCATCATCACCGACCCCCGACAGATGGGCGGCTACCCGGAGTACAAAACCTGGCAGCCCTACACAGACACCGATGGCGACGGCATGCCCGACGAGTGGGAGACGGCCAACGGTCTGAACCCCAGCGACCCCTCGGATGCCAATGGCGACCTGAACGGCGACGGCTATACCAACATCGAGAAATACATCAATGCCATCCCTACCCGCTCCAAGGTTGACTGGCAAGAGCCGCAGAACAACTACGACACGCTGGCCGCACAGGGCAGGCTGATGTAGGCGTGGCTATGTGGAATTTTGTACGGAATAGGTGTAATATCATCAGAAATAGCGATTCTGAAACAAAAACACACCCTTTTGAATCATTTTTACACCATCGATACAAATAAAAAGAACTAATTTTGCAACCGAAACAAACTACTAATGATATATTTTGACAGAAACGAAGCCTAAAGATTTTTTCACATGTTAGTTAATAAGTTAGTTAATAAGTTAGTAATTGGTAGCGTGGTGCTGACGATGTCAGCACCCACGCTTTGTTTTGATGCGTATGCCCAGACAACACCACAGAGCCATCAGGCAATCGTTACCTTCAAACTCGACAAAGGAACCGGTGGACAGCGTGCCTCCTTCGACAGCGAGGCTACGGCACAGCTGTTCAAACTCGACTATATGGAATACGGCAGTCACCTGAACATCACCGGAAAGACCACTACGGGCGGTAGCGTACAGACGCTGTTCCAGCCCAAGGCACAAGACGGTGGCGCCTCAGAACTGAATGCTATCGACCTGATGGTAGCCCCCAAGCACGGGCTGACCTTCACCCCCACCCGCATATCGTTCCAGACGACACGCTACGGCACCGACGGCGGACTGCTGAACGTGGAATGGCGCAGCAGCTATACCCAGTCGTATGACCTGACCACCGCGCTGCAGCCGGCTCGCGACAACGCCTCACCGTCGTATACCGACTACAACTACGACATAACGGGCATCAAGGGCTCTGACGGAGCCTGCGGACTGCGCATCTACCTCTATAACTTAGGAGAGACCAAGCAGGTAGGCCTGGGCAATATCGTCATCGAAGGAGCCATCAGCGGCGAGGCCACCGAGGCCACGCAACACACCCCCTTGCTGAACGTGCTGCCCGAAGGGGCGGGCACCATCAGCATCAGTCCCGAAGGTACCACCTTCGAGACGGGCGACCGTATCACGCTGACCCAGCAGCGCAACTTCGGATATAAGTTCCTGAACTGGACTGACGGCGATGGCAACATCCTCAGCAAGGAAGACCAATACACCTACTTCATCACTGACAAGGCAGCGAGCATCACAGCCAACTACGTGGCACTCAAGAGCCATGAGCTGCAGCTCACGGTGGAAGGCGGTGCCGACGAGAGCATGATAGACCTGTCGCCGAAACCCACCGTAGTAGACGGCAAGATGCTGTATGAAGAGGGGCAGCGCGTAACGCTGACGGCCAACAGCAACAACCTGTTTGCCTTTACCCACTGGAGCAATGGCGAAAGCAGCAAGGAGATGACCCTGCAGATGACGCAGGATGTAGCATTGACGGCCTACTATGCCAGTGCCGACTTCATTGCGGCATGGACTTTCGTGGATCCCGGCAACAAGAACCGCTATGCCGACTTTGCCAACGAGCAGAACCAGGAGACCATGCTGGTGCTGCAAGATGCAGACGGCAACAGCGTAGAATGGACTGAAGCCGTGATACAGGACCGCTATGCTGCCGTCAACGGTCGTAGCGACAAGCCAATAGGCACCTACTACTTCCAGACCAAATGCAACACCACTGGCTACCAGGACATCACCGTCAGCACGGGTATGAGCTACAATGCCAATGCCTATAAGAACCAACAGCTGGAATACTCACTCGACGGTAACGGCTGGACCAAGCTGGCCACCTTCACCTACAGCAGCCGCTCGCGCTGGCGCACCGGCACCTACGCCCTGCCCGCCGAGGCCAACAACCAACCGGCGGTATGGCTGCGCTGGAAGGCAGACACCACCTCCGACCTCTTCGGTTCTCCGAGTGGTGACAGCGACGGTGCTGCACTGGGTGAGACCACCATCACGGGCAACCGCATCACCACAGGCGACGGCAAGGCACCGCAGCTGACAGGCAGTCTGCCCGAAGAGGGAGAAAAAGACGTTCCGGTCAACGGCAACATCGTGCTCTACTTCGACAGGACTATCGTACCCGCCAGCAACGCCAAGGCCACACTGGGCAACCAGCAGCTGACCGCCAACGTCAAGGGTAGCACGGCTGTCTTCGAATACAAGAACCTCGACTATGCCACGGCTTACGCCTTCACCCTCCCCGCCGCCATGTTGAGCGGCAAGGACGGACAGGCACTCCAGAGCGATGTCACCATCAGCTTCACCACACAGGGCCAGCCCAAGGTGATGAAGCAGGGCTACGACTTCATCGTGCCCGACGACGGCAGCATCGCCGAAGCCCTCACGGCAGCCATGAAGCGCGAAGACACCTCGCTGCGCTACCGTATCTTCGTGAAGAACGGTACCCACGTGCTGCCCAGAGGTGTCAACAAGACCTACCGCCACACCAACGGCAAGAGTGGCGACGAAGAGGTGGTGAAGTTTGAAGGCTCCTATCCCGACCCCATCACCTACGTCACCGGCGGCAATATCTCACTCATCGGTGAGAGCCGCGAGGGAACCATCATCACCAACGACATCCCCGCAGACGCCGTATTCGAGAATCCCCCTTACGGCTACACCTCGATATACGACGGTATCGGACAGGGCGACGTGCTGCAGATCAGCGGCAGCGGCTACTACTTCCAGGATATCACCATCAAGAGCGGCATCCCCGATGCGCTGGGCCGCAACCTCGCCGTTCACGACAAGGCCTCGAAGACCATCTACAAGAATACCTGTCTGTGGGGCTATCAGGACACATGGACCAGCAACGGCTCCGGCCCCTACTACTTTGAGGGCGGTCAGGTTCGCGGGCGTACCGATTATATGTGTGGCAAGGGCGATGCCTTCTTCAACGGCGTGGAACTGCTACAGCTCAAGGGCGGCTATGCTGCCGTACCCTCACAGCCTACCAAGTGGGGCTGGGTGTACAAAGACTGCATCATCAACGGTGGCGAGGACGGTGTCGACGGCAACTACACCTTAGGACGCCCTTGGGGCAGCGGCACACCCATCGCCCTGTTTATCGACACGAAGATGAACGTCAAGCCATCGCCCATCGGCTGGAGCGAGATGTCGGACGGCTGGCCCAAGCAGTTCGCTGAATACAACTCTACCGACGGCAACGGTGCTGCCATCAGTCTGGCCGAGCGTAAGACTACCTTCGGCGACGGTCATAGCAACAATCCTGTGCTGACGGCCGAGGAGGCTGCCACCTACGGTGATATGAAGACGATGTTCGGCACATGGGATCCCACCGTCAGCACCGCCCTGCCTGCCGCACCCACCAACGTGCGTCTGCGCACCCTTGACACAGAGGATGGTCAGCCACAACAGTATGAACTGACGTGGGATGCCAACGACTATGTGCTGGGCTGGGCCATCGTGAAGGACGGAAAGGTCGTGGCGTTCACTACGTCGCCCTCGTATGTCACCACCGACGGCAAGGCCAGTTATGCCGTGCGTGCCGCCAACGAGATGGGTGGACTGGGTGAGGCGGCTCCCGCCTCCGATGACACCGCCGTCAGGGAACTCAAGGTGGAGGCTGCCAACGGCAGCACCACCATCTACTCCCTACAGGGTATCCGTCTCAGCAAACCCGTGAAGGGTATTTGCATCATCAACGGCCGGAAAGTAGTGGTCAAATAAGGAATGACAGGGGAAAAAGCCCAAAATGAGGGTAATTTGTATAAAAAGCAACAATAATCTACCTTTTTGACGCAAAATTCCTCCTTGATTTTAATTATTTCTATTACCTTTGCAGCAGTTTTTACAAAACAATGAAAGAAACAACCTAATAATTAACTAAATTTTTATCGTTATGAAAAAATTATTTACGCTTATCGCAGTAGCCCTGATGGGCAGTGGCAATCTTTTTGCACAGAGTGACGTTATCGAACTTTCATGGGATACCATGATCAAGGACGAAGCAGGTACCAATGCAGCCGACCAGACAAACACAACCTTTGAGGCTGAAGGCTGGATTCTCACCCGTGAGGACGGTTCTGCTCGTACACAGGCTCAGACTATTCGTGAAGAGTGCGGAAAAGTGCTCAATATCCAAAATAACAAGGTGAATGTGATTAACATCCCTTCTGGAAGTAAGGTCTACAAAATTAATATGTATGGTTGGTCTCAAGGTGACAACTGGACCTATTTGTATGCTTATGGCCCCAGTTCTGAAGGTTGGGAGTGGACTGATCCCATTGGAAGTGGAATAAAGGATAACAGTAAAATTATCAGTGAAGCAAAGTATCCGCTTGATCCTTGTACAACCACTCAGGAAGTTTTAATTTACCACAATGCCGGTTACTGTTTTGCCAGTATTGACTTTAGTGACGAGCCTTATGAAGGTAAATTTGCATTTGTCTTCAATGGCAACAATCAGGAACGTGTATGGTTTGAAATCTATACCAGCAAAGAAGCTGCAGACAAAGCTCCAGCAGCTGAGGCTGTGACAATTGGCAAGGACAAGAGCCAGCAGAACTTCATTACTGCTATCAGTGCTCCAACTTCTTTCACTGACAAGACGATGGACGGCACTATCTACAACATGGCCGGTCAGCGCGTAGACGCTTCATACAAAGGCCTGGTTATCAAGAACGGCAAGAAGTTTATCGTGAAGTAATTCACCTTTTATAGCGACACTGCAAAGCTGAAGCCTTTGCAGTGTCGTTTTTTTTGTAAGAATGCTCCTACTAATCGTATCTAAAATCAAGCTACCATGTATCTACCAATGAAAAGAGCTATCACAGCACTTATGCTGACAGCCATCAGTATGGTGGTCTGGGGACAGCAGACGGTGAAAGGCACGGTGACCGACCCGCAGGGCGAACCGATGATGGGTGTCACGGTGTCTGTAGACGGCAAAGCCGTGACAGTGACCGACCTCGACGGCAATTTCACCCTACCTCAGGCATCGCCGTCATCACAAGTGGAAGTGTCGTTCCTGGGCTATCGCCCCCAGAAAATAAAAATAGGCAACCAGCAGCAAATCAATATTCGGTTGGAAGAAGACAGCCACTCACTCAACGAAGTGGTGGTCGTAGGTTATGGCACCATGCGCAAGAGCGACCTCACCGGCTCCGTATCATCTGTGGGCAACGAGAAGCTCAACGAGAAGGGTGCCGCCTCCGTATTGGGTGGTCTGCAAGGTTCAGTGGCTGGTGTGAACATCACACAGTCAACAGGCCGTACCGGCAGCTCGATGAATATCGAGATTCGCGGTAAGAACTCTATCAGCGGTTCCCAGAATCCGCTTTATGTAGTAGATGGAGTCATCTGCTCAAACATCGACTTCCTCAACCCGCAGGACATTGAGCGCATCGACGTGCTGAAGGATGCCTCGTCGACAGCCATCTACGGTTCGCGTGCTACCGCCGGTGTCGTAATGGTTACCACCAAAAGTGGTGCCAACGTTGGCAAGAGCGTCCAGAAGCCCACCATCAGCTACGACGGCTACTATGGTGTGAGCAAAGTGGCCCGTATGCCCGAATTCCAGAATGGCGACCAGTTCTACCAGTACCGTTTCATGAAGTTCCTTACCATGGCAGGCGGCAATGCCAACAATGGTCAGCCCGTCTGGGTGAATACCGACATCGACCGCTGTCTGCTGTTGCGCAAGCAGGCAGACCCGAACAGCGGCTTTGCCATGAAGGAGCTGTTGGCTGCCGGTCAGACCTACGACTGGCCCGACCTGGTGCTGCAGAGCGGACAGCAGCAGAACCACTACCTGGCCGTAAGCGGTGGCAGCGAAAAGATTCACTACCACATGGGTGTCGGCTACCTCGGTGAGAAAGGCCACTTCAAGGGTGACAAGCAAGACAAGTTCAGCATTAAGGGCAGCCTCGATGCCGAAATCAGCCGCATCGTCAGTGCAGGAATCAGCGTCAACCTTGCCCGCACCAACCACGACTATGCCAGCAGCACAGCCGTACAGTATGCTTTCCGTGCCAATCCTTTTATGCAGCCCTACAATGCTGACGGCACCAACACCTACAAGCCTGGACATCGTGATGTCTTAGGCACCGACATGTATCAGTTCACCGACCAAATCAGTCCGCTGATCTATATGGAGGACCAGACCTCCAACACGCTGGCTTGGAACGCACTGGCTAATGTCTATCTGGAGCTGCGACCGATGAAGGGACTGACATTCAAGACCACCTTCTCTCCCACCTTCAGCTATTCACGCTATGGTTACTATCAGGGTACTAAAGCCGGTGAGAAGCAGAATGAAGCCCGCCGCACCACATCGCAAGGTTTCTCCTGGACTTGGGATAACATGCTGACATGGGACAAGACCTTTAAGGAAGATCATCACCTGAACGTGATGGCACTGGTGTCAGCCTCCCACTCGAATAGTGAATCAGAAGGCCTATATTATAATAATGTAATGGAAGGCACCAACTGGTGGGCACTCGGCACCACCGATCAGGGTTACGACTATCAGCGCAGCAGCACCGGCTACGGCGAGACCAGTCTGCTGTCGTATGCCCTGCGTGCCAACTATACCTATAAAGGACGCTACATGGTGACCGGTACCATCCGTTGGGATGGCAGCTCAAAATTTGCCAAGGACAACCGTTGGGGCTCATTCCCCTCTGCCGCCGTGGCATGGCGTATCAGCGAAGAGCCGTTTATGAAGAAGCTGTCGTGGGTTTCCAACCTGAAGCTACGCCTCTCGTATGGTGTGACGGGTAACAACTCTGTAGGCAACTATGCCACCCAACTGACCGTTGGCGGTCCTGTATTCTATCCCTATGGAACTACCTATATGCAGGGTACCTACCCCAATGGCATCATCGACCGCGACCTGAAATGGGAGAAGGCCCATGAGGTGAACCTCGGTCTCGACTTCGGCTTCCTCAACGAGCGAATCCGTGGTAGCATCGACATCTATAACAAGAAGTCTACCGACCTGCTGTACAGCGTCAAACTGCCGCTCGAAGCTGGTGGCTCATCAGTGACCACCAACATCGGATCTGTACGCAACCGTGGTGTTGAAATCTCACTGACCACTGAGAACATCCAAACCAAGGACTGGCACTGGACGACAACGATTACCTTTGCGCACAACAAGAATGAAGTGCTGGAAATCAACGGTACCGGCGACCTGCTGACAGGCAGTCATTCCGGCAACCTTTTCATCGGACAGCCCTATAACAATGTCTACGGCTATGAGTGGGACGGCATCGTGAGCGACCGCATCATGACAGTGCCCAACACGGAGATAGCCATCCAGAAGGGATTCACCCCAGGCCAGCAGGTGAAGGAATCCACCTACTACTATCAGTGCTATGGACTGGTAGAGGGCAACCCCATCATTATCGACCGTAATGGTGACGGCAACTTTGATGACAACGACAAGAAGCTCTATAAGAGTGATCCCGACTGGACGGGTTCGTTCACCTCGAACCTGCAGTGGAAGAACCTCGACTTCTCGTTCTCCATCTATGCCAAGCAGAACTACACCGTATTCTCGAACTTCTATCAGGAGTATCTGAATCTTGCCGACCGTGGCCGCATGAAGCTGAATGTCGACTGGTACATTCCCGCAGGTACGTTGCTCGACTGCGATGGTATCAATGCTGACGGCACGTTTATCAATCCCCGTTATCAGGAGTTCACCCACTACGGTGCCTTCCCATTCCCCAACGAGGGTGTCAGCTACAACGGTTTAGGCTCCAACTACTGGCTTGGACAGACTAACTCATACACAGATGCCTCGTTCGTCAAGGTGAAGCATATCACCCTGGGCTACACCTTCCCGAAGAAGTGGATCAGCAAGTTCGGCTGCTCGCACCTGCGTCTCTACTGCACGGTAACCAACCCGTTTGTATTCACCAGCTATAAGGGCTACGACCCCGAATGGGCCGGAGCATCGCTCTCTGAAGACGGACCGAGCACGGTGACATGGCAATTCGGTGCCAGCATCAAGTTCTAACCAAAGACCATCACGAATATGAAAAAGATTCTTTATACAATAGGTGTCGCCTGCATGATGGGCGCACTGACTGGATGCAGCAAATTCCTGGAGGCAGAGAACAGGGCCGCCTTAGAGGCTGACAACTATTACGAGACCCCTGCCACACAGGCAGAACTCAGAGTCAGCATGTACAACGGCATGAAGTCGATGGCTACGGTAATCGACTTGCAGGAATGGGGTACCGACCTCTATGCCACCACACGTGGCGGACAGCCCCCCGTCTATCAGAACTTTATTCTGACCGCTGAAGACGGTGGTGTGAACAGTTTCTATCAGAACGCCTACTCGATGATCAAGGGAGCCAATGCCGTGCTGAAATATGCAAGTTCTAATCCGCAATATGTAGCTGAAGCAAAATTCGTACGTTGTTTAGGCTACTATCTGCTCACCCAGCAGTTTGGAGCAGTACCTTACGTGACAGAGTATATCGAGACAGCTAACAAGAGCTATCCACGTAGTTCGCTGGCAAACATCTATGAGTCCATGATAGCAGAACTGGAGAGCATCAAGGACCTGGCACAACTGCCGGAAGAAGACCATAACGGCAATATCAGCCGCCGCGCTGTCAAGGCGTTGCTGGCGAAAATATGCCTGGCCGCTGGCTGGGACTTGGAAACCACGCTGACCGATGCTGCACAAGGAACCTATCAGATCACTGGAACTGCCTTATTCGGCAAGGCTGCACAATATGCTTCAGAGGCTATCAACGGACAGTCACTCACGATGTCGTTTGAAGACAAGTGGTCACCCTTCAATGAGGGCAATGCCGAGGAAATCTTCTCCGTACAGTATCAGCGGGCTGGCTACCCTGGTGATGAAATCACTGGAGGGCACTCCCTGCAAAACACATACGGCAGCCAGTATGGCAGTCCGATGGACAACTGCCTGAAATCGTGCAGCAGCACATTAGTACCGTCGGCCAAGTCACTCTATCTTTGGGGACAGGGCGACCAGCGCTACGATGGCACGTTTATGACCACCATCTACAACGGCATGGGTGTATGGGGCACCACGGGCTACTACGCCTACTATAATGCCACGGCTGCTGCCAAGCAGACCATGCGCATCATGGGTCGTTACTTCCCCTGGTACACCACCACAGCAGAGACAGAAGCCTTTATTGCGGCACATCAGGAACAGCTGAAGAAGGGCGACAGCAAGGCACAGGTCTATGTCGTCATCATGGCCGACCCCGCTACAGCCTATATGTTTGATGACAATGGTAATATCGCCAGCACGACCATCCGCAACAAGGAGTATTACGACTATCTGCGCGGTGAGGGTATGACGGCTGTGACACACTGCGTGAAGAAGTTTGATGATGCTGCCACTCCGCAGGCCAACAATGCCACGGGTTACCGCGACATCGTCATGCTGCACCTTAGCGACCTTTATCTCGTGGCTGCCGAGGCAAACCTCATGGCTGGCAACGAGACACAGGCACTGAAGTATATTAATGATGTGCGCACACGAGCAGGAGCCCCGACATTGCCAACGTTTGCTGCCTACGCACCAGACTATGCCATGCCGATAGGATTCTCCATACGTCCTATCGACCTTGTACTCGACGAACGTGCCCGTGAGTTGTATGCCGAGCGTACACGCTGGATGGATCTGCGTCGTACCCGTCAGCTGGTTCGTTACAACGTTGCTTTCAACAGGTACGTCACATCAGTAGCTGACATGTGCAACAACCGTGGCGAAGTGAAGTGGTACCGTCCCATTCCTGCTGCAGAGATAGAGACGAATACCGCCATTTCCAATGAGAATCAGAATCCTGGATATTAAATCAATGACAGTAATATGAAGAAGTACATCTTTTCAATAGTTGCCATGCTGGCCGTCTGTGCCGCCCTTGTAGCCTGCGGCAGCGACGATGACGACCAGCAGTACAGCCACTCACAGGCACCATCGGTAGAAATGCAAGGTACCTACACCGGAACCTTCACGCGCATCCAGTCGAATGATGCCAATGCCCAGCCGGAAAGTGCCGAGGGTACCATCTATCTTACTCCTGGCGAGAATGGTTATGTGGCAAATATCAAATTCCTTAGTACGGATTTGAAGATTGATGTCGAGAAAGTGGCGAACATCAGTTTTGCCAACGATGGCGCAGTATTCTCTAACTACAAGGACGCAAGCCAGATTGTTGGTAATATCAGCAACAACGGGCAACTGTCTGTCAGTTTTGCCCTCACCATCCGCATCACTCCACGCAGTTCAAGACCATACAACATTACCTTCAGTGGTTCCAAAACCAATAGCACGGTAGCTGCAGGAGAGTAAAGGCGCAAGTCTATTGCATTACGACAACACCCCCTCGGCACAGACTGCCGAGGGGGTGTTGTTTTCTTCTGTCGTAAAGCTGTTACCCTTAGTAGGCCGTCTTGTCGGTCTTCTCAGCCCACATCTGGAAGACGGGCAGTGCCTCTTCGCGCAGCATGGGGATGATGGGTGTGGAACGGTCGGCCATCGGCTTCTCCAGCTCACGGTAGATGAAGTCGTCATCGAAGTCGATGTCGGCGGCATCCTTGCGGTTGTTGGCATAGTAGATGCAGTCCAGGTGTGCCCAGTAGATGGCACCGAGACACATGGGACACGGCTCGCACGAGCTGTATATCTTACAACCGCTGAGGTCGAAGGTGCCCAGTTGTCGGCAGGCCTCGCGGATGCAGCTCACCTCGGCATGTGCCGTAGGGTCGTTGTGCAGGGTGACGCAGTTCGACGTACCGGCAATCATCTTGCCGTCCTTGGCAATGACTGCGCCGAAGGGGCCTCCTCCGTTCTTCACGCTTTCCTCTGAGAGACGGATAGCCTCCCGCATCATCTGTTTGTCAGTCTCTGTGATATTCATAGCTCAGTATTTTAGTGAATAGTTGTCTTCCTTTAGGGTAATGTGCCGCCGCTTCACAGCGACGGCACATGGAATCAAATTATGTTTTAAATCGGTTGTTTATTCGAATACCAGTCCTGCGGTGGGATAGAGATACCAGTCGGTAGCCTTGGTATGGTCTTCAGCCCACTCACCGAAGGAGTGACCAGCCTCCTGGTAGGCACCCGACAGCACGCTGCCTGCCTTTCTGCCGATGACCTGCCACTCGTTGGGATACTTGAAGTTGTTATCCTTGGTGACCGGCACGCAGATAGCCCACGGCATGTTGTCGCCGTATGCCTGCTCATAGCCTGCGGGCTTGATAGTCGTGATGACCTGCATGGTCTTGTAGGGCACGGTATGCACCTCCCAGTAGGCACCGTTGTACGGCTCTACGATAAACACGTCGTAGTTAATTTGACTGAGCATGACGTTGGCAGCCTCCACCGTATTGAAGGTAAAGGTATAGGTAGCCTCCGTGGGGGTGACGTATGCCTTGTTGCCATACGCATCGCCGCGCTTCACGGTGTTATAGAACATATTCTGAACACCACCGTTGCTACCCTTCACAGGATTGATGGCCCAGTGGGCATCCTTGAAGAGCACCACCACCATGTTCTGCGTGTTGTTGGGAGCTACGCCCTCGTTGACGAAGGTGGCCATCGTGTTGATATTGGCATAGGTGCCGAGTCCCTGTCCCTCTGGCGATGCAAATCCCTGCACCACGGCAGGGTCGCTGGCCAGGTCGGAACGCTTCACGCCTACGAGGCGGATGGCAGCACCGATGGTCTTGGTGGCACCCACGGCATCAAGGCTCACCTTGAGGGTCACGGTCTTGTCGTTGATGCTTGGCGTGACGCTCATCACCACGTCGTTGAAGTCATAGTCGCCGGCATCGGGGAAGTTGTCCTCGAAGCAGTAGCGGTAGGTCAGCGGGGTCTCATCCGGTTCGTCACCGCCCTCATTGCCACCGGAGTTGAAGCCAGTACCGCCGCAACCCTCCGGGATGGTAATCTCATTCAGGGCATTCTCTTCATTGACCCAGTATTGAATCTTATAGTTAAGAATACCGGCAGCAGCACTGTACTGATAGTCGTTTTCACTCATCTCGGTCTTGTAGTTGAGATTCTCGTTCTGGTCTTTTCCGTAAATCTCGTTGGGATTGAAGTCAAAGTATACCAGTCCGCTGACGCTGATGGCATCCGTATATGTGGCATACAACTTTGATGTCTTGACAATGGCGTACTCACCAGCTGTAGTGGGGCCGTTAAAGCTGTTACCGTTCAGTTTCAGCATACCAGCCACCTTCAGCTCGCTCTGCGTATGCATCTCACAGGTGCCCGCCATCGGCGTGCAGTCGCCGTCAATATCAAAGCGGCTGCCGGTGAGCATGACAGAGGTGCCCAGACCTGCCGACTCGGTGAAGTGTACGTAGCAGCCGTTCACCCACGTCTGGTTGTAGGTGCTGCCGGAATAGCTGTTGGTACGGGCGGTGACACGTCCGAAGTTGGTGAACTTGGTATCACCGGCGGCACCTGTCAGGATGTCGACATTCACCGTTCCGTTGTTATAGAAGTTGGTACCGTTCAGGTTCAGCGTACCCTTGAAGTCGATGCTTCCTGCATTATAGCAGAAGCTGCCGTTGCTGTTGTCCCACAGCACACCGTCGGCACCGGTCAACTTACCACCTGGCAGGATGACAAAGCGTCCAGCATTGGTACATTTCGTATCACCGTCGATGATCAGCTCACCGCCACTGGCCACAACGATGGTAGGACCGTTGAGGGTATTACCGTTGAGGTGCATCTTACCCTCGACGTAGATGACCACATCATTATATACGCCATAAGTGCCATTGACATGAAACACCTTGGTGATGGTAGTGCCGCTGGCCACACGGAAATGCTTGCCGTCGGCGATATAATACTCATCGTTGGCATTCTTCTCGGCATTCCACTCATAGCGAAGCACATTCGTCAGTGTCGACTGCTGTGCAATATCGTCATCGGTAAACGTGCCGTAAGCCTTCATGCCGTCAACGGTAATCTGCTGTGTGTTCAGCTGATTGCCCCATTGGTCTTTGGCCGGATTCAGGTAGTCGTCCGCCGTCTTGGCATACTGTGCCGTCTCAGCCTCTGTAACGCGGTGTGCCCTACTGTTCGCCGTGGCACTGCCGCCATAGCTGGCCCGGATGACACCGTTCTGGATAGGCGCGTTAAGCACCACCCTACGACCAGCCTGGTCGAAGATGCCGATATAGACATAGTCCTGCGATAAGGGATAGGTGACGGACCCCTGCAGGGTATTGCCACTGTTCACTTCTCCCTGAAAAACCTTTGTTACGGCACTGCCCGTCATGGGGTTCTCCAGATAGATGGCCACCTTGTATTTTGCCCCATAGTCTCCGTTCACGGTAATGTTGGCCGTTGCCGTACCCATGGTAGCCCATGTGTGGCTGGGGTCTACATTCTCCACGACGAAGGACTGCTTCACCAGGTTATTGTAAGCTTCCTGGTCGAAGACGACATCCTTCTTGCACGACGTTACTCCCAACGCCAGCAAGCCTAAACCGATTAAAACTTTACTTTTCATAGTCTTCTGTTTGCAATTGCTTTTTATAAAATGTATCGATAACTGCCGACAAAGTTAGTGAAAATATCTTGAACTTGTAGCACTTTATTGCTTTTTTAACATTTCTTTCCTCCTTGCCGTGCCTTGTCATATCATGTTTTACGCAATCCTTTACGGATTTTTTTAATAAAAAACATAAAAAATATTTCACCTGTTAAAAAAAATTGAATACCTTTGCAACGAAATTACGTAATTTTTTTTAAAACCATTTATAACAATATTAATCTATGAACAAGAAGTATTTGATGAAAGGCGTGGCTTTGACAGCCATTGCACTGACAGTTGCCAGCTGTAACCACGACGCATGGGATCAGCAGCCTAACAACAGTTCACAGACCGCTAAAGAGTATGAGGCCAATTTCAAGAGCTTGGTACTCGGCGGACAGAACATTGATGCCAGCCAGACATGGAGCACCACTGCCGGTTCCTCTGTGAATGTGATGGTCAACCTGAACTACAACGAGGAGTACACACTTTACATCACGGAAGAGAATCCGCTGACCAACAAAAGTGCTGCTTATCTGAGCAAGACGGTAGTGACCTCTGGTGTCAGCAAGAAGATAACTGTTAGCCGTCCGTCGGGTGTGGGTGGTTACTATGCCGCCCTCTATGACAAGAACGGTCATGCCATGGTGAAGCCTTTCGCTATGGAAAGCGGTGAGACGACCATCTCTTTCGGTGAGTCGAATGCCAATGCTCCTCAGTATGCCAAGCGTGCTGCCTCAGAGGGCAACCGCTGGAGCGTGGAAACACAGACCATGCCCTCACTGACCAGCTATACTTCTGGCACGACAGCCATCTCTGAAGACAACAACAACACCCTGCCCGACAATCCCGTATCAAAGTATGTGATTCCCGAGGGTACGACATGGAGTGACAACATCCCGCGCATTCAGGCCTACGGTGAGCAGTCTGTATATGTAGAGGGTACCTGGAATGTTCCTGCAGACCAGCGCTGCAATGGCGGTAGCGTCATCGTGGTAGGTCCGAAGGGTGTTATCAACATTCCCGCCGGTCACATGCTGAGCACCAATGCCAACAACGAGGCAGGCACTACGGGTATGATTTACATCCAGAAGGGTGGTAAGATTACTGGCGACGGTCAGCTGCAGTTCTCCAATGGTACTGAGACCTATAGCTACAATGCTGGTATCATCACCGTAAAAGAAATCAATATCAACGGCGGTACACTCTACAATGCTGGAACAATCGGTGGCGTAGAGGGCGAGAACAATCCTGCCCTGAGCAGTCCTGCCGGAACCAATGCCGCTCCTGGCAAACTGGTGAACATGGGTCATGCCACGCTGGCTTCTGTCGGTGGTGCTGGCATGTCAATTGAAAACGCTTGTAACCTGAATGTCATCGGCAAGCTGCAGCTCGGCAACAGCTCGAAGCTGGACGGCGGCTCCTATGTAGAGTGCGGTTCTCTGGAACTGGCTGGCAGCAACAATGGCGACATCACCCTGTACATGGGTCCTGCAGCCTATCTGAAGAACAAGGGCGACATCAATGTCAACAACTTCGGCGTATGGGGTCCCACCAGTGGCGACAATGCCATCTTCGAAGTCACCAACCAAGTATCATACGTCAACTTTACACAGAACATGCCCGGCACCCAGATGCTCGACCACGTGGAACTGATCATTCCTGAGAACTATAATGAAGCCGTAGAAATCTACAACGGCGGCTATGATACCAACGCTGCCGGTAAACTGATCTATGGTTGGTTCAACGGTCTGAACTATACCACCATCAATCCTGATGCCTTCGAGTGGAAGCAAGATGAGAATTCGCAGTGGTATAAGAGCAATGTGGCCAATAAGAACAACTGGACATGGGCCAACAATACCAACGTTACCGATGACCGCCGCACCTGTCTGATGGGTACATCACCCTCCTACACCGTCGAAGCCGATGAGGAAGGCTGTGGCAACGGATTCAGCAGCGGTGGCAATAAGGAACCCGAATCAAGCTGGATCTACTTCGCCTTCGAAGACCTGGGTGATACCGACGACTTCGACTTCAACGACGTGGTGGTACGCGTCAGCACTCCCGACGAGAACAGCAAGTCGACCGTAGAGCTGTGCGCCATCGGCGGTACGCTGCTGTCTACCGTCTTCAACGGTTCCACCCAGCTCGGCAGTGAAGTCCACACCTATGGCAGCTTCTGTGCTAACACCCAGGGTGCTCTCGTCGGTGTTCCCATCGCAACGTTAGGCCAGGTTGACATTCCCGCCGGCACCACACCTGCTGACCTGAACATCAACATCAAGGTAGAGCGTGCCGATGGCACCATCGTAACGGTAGGCAAGCCCGCTGCTGGCCAGACGCCCTTCTGCGTCATTGTCAGCGGCGACGAGAACGGCAAGTGGTTCTGGCCGCAGGAGCGCGTCCGCATCAGCGATGCATACAGCCAGTTTGGCGAGTGGGGTGCCAACATAACCACCAATCCCGATTGGTACAAGAATCCTACCGGCAAGGTAGTGAGATGGTAAGCAATACATCAAATACTTAATAGTTTATACGGGAGGGGTGCCTGCGTGATGCAAGCACCCCTCTTTTTTTTGCTGATTGTTTTGGCTGTTTCACGGAAAAGTATTACCTTTGTCACCAATATGGTACTGAATTATATTTGGATAGCTTTTTTTCTCGTGGCTTTCGTCATTGCGGCAGCCAAGCTGCTGCTGATGGGCGACTACGAGGTGTTTCCGGCCATGATGGACTCCACGTTCTCTTCGTCGAAGACGGCGTTTGAGATTTCCCTCGGACTGACAGGCGTGCTGTCGCTATGGCTCGGCGTGATGAAAATCGGTGAGAAGGGCGGTGTGGTCAACGTGCTGGCACGCCTGCTGTCACCCGTGTTTACCAAACTGTTTCCCGACATCCCCAAGGGACATCCCGTCACGGGCAGCATCTTTATGAATATCGCTGCCAACATGCTGGGACTCGACAATGCCGCCACGCCCCTCGGCCTGAAGGCTATGGAACAGATGGAAGAAGTTAAGAATGAAGAGTTAAGAGTTAAGAAAGATAGTGGCGCCATCAGCGACGACGAATTCCAGCAACTGAAGGTGACGGCATCGAACCCGATGATCATGTTCCTCGTGCTCAACACCAGCGGACTGACGCTCATCCCCGTCAGCATCATGGTATACCGTGCCCAGATGGGTGCCGCACAGCCCACCGACATCTTCATCCCCATCCTGCTGGCCACCTTCTTCTCGACGCTCACCGGCATCATCGTCACCTCGCTCTACCAGCGCATCAACCTCATTAACCGCACCATACTGCTCACGCTGGGCGGTGCCTGTGCCGTTGTGGCTGGTATCATCTGGGGCTTCTCACAGATGGATCCCGACATGATGAACAAGGTGAGTACCACGGCGGCCAACATCCTGCTGATGACCATCATCTGCGCCTTCATCCTGGCGGGTGTGCGCAAGAAGGTCAACGTCTACGATGCCTTCATCGAGGGTGCCAAGGACGGTTTCCAGACTGCCGTGCGTATCATCCCCTATCTGGTGGCTATCCTCGTTGGAATCGGCGTTTTTCGCGCCAGCGGAGCCATGGACATGCTCATTGGCGGCATGCGGTGGTGCGTCGAGCTGACGGGCATGAATGCCCAGTGGGTCGATGCCATGCCGACGGCCCTGATGAAACCGCTCAGTGGCAGCGGTGCCCGTGGCATGATGGTCGATGCCATGACCACCTACGGTGCCGACTCCTTCGTAGGACGCCTGTCGTGCATCTTCCAGGGCAGCACCGACACCACGTTCTATATCCTCGCCGTCTACTTCGGCAGCGTGGGCATCAAGAACACCCGCCACGCCGTCAGCTGCGGTCTGCTGGCCGATCTGGCTGGCATCATTGCCGCCATCGCAATCTGCTACCTGTTCTTTGGGTAATGTCGAAACCTCGAAACATCGAAGCATCGAAACATCGAAGCCTCGAAATAACGAAATAAAACCATGGGAAAGCTAACTAACATCTTCAAGGACACCGCCATCTACGGCCTGTCGAGCATCATCGGAAGGTTCCTGAACTACCTGCTGGTGCCCCTCTATACGGCGCAGCTCTCTGCCGCCAGCGGCGGCTATGGCATCATCACCAACATCTATGCATACGTGGCACTGGTGCTGGTGGTGCTGACGTTTGGCATGGAGACCACCTACTTCCGTTTCACTAACAAGACGCACACCGACTCGCAGACGGTCTACGGCACCACGCTCATCAGCGTAGGTACGGTATCGCTGCTCTTTGCCGTGCTGGTATTGCTGCTCCTCTCCCCCATCAGCCAGCTGATGGGCTATGCCGACCATCCCGACTATGTCGGTGTGATGGCCGTCACGGTAGCCATCGATGCCTTCCTGTGCATTCCCTTTGCCCATCTGCGCCAGCAGAAGAAAGCCATCAAGTTTGCTGCCCTCAAGCTGCTGAACATTGCCGTCAGCATCCTGCTGAACCTCATCTATTTCTATTTCATGGACGGCAAGGACGTGGGGTATGCCTTCTATATCAACCTGGTGTGTACGGTGATGTTGGCGGTCTGCCTGCTGACGGAGTATACGGGGTTCCGCTGGAAACTCGATACCAAGCTGCTGCGCACCATGCTCAGCTACTCGTGGCCTATCCTGGTGCTGGGCATAGCCGGTATTCTGAACCAGACGGCCGACAAGATGCTGTTTCCCTATATCTACCAGGACGGCGACATGCTGGAGCAGCTGGGCATCTATGGTGCCTGTTCGAAGATAGCCATGATCATGGCGATGATCACGCAGGCCTTCCGCTTTGCCTACGAACCTATCGTCTTCGCAGGTGTCAAGGACAAAGACCAGCACGAGATGTATGCCAAGGCCATGAAGTATTTCATCATCTTCACGCTGTTGGCCTTCCTGTTAGTGGTGGGGTATATGGACATCCTGAAGCGCATCGTCGTCCCCAACCAGGACTACTGGGTAGGACTGAAGGTGGTGCCTATCGTCATGGCCGCAGAGATCATGATGGGTGTCTACTTCAACCTGTCCTTCTGGTATAAGGTCATCGACAAGACCATCTGGGGTGCCGTGTTCTCTGGTCTAGGCTGTGCCGTGCTGCTATTGGTCAACATCATCTTCGTGCCCCGCTACGGCTACATAGCCTGCGCCTGGGGAGGATTCGCGGGTTATGGCGTGGCGATGCTCATCTCCTATTTCGTAGGACAGAAATACTATCCCATCAACTATCCGCTGAAGGACATTTCGTTCTATGTCGTATTGGCCTTTATCCTTTATGGATTCATGCGTGCCGCCAACGATTGGCCTACCCTTGCCTCACTGGCTTTCAACACCCTGCTTGTTGTGGTGTTCGCAGGGGTAATCATCAGGCGCGACCTGCCGCTGGCCAGCCTCCCCGTCATCGGAAAATATTTTAAAAAGAAATAAGATTATGAAAAGAATTCTAGTATCACTAGTATGCCTAGTATCCCTAGTGAATTTGGCAAAAGCCGACGAAGGCATGTGGACCCTGTACAACCTGCCGACGGCCGTCTACGACCAGATGAAGCAGTATGGCTTCCAGCTGCCGATGGAGCAGCTGTACCAGAGCGACAACGCCGTGAAGAATGCCGTCATCAACTTCGGCGGCTACTGCTCCGGTGTCGTGGTGTCGCCAGACGGCCTGGTATTCACCAACCACCACTGCGGCTTCGATGCCATCCGCACCCACTCCACCGTAGAGCACGACTACATGCTCAACGGCTTCATTGCCAACTCCTTCGAAGAGGAACTGCCCAACGAAGACCTCTTCGTCAGCTTTATGATAGAGCAGAAAGATGTCACCGACGACATCATGCCCCTGCTGAAAGGCATGAATGCCGACGAGCGGGCGGCCTGCGTCGACTCCATCGAGAATGCCTGGCTGAAAGATATCCACCAGAAGGACTCCACCCTGCGCATCGAGGTGAAGCCATTCTACGAGGGCAACAAATACTACTGCACCACCTACCGCGATTTCAACGACGTGCGACTGGTGTTCACCGTTCCCAAGTCGATGGGTAAGTTCGGTGGCGAGACCGACAACTGGATGTGGCCGCGCCAGACGTGCGACTTCTCCGTGTTCCGCATCTATGCCGACCCGAAAACCAACGGCCCGGCAGAGTATTCCAAGGATAACGTACCCTACCACCCCGCCTCATGGGCACCCGTCAGCCTGCAGGGCTACAAGCCCGGCGACTTCGCCATGATCATGGGCTATCCGGGCAGCACCAGCCGCTACTTGAGCAGCTATGGCATCCAGGAACGCCGCGATGCCATCAATGCTCCGCGCGTACAGGTCCGTGAGGTGAAGCAGGAGGTCATGCTGCGCCACATGCGGGCTTCCGAGGCTGTGCGCATCATGTACGAGTCGAAGTATGCCCACTCCTCCAACTACTGGAAGAACTCCATCGGTATGAACAAATGTATCGATTCCATCGGACTGATTGCCCAGAAGCAGCAGTTCGAGGCCAAGATTCGCCAGTGGCAGGACACCACGGGCTACCTCAAGGGCGAACTCGACTTCGACAAGCTGGCACAGCTCTACCAGCAGCGCATGAAACTGACCCGCCAGCGTGTCATCTTCAGGGAGACCTTCTTCACCTTCGACGACGAGCTGACCAAGCGTGCGTGGCGCAGCAACTGGGGCATTCATGTCCACGGACCGAAGGACAAGCCCAAGAAACAGTATTACCTGTTCGACGACAACAGCAAGGAGTGGGACGAGGCCACCGACTGTGAACTGCTTGCCGCACTCATGCGCAACTATCGGCAGCAGGTAGACAGCAACTACCTGCCCGACTTCTACCAGACCGTCGACCAGCAATTCCACGGCGACTATGCCGCCTACGTCAACACGCTGTATCAGAAATCGGTGCTGATGAAGAGTGGCAAGCCCGTCTACTTCAACAAGAAGAGCTACGACAAAGACCTGGGCGTCAGGTACGGCAACTCCATCAGCGAAATCCTGGCTCAGATCAATGCTGATGTCAAACAGCTCAACCTCGACATTGCCGAGCAGGAGAAGCTGCTCTGTGCCGCCGTGCTGCGCATGGAGCAAGACCAGCCCAACTACTCTGACGCCAACTTCACCATGCGCATGACCTACGGACAGGTGGGCGAGTATCTGCTGGGCGGCAAGCCCTCCGGCTACTACACCACGGCGCGCAGCCTGTGGGAGAAGATGCAGCTGGCCGACCAGAACTTCGAATACTTCGCCGAACCCGTCATGCACGAGCTGCTCTCTGTCAAGGACTTCGGCCCCTATACCGACCCGCTGACGGGTACCATGCAGTTGTGCTTCCTCTCCAACAACGACATCACGGGCGGCAACAGCGGCTCACCCATCTTCAACGGCAAGGGCGAACTCATCGGACTGGCCTTCGACGGCAACTGGGACTCGCTGGCCAGCGACATCTTCTTCGACCGTGACCTGGCGCGTACCATCAACGTCGACATCCGCTTCGTGCTCTTTATGATGGACCGCTGGGGACATGCCGACCGCCTGCTCAAGGAAATCAACGCCAGATAGAATCATTCCGTAGATCGCGTATACGCATACCAGCCACGAACGCCATCCATCTTTCCATTGAAGAAATGGCATTTCTTCAAGGCAATGGTCAGTTTCTTGATGTTGGGCACGTCCGTAGGTGACAGATGCTGTCGCAAGTGCTGCTGGATGTCTACCGCACGGATGAAGTTCTCCTTGCTGCGGGGAGCAGGCTCGAAGTAGGTCAGGAGGACGGTCTCCACAGATGACTGGCACTGATACTGCTGGTTATGACGCTCTATCTGGAGCTCTTCCTCCTTCGAGAAATACCACGGCATGCCCTGTTCCAGTTCGCTGACGGCCTGTGCATACAGCTGCGGATAGTCGATGGGCGTGTCGGTATCGATGATGCTGGTCACCTCACAGCACAGGTAACGGCGCGAACCCGTCGAGTCGGTCAGCGGCTCCCGCTCGTTGGTGGTAGCGATAAACGAGGCCATCCGGGGCAGTAGCAGGTACTGGTAGGAACGCATCTTGCGCGTCTGTACGTCGCGCTCCGTTAGCACACGCTTAATCTTGGCCTGCTCACGGTCGGTCTTGGCATTGTACTCGTCGATGTTCACCAGCAGCATACGGCTGATCATACGCTCCACCTGCTCGGCAGCATCGAGCTTGATGTCATCGATGTAGTATTCGCGTAGCGAGGGTGGCAGGAGGAGCTTGCTGAAGGTCGACTTGTGCGTGCCCTGGGCACCGATGAGCATCGGCACCACACTGTTGCCATAGTCGCGCGAACGCTGTTGCCACTGGGCCACCATAGCCAGGAACCAGCGGTGAAACCACTCAGGCCACTCCGGGAAGGCACAAGGCACGCGCTGCGCCAGCTGACGGATATGGTCGCTGCCGTCCCACGCAGGCAGCGAGGACAGATAGTCAGCGATGGGACTGTAGTCGTGGATGAGGGCAGAGCGCAGGTAGAGTTCCACGTCAATCGACCAGGCGGCACCTACCTGCTCCATCTGTTCGATGGCCATCTTGCGGAATTCCCGGTCGGTCAACTGCCTCCACTGAGGGGCCTCTTCACCGAAATGAGTGGACTCCTCACGGAGCTGAGTAGCCTCCTCACTACGGTGAGTGGGCTTCTCACGAAATTCTTCCGTTTGCTTCATCACATTATACCGCAACTCATAGTTTTGCTCGAAAAAACGACGCACACCCAGCACGATACGTCTTCTCTCCATCACATTGTATTCATTTTTTAGCTTTTTGGCGGTGGAGGTCGCCTTGCGGTCCACCTTGGTGGCCTTTCTCCACCAGTCAAACAGATATTTCAGTATTTTTTTCATAGAATCATATAGTTTTCTTATCGTTTTTTTATGTGACCCTTCTGACCCTTCTGACCCCTAACAAAGAATGATGGCAATCGTTGTTGAAAGTCTTTTACGGGTCAGAAGGGTCAGATGGGTCACGTTTTTTTGCGTTTCCTTACTATAATACGTGCGCGCTCGCGCATAACCCAGCGTTGCCGGCCGGCCTTGGTATGCAACTCGTAGTGGCAGTGGCGACAGATGCGCCGCCACGTTCCCGTGGGATACAGTTCAAACTGCTCATCAGGCAACTCCTGCCCACAATGATTACATTTTCTCATTCTTAATTCTTAATTTTATAATTCGGAAACACCTGATGACGGTTCTCGTTCGGATCGAGGCAGCACGACACATGAATCCACATCGCTCCGCTGCTGTTGTACTCGAACAGCAGCTGGTCGATATCACAGTGCTGTTTGATGAAGCGGAAGTACGCGCGACCCGTCTCCAGGTTGGGCAGGTGTATGTCAGCGGCCTCACCGCTCAGGTGCTTCGACTGCCCTACCCCATGCACGCCCTCATTGACTCGCTCAGAGCGGAAGCCACTATTGATGCGGATGGGACCGAACTGCCGGCGCAGCGGTTCGAGCACCCGTCGGCACAGGTTCTCCAGTGCTGCCAACTGCAGACTGTTGGGGGTGTTGTCTACATGACGCTTCTCTGCCCACATCGAGCGGGTCATCTCATGGTAGCTGAAATGCTCAGTCAATTGAAAATCTTTTCTTGCCATAGTTTTTTACTTTTTTACCGTTTTTACGTTTTTACTCTTTTCCCTTTTTCTCTTTTGTACTTTTTTACCTTTGCTTGGAATTCCGTCGGCAAAGGTACGGCAAGAAAAAAGGTGTTACCAAAGATAACACCCCCCTGTCCTATGGACAACTAATGGACAACTCCCAAAACTCCCCTGAAAGCCAGCCGCTTACCTTCGTCCCGTTCGCCTTCCTCTTCGTCCCGTTCGCCTTCCTCTTCGTCCCGTTCGGCGCACTTTAGTGCGACGCTAGCCTTCGTCCCGTTCGCCTTCCTCTTCGTTCAGTTCGGCGCACTTTAGTGCGACGTTAGCCAAATCCGCCGCATACGCATTCATATCGAGGCATTGCGCCCTTGTTATCCGCTTCGCTGCCGTTTCTGCGCTATAGTCCGCATAAGGAGCCAGCACCAACATAAAGCCCTCAGAGCACCCCGTCAAATCCTTCCCTGACGGATAAACAAACCTCCCATCCAGCCCCCGATTAACGATATGTATCATCGGCAGCCTCTCCTTGTAGCAAGCATCATACACCGCCTTCTCTGCGGTCGAGATAAAGGGCGATATCAGCACCGTGCCCCGTCGTGCCTCTTTGAGATAAGTAGCCACCTCTTCCTGTATCTGCTTCTCGGTGAGATGGCGATGGCAGCGCACCTGCAGCCGTTCCGGATACGTAACTAAAAACGTGTTCCCGACCGCAGTATATTGATGTCCCTTCTTCCCTGCTTTGAAGTCATAAACCTTACGCAGACGGTCAGGGAAATGAGTCTTGAGCCAGAGCCGACGCGGGTTGTCGTTCAGATACTTGATCCATGTTTGCAGCTGCCCTTTTCGGAATAAGATGCGGTCGTTAAAGCCGCTTGAGAAAAGCGGGGGTTTCTCAGAACTAAAGTTCTGAGCACCAGACGAAGAACGGGACGAAGAACGGAACGAAGAACCGGACGAAGAACGGAACGAAGAATCGCTCCATAGCGCATGAGAGCAGGCACTCTTCCATGCTGCGACAATCTTTCCCAATGGATAATCAGCAGGGAGCGTATCGCGCACATAGAGGATACCATGGAAATGGTCTGGCATCACCTGATAATGGAGCACCTGAACCCGGCAGCCAGTCTTCTTTGTCACCTCCGTTGCCGTCTTTCGGAACGCCTCCGCCACGTATCTGCCCAAGTCAGTAGGCACCAACACCGCCGTATCCGCACTGTCACCCTCCAGCGACCCTAGAAGGCGCTTGCGTCCATCCGTCGTTACCGTTATCAGATAGATGCATGCCGAGGTATAGTCATGCTGCTCCATCCTTCGCAGCCTGTTATGCTTGACTGGGGCTTTTTCTATCATCTCTTTATTTCCTTTTTTGGGGTTCTTCATTTCTTCGTTTCGCTTCGCCTTTCGTTTCTTCGGTTCCGTTCGCCTTTCGTTTCTTCGGTTCCGTTCGCCTTCGTTTCTTCGGTTCCGTTCGCCTTTCGTTCCGTTCGCCTTCGTTCCGTTCGGCTTCGTTCCGTTCGGCGCACTTTAGTGCGTCGCAACTTCGCGCGTCGCAATAGCGCGCTCTGCCCTTCCGCGCTCTGCCACAAGCCGCCTGATGGCGGCCTTGACTTCATCGTCATCCACGCCCTGATTGATGTCCTTGCGCAGGCTGGGCCGGTTGTTGCCTTCCAGCAGGCGGGTGTATTCCGTCTGCGGAACATTCGCGCGGTATACTCCCTGCATGAGCAGCGTGCCCACCACCTGGCAGATGAAGCGGCGGTTGAATGTGGTGTTCTTGGCACGGTGGGTCTCGGTGATGCGCTGGGCGAACTGATTGGCCAGCTGCTGCCACAACGTCTGGATATGCTCCTGCCACTCGGGCGTAGCACAGTGGTTGAGGCGCGCCACGTAAGCCAGGGCATCGGCCACGGCCGCCGACTGCCTGCCCTGCACGGCAGAACAGCCTCGCTGCCGGTCTATCAGCAACAGCCCCGACAGGAAGTAGCGCAAGGCGCGCTGGGGCACGCGACGGTAGTAGAGCTTCGACACGAAATGGACGTGCGACAGGCGGTATTCATCATACAGATCGTGGGGAAACAGCTGCAGCTGCTGTTCCAGCTCGGCCAAGTCGATATGGGCATGGCGGCCTACCATCCGCTGGAACTCTTCGGTGGCAGGCAGCTGACGGAAGAGGTAGTCGGCCATCCGCTCGCGGGCCTCGGGAGACCCCAGACTGGTGACGGCGACAGCCAGCTCCTCGGCACGGCTGCGGACGGCAGCATGACTGCTGTCCCTCATCAGAGCGATGATGTGGTGGCGGGCATCGTCAGCCTCACGGCTCACGTCGTATGCCATCAGCTGCTGGTAGACATCGATGTCACGCCGTAGCGTATCATCCATCGGACTGTCGGCAGACAGGAGCTTCAACAGGTCACGCCGCAACATCAACAGCCGCTGCTCGTCGGCCGTATAGCCCATCAGCGGTATGGCACGGTAGTTCTTTTCCCACTGCTCATATGGGGTGGTATCTTCCTCTGTTTCCGGCAGCGTGTCGCCTACCGTCACCACCACATGAAGCTGGCGGTTGATCAAATCGACCTTCTCCACATACCCTTCCAGCAGAAAGGATGCCGACTGGTCGCAATAGGCGCTGCTCTCGCGGCACTCTTCATTAGATACATAGCCTACCATCTCGGTGTCTATGTAGGCGGCTGTCGCCTCACGGTTCCAGTCGTTGGTCTCTTCGTGCATCAGCACCACACGCTTTCCCAGCGAGCCCTCCATGCATGTCAGCATGCGTTCGCCCTGCCAGTTATGGTGCCTGATTCCCACAATGGTGTAGCTTCTTTCTTGCATTTTTCGCGGATTTTTAATTAAGCCATCATTATAATAATAAGGTGGTGCAAAGTTACGAAGAAATAGGCAAAACGCAAAAGGGAAAAAGCGCTTTTCTTGTATCAATTTCTTAAACACGCTGGAAACTTGCTGACAATGAGTACGTTGCAATTTAGGTTTATCCTGACCCCACCCATTTCCTTGCAAAGGCCATAATCTTGCCGTACCTTTGCAACCGCAAACAAGACAACAACAGCGCTGAACAAAGTCGGAAATTGCAAACAACACAATGTCTAACAATTAAAAAAAGAAAGGAAACAACATTATGGCAAAGTATCGTTTGTACAAGAACAACAATCGTAAGTCGGCAGGTTATGGCAAGTATTACGCTCGCAAGGCTAGCGAGGGGCTGATGGAACTGGATGGTCTGATCGAGCACATGGCCGGTCACAACAGCGCCTACTCTGTGGGAACCATCAAGGGTGTCATCGCCGACCTGGTGAGCCACGTCCGCGAACTGGCCTACGAGGGCAAGTCGGTGAAGATCGACAACCTGGGCATCTTCCGCGTGTCGATGAAGTCGAAGGGTGTGGAGGATCCGAAGGAGTTCAACGCCGCCACCGACATCACTTCCAAGTGGCAGGTGCAGCCCACCGGTGCCGTGGTAGGCAAGAGCATCGACGTCACCCGCGCTGCCGGAGCTGTCCTGACCTGGGAGGAGCTGGGCGACTACAGTTCTCCGCGTAATGCCGAGGGCGGCGGCGAGTAAGCCCTGACAGCCAGAACGGCTGCGAGACCAGAATAATAGTATTAACGAAAACAAGGAACAATGAAGAAAGAACAATGGAAAGCGATCATACAGATCGTGATTAGCATCCTCACGGCGGCACTGACCGCCATAGGAACCACCTCCTGCATGGGCCACGGCCCTCTGACCATCTAAACACGCTCACTAAGACCAGGGATGTGCCGAAAAGCACATCCCTGTCTTTTGTTTTAATCAGATGACGGGCAGGGAGATACCGTTGATCTTCTGGTAGACATCGAGGGCATAGACATCGGTCATGCCGGAGATGTAGTCGATGACAGCCATCAGGCGCGACTCCAGGTCGGCGGCATCAATGTCGTACTGGCTCGACACACGACCGATGAGTTGCTGCGAATAGTAACGGTCGGGGTGCATCACGGCCTCAATCATCTGTTCCATCAGCGTGGCCATGATCTTATAACCGGACAACTCTACGTCGAGCACCACCTTGCTACGGTAGATACGCTCTACGGAGAGACGGGCACAGCGGCGGTAGGCATCACACTGCAGGGGACTGATATGGTCGATGAGACTGCCGGTGAAGGTGCCGCTGAGTATCTCGTCCTCATGGGCGACAAAGGCATTGACGCATTCGTTCTCCAACTTACCGATGACACAGGCACGCAGGTAGACAATCTGCTCGTTCTCGTCGGTGAGCTGCTCGTCGATGATACGCTGCCGTATCTTCTGCTGTACGTCGGCATCGAAGAAACCGAGCAGCAGCTCTGAGGTCTCTTCGAAGGAGAGAATCTTCAGCTTATGGGCATCCTCCAAGTCCATAATCTCGTAGCAGATGTCATCGGCAGCCTCTACGAGATACACCAGCGGATGGCGCACGTAACGGAGTGGCTCACCAGGCTGCGAGATGCAAAAAATGCCCATTCCATCGGCAAGTCGCTGGTAGGAAGCCTGCTCGCTCTGGAAGAATCCGAACTTCCCCTTGCGACCGGCTGCCGACGAGGCGAAGGGATACTTCACGATGCTGGCAATGGTGGAGTAGGTCATCACGAAACCACCCGGTCGGCGACCCTTGAACTGGTGGGTGAGCAGGCGGAAGGCGTTGGCATTACCCTCGAAGTGGGTGATGTCATCCCAGAAGGCGGGCGACACCTGTTCCTTCAGCATGCTGCCAGCACCCTCGGTGAAGAAGGTCTGGATGGCCTTCTCGCCAGAATGGCCGAAGGGCGGGTTCCCCAGGTCGTGGGCCAGACAGGCCGTAGAGACAATCTGTCCGATCTGCTCGAACAGCGTACCACGCAGGTCGGGCCGCCGTTCGCTGATGATACGATGGGCCACGTCGCTGCCCAGCGACATCCCCACGCTGGCCACCTCTAACGAGTGTGTCAGCCGGTTATGTACGAACACGCTGCCCGGCAGGGGGAACACCTGTGTCTTGTTCTGTAGTCTGCGAAACGGTGCCGAGAAAATCAGGCGGTCGTAGTCGCGCTTGAACTCCGTGCGGTCGTCGTGCCGCTCCACATGGCGGTACTCTTGTCCCAGCCGTTTGCTGGAAATCAGTTTCTTCCACTCCATTTTCATGCTGCAATGATGCGATTAGGTGTTTTCGTCGACAAAGGTAGTGCAAATCGAGCGAAATGCAAAATAAATCCCTATTTATTTTCATTTCCGAGATGCAGCCTACCTTCGAGGCAAAGCCTCAGAGTAGTGCAAATCGAATGAAAAACCAAATTTATTTGAGTTTTTATTGTTTTTGTGATCATTAGAGGAACTTGCGATAGCTGAGTATTGTTATAAAACATGCGAAAGTAGTGTAATTTTTTTCAAAAAAGTATGGCTATTTGAAGAGAAATGCGTAATTTTGCACCTTAATTATATAGTAACAACGGAAAGATGACAAAGATTCAAGTAGTCAACCGCGGTCACCAGCCACTGCCCGCATACGCCACGCCGCAGAGTGCCGGCATGGACCTGAGGGCTAACCTCGATGCCCCCATCACCCTGCGCCCCATGGAGCGCCGCCTGATTCCCACAGGACTGTACATCGCCCTGCCAGAGGGCTACGAAGCCCAGGTGAGGCCGCGCAGCGGACTGGCCCTGAAGCACGGTCTGACGGTGCTGAACGCGCCGGGCACCATCGATGCCGACTACCGTGGTGAGGTGGGTGTGGTGCTCATCAACCTGTCGGAAACCGACTTCGTGGTCAACGATGGCGAGCGCATCGCACAGCTGGTCATCGCCCGTTGCGAACAGGGGGAGTTCGTGGTGGTTGAAGCCCTCGACGAGACCGAGCGCGGCGAGGGAGGATACGGACATACGGGAGTAAAATAGGCATTTCATGCCAAATGAGAAATGAGAAGTGAGCAATGAGAAATGGCGGGCTGTCGGCCCTCAATGAGAAATGAAGAATGCTACCAGTACCATAGCCAAATGCTTGAAGCGCATGAAAGGGATGAGAACAATGCTCTTGTTGACATTTCTCATTCCTCATTTCTCATTCCTCATTTCTTCCGCCCAAGATGGGCGGAAGTATGACGCTTTCTTCCTGGAGGCCATCTGCCAGCGGGAGAAAGGAAACAGCGATGCGGCCTTCGACCTGCTGCGCCACTGCATCGAGATAGACTCCACCCGTTCGGAGGCCTACTACTACTTGGCACAATACTATGCCATGCTGAAACAGAAAGACACGGCACTGGAATACTCGAAGAAGGCCGTCAGCCTGGAGCCTTCGAATACCACCTACTTAGAGACGCTGGCCAACGCATACATCAACCTGCGGCAGTTCGACGATGCCATCACCACCCTGGAGAGCCTTTCGGAGAAAAGCCGTGAGCGCGATGACGTGCTGGGCATCCTCATCCAGCTCTACGAACAGCGCGAGGACTACGACAATGCCATCCGTACTCTGTCGAGACTGGAGACCATCGAGGGCAAGAGCGAACGGCTGTCCTACGCCAAGAGCAACTTCTACACCCAGAAGGGAGACAAGAAAGCCGCCATTGCCGAGATGAAGATGCTGGCCGACAAGTACCCCAACGACAAGAACTATGCCTGCCTGTACGGCAACGCCCTCTATATGAACGGCCAGAAGAAAAAGGCACTGGCCATCTACAACGACATTCTGAAGGAGGAACCCGACAACCGCAGCGTCCTGATGGCGCTACTGTCACACTATAACGACCAGAAAGACACGCTGAATGCCAACCGCTACCTGGAGCGCGTCCTGTTGAGCCGCGAGGCCAGCACACAGGACCGTGTGATGGTGATGCGACAGGTCATCAGCGACTCAGAGAAGAACGGTGGAGACTCCACACGGGTGCTGCAGCTCTTCCACCGACTGCTGGACATGCCACAGACCGATGCCGGCATGCCGCTGTTCTGTGCCACCTATATGAACCTGAAGAAGATGCCGCACGACAGCATCGCTCCCGTACTGGAACAGGCCCTGCAGACAGAACCCGACAATGCCGCCGCCCGCCTGCAACTGGTCAGCTACGCCTGGCAGGACAACGACCGCGAGCGCGTCATCGCCCTTTGCAGCGATGCCCGTAAGTACAACCCCGACGAGATGGCCTTCTACTACTACCAGGGCATCGCCTACTACCAGAAGCAGCAGTTGGACGAGGCCCTCAACGCCTTCCAGAACGGCATCGGTGTCATCACCGCCCAGAGCGACCCTGCCATTGTCAGCGACTTCTATGCCGTGATGGGCGACATCTTGCACCAGAAGGGCATGGACAAGGAGGCCTTTGCCGCCTACGACTCCTGCCTTCAATGGAAAGACGACAACATCGGCTGTCTGAACAACTACGCCTACTACCTCAGTGAGCGCGGCATCCGGCTCGAAGAGGCCGAGCAGATGTCGTACCGTACCATCAAGGCAGAGCCGAAGAATGCCACCTACCTCGACACCTACGCATGGATACTCTTCATGCAGAAACGCTATAACGAAGCCCGCATCTACATCGACCAGACACTGCAGTGCGACACCGACACGTCGGCAGTGCTCCTGGAACACGCCGGCGATATCTACTACCACATCGGCGAGACCGACAAGGCCGTCGACTACTGGCAACGGGCTGCCGACAGGGCGACCGGCGACAACCCGCCATCACAAGTGCTTATACGGAAAATCAAACTGAAAAAATACTTAAAAGAATGAAAACCTTACGTTTACTGGCAATCATGGCATGCGCAGGCGCATGTCTATTCATGACATCGTGTGGCTCATCAGGACGACTCGGCCGTCACTACGACGGTCCGTCATACGAGGAGGAGAGCGTTGCAACGACCAAGGCCGACAGGAAAAGGAGCAGCGAGACCACTGCCCCCAGGAGCAAGAGGAGCGTTGCCGAGGAGTTGGCACAGCAGTCAACCGCTACCGAGGAAAGCGCCGCCCCCGAAGTCCCTGTCGTGAAACTCAACAAAGAGTCGTTCCTGCAGAAGGTGACCGACAACGCGCAGCATGCCCGCTTCATCACCTCGAAGGTGAAGTTAGCCATAGAGGTGGGCAACCAGCAGATGACGCTGACCGGCAACCTGAGGATGAAGCGCGACGACGTGATACGCCTGCAACTGATGGCCTTCGGATTCGTAGAGGCCGGCAGACTGGAGTTCACAAAGGAGTATGTGCTCATCATGGACCGTATCAACAAGCAATACCTGAAGGTGCCCTACGGACAGCTGGACTTCCTGCGTAACAGCGACATCGACTTCTACGTATTGCAGGCCCTCTTCTGGAACGAGCTCTTCCAGCCCGGTAAGTCGAGGCTGGCCGACAAGAACCTGAAGACCTTCGATGCCGAGATGGGCACCGACGACGTGGTGGTGTCGCTGGAGAGTGGCAGGCTGTCGTACCGCTGGCTGGTGGACAACGTCGCTGCCATCGTGAAGATGGCCAATATCATGTTCAACGACAAGTATCGCGGCAACTACCAGCTCAACTGGGACTACGAGGACTTCAAGTACAACAACCACAAGCCCTTCCCGATGAGCCACAACATCACGTTCAACACCCCCAACAAGGAGATCAAGTTCAATATGACCCTCAACTACATGGGCAGTGACGAAGACTGGGAAACCCGCACGGAAGTCTCTACCAAATACCGCCAGGTGTCGGTCGATGACATCCTGCGCCGCTTTATGTCTCTCTAAATGTTCGGAATGAAGCGATTAGCAGTCCTGTTCCTTCTCACGGTCTTCACCCTGACGCCTTACGCACAACAGCAGCGCAAGGGACGGTCGGCGGCGAAGAAGACCGTTGTAACCAAGAATAAAACCACCAGCCAGAGTAAGAAGAAAACGACAACCAAGAAGAAAGGCACCAAACAGCCGGAGTCGGTACAGGCACTGCAGAACCAGCGCCAGCAGCTGCAACAACAAATCAAGGCACAGGAGCAGCGGCTCGCCAACAACCAGCAGGATGTGCAGAAACGGCTGCGCAACCTGATGATCATCAACACCGAAATTGAAGGCAAGCGACGCACCATCGACACCATCCGTCACGACATCAACTCGCTGGACATCGAGATTGAGACGCTCGGCAACCAGTTGGACGTGTTGCAGGACCAGTTGCTCGAATGCAAGCAGCGCTATGTCAAGTCGATGCGTTACATGCACCGCAACCGTTCCGTGCAGAGCCAGCTGATGTTCATCTTCAGTGCCGACAACCTCACCCAGATGTACCGCCGCCTGCGCTTCATGCGTGAATACGCCTCCTACCAGCGGGTACAGGGCAACGAGGTGAAGGCACAGCAGGAGGCCGTCGACATGAAGTTCCAGGAGCTGAACCGTGCCAAGAGCCAGAAAACCGACCTGCTGGCGAAGGGAGAACGCGAGCGTCGCTCGCTGGAAGGTAAGCAGGTGGAACAGCAGAACGTGGTGAGCACGCTGAAGAAGGAACAGAAGACCATCCAGAACATCATTGCCCAGCAGAAGCAGAAAGATGCGGCACTGAATGCCCAGATTGACCGTCTGATTGCTGAGGAGATAGCCCGTCAGAAGGCACGTGCCGCCGCCGAAGCCAAGCGGCGCGCCGAAGCTGAGGCTGCAAAGAAACGGGCCGCCGAACTGGCCCGTAAGAAGGCGGAAGCCGAGGCGGCAGCCCGTGAGAATGCCCGCCGTATCGCCGAAGCCAAGGCCCGCGAGGAAAAGGCCAAGGCCGATGCCCTGGCCGCCCGGAGCCGACGGGAGAAGGAGCTTGCCGAGCGCAAGGCCCGTGAGGCGGAGGAAGCCCGCCGTGCCGAGGAGCGGCGCGCCGAGAAGGAGGCCACCGAACACGCAAAGGCCGTGGCCTCGGCACGCAAGGAAGCAGAAGAGGTGCTGAACGTACCGTCGGAAGACCAGCGCATCAGCGGCAGCTTCGAGAGCAACCGTGGCCGTCTGCCCATGCCCATCACGGGCAGCTACCGCATCGTGAGCCAGTTCGGACAGTACAACGTAGAGGGGCTGCGCAACGTGACGCTCGACAACAAGGGCATCAACATCCAAGGAGACAACGGTGCGATGGCGCGTAGCATCTTCGACGGTGAGGTGAGTGCCGTTTTCAGCTTTGGCGGTACGATGGTCGTCATGGTACGCCACGGCAGCTACATCTCCGTCTACTGCAACCTCGCCGGTGTCAACGTACATCGCGGTCAGAAGGTCTCCACCCGCCAGGTGTTAGGCCGCGTGGGCCACGACAACATCCTCCAGTTCCAGCTGCGCCGCGAAACCGCCAAGCTCAATCCGGAACAGTGGCTGGGAAGATAAATAATTAGTAATGAGTAATGAGTAATTAGTAATTATGATTTGTTTAAGCCTCTCATTGGGCGCTTGCTAAAAATTAATGGCGCGTATTTTCCATGCTTGAAGTAATCATAATTACTAATTACTCATTACTAATTACTCATTTATCAACGTAACATATGTTGATACTGCTTTTTCTATCTCGCTGATGCAGATGAACTCATCGGCAGAGTGGCTTCGGCTTGATTCGCCGGGGCCGAGTTTCAGCGAGGGGAAGGGCATGAGGGCCTGGTCGCTGAGCGTCGGGGAGCCAAACGGGGTCATGCCGAGGGCGATGCAGCGTTGTACCAGCGGGTGGTCGTGGGGGATATGCGATGATGACAGACGGAAGGAACGCGCCGTCAGCTCACACTTCTTCATGTGCTTCTGCAGGAAGGCAAACAGGTATTCGTTGTGGTAGTATTCGTTGGGCCGCACATCGATGACAAAACGGCACTCGTCGGGTACCACGTTATGCTGCGTACCGCTGCTGACCATCGTCACCGTCATCTTCGTGGCACCAAGCAGCGGACTGACCTTCGAGAATCGGTAGTCGCGCAGCCATACCAGGTCGTCGAGGGCCTCGTAGATGGCGTTGACTCCCTCCTCACGGGCGGCATGGCCGCTCTTGCCACGGGCGATGCCGTCGATGACCATCAGTCCCTTCTCGGCAATGGCGGGCTGCATACCCGTCGGTTCTCCGACAATCGCCACATCGATGGGTGGCAGCTCCGGCAGGGCTTTCCTGAAACCGCCTTCTCCGCTGACCTCTTCTTCGCAAGAGGCCAGAAACACGAGGTTATAGCTCGCGCCCGGCATCATCCCGTCCCGAAAAATGCGGTATGCCGCCAGCAGACTCACCAAGCCGCCGCCGCAGTCGTTGGCTCCCAGTCCGTAGAGTCGGTCACCCTCTACGACGGGTGTGAACGGCTTGCGCGTCCAGGTGGCCACGGGTTTCACCGTGTCGATATGTGCGTTGAGCAGCAGCGTCGGCTTGCGGGGGTCTGTCTCTTCCTGAATCAGGATGTTGTTGCCGATGCGTCGGCACGTCATCCCCCACTTCTGCACCTGCTGCTCGAAAATGTCGGCAGCCGCCGTCTCATACCTGCTCACCCTGGGTGTACTGATCAGCTGCTTCAGCAGCTCTACAGCCTCGTTTGTATAACGTTTTATTTCCATTATTTCAAATTTATGTGCAAAGATACAAATAATTTCTCATTTCTCATTTCTCATTTCTAATTTTTTTATTACCTTTGCACCTAATTTAAAAGAGGAGAATCTATGCAGACAAACTGTCACATGTCGGTGCTGATACATCAGCAGGCAAAGAAGTATGGCGACCGCGAGATGCTGATTTATCAGGATTTCGGCGGCAAGGAGTGGAAAACGCTGTCGTGGAACCAGGTGTCACAGACCGTGATGCAGGTGTCGAACGCCCTGCTGAACCTGGGAGTGAAACCACAGGAGAACATCGGCATCTTCTCGCAGAACTCGGTGCAGTACATCCAGTGCGACTTCGGAGCCTGGGGCATCCGTGCCGTCACCATCCCGTTCTACGCCACCAGCTCGGAGCAGCAGATCCAGTTCATGGTGAACGACGCGAAGATCCGCTTCCTCTTCGTGGGTGAGCAGGAGCAGTACGACAAGGCCCGCCGCATCTTCTCGCTCTGTCCCACGATGGAGCGCATCATCGTCTACGACCCGGCGGTACACATCTCTTCGCACGACCCCAACGCCATCTACTTCTCCGAATTCCTGAAGCTGGGCGAGAACCTGCCGCGCCAGACCGAGGTGGAGAAGCTGCAGCGCGAGGCATCGTTCGACGACATCGCCAACATTCTCTATACCAGTGGCACAACGGGCGACTCGAAGGGTGTCATCCTGACGCACGGACAGTTCCATGCCGCCTTCGAGGCCAACCACAAATGCGTGCCCGTAGGGGAGAGCGACCGTGTCATGAACTTCCTGCCCTACACGCATATCTTCGAGCGCGGCTGGGCCATCCTGTCGCTCACCGAGGGAGCCACGATGATTGTCAACACCCACCCGCTGGAGGTGCAGCAGTCGATGCGTGAGACGCACCCCACCTGTATGTCGGCCGTGCCCCGCTTCTGGGAGAAGGTGTATATGGGGGTGATGGAAAAAATCGAGCATTCCAGTGCCGTACAGCGCAAGCTGTTCCGCCACGCCCTGGCGGTAGGCCGCAAGCATAACATCGAATACCTCAGTCTGGGCAAGAAGCCACCCATGGCCCTCCACTTGGAGTACGAGATGCTCAACCGTACCGTGTTCTCCCTGGTGCGCAAGGAGCTGGGCCTGGAGAATGCCCACTTCTTCCCCACGGCAGGTGCTGCCGTCAGTGCCCACGTCGAGGAATTCGTCCATTCCATCGGTATCAACATGGTGGTGGGCTACGGCCTCACCGAGTCGCTGGCCACCGTCAGCTGTAACCACCTGGGCGAGCCTTATACCGTGGGCGGTGTCGGCATCCCCATCGAGGGCCTCGACATCAAGATCAGCGACGAGGGCGAGATCCTGCTCAAAGGCCCCACCATCACCCGTGGCTACTACAACAGGGAAGACCTGACGAAGGCTGCCTTCACTGCCGACGGCTACTTCCGCACCGGCGATGCCGGCTACCTGAAGGACGGTGAGCTGTTCCTCAAGGAACGTATCAAGGACTTGTTCAAGACCAGCAACGGCAAATATATCGCACCGCAGATGATTGAGTCGAAGCTGCTCGTCGACAAGTACATCGACCAGATATGCATCATCGCCGACCAGCGTAAGTTTGTGTCGGCGCTCATCATTCCCGTCTACCCCCGCCTGGAGGAGTACGCCCGGGCCCATGGCATCGAGTTTGCCGACCGCGAGCAGCTCTGTGCCGACCCGCGCATCATCGAGATGATGAAGGAGCGCATCGACACCCTCCAGCAGCAGCTGGCCCACTACGAGCAGGTGAAGCGCTTCACCCTGCTACCCCACCACCTCAGCATGGAGAAGGGCGAGCTGACCAACACGCTGAAAATCCGCCGCCGCGTACTTAACGAAAACTACAAGGAACAAATCGATGCGATGTACCAAGAATAATGAGTAATGAGTAATTAGTAATGAGTAATTATGATTACCTTGTTATGATGGAAAGACGCGAGAATGTTATCAAAAAGAAATCGGAGAAGTTCGCTGATAGAATTATCAAGATGTGTAAATATCTGTCTAAGAAAAATTCTGGCGACAAAGATATGATACGACAAATATACCGAAGTGGGACAAGCATTGGTGCCAATGTAGCTGAGGGCCAATATGCCCAGAGCCGTGCCGATTTCCTCACCAAAATGACCATCGCCTTAAAAGAGGCGAACGAAACACATTTTTGGCTTGGTCGATTATTTGCTTGCGGCAATTTAACAGAAAAAGAGTATCATTCCATTCATTCTGATAATGAAGAAATCATCAAGATATTAACTAGTATAACAGGAACAGTAAAAGGAGAATAAGCATAGCATGGGTAAACAGTTGATGAGAAAAAGGAGATGCTTAAAGTAATCATCATTACTCATTACTAATTACTCATTACTAATTAGAAAAATATGATTACATCTGACCAGCTAAAGGACGTACTTGACCGCGCCGACGCGCTGTACAAGTACCTGAAGATAGACGAAAAGAAGATGGAGTACGAGGAGGAGGACCTCCGTACCCAGGCTCCCGACTTCTGGCAAGACCAGAAGCGGGCCGAAGAGCAGATGAAGAAGGTGAAGGGCATCAAGAAATGGCTCGACGGCTACCAGGCGGTACGTACCGCCGCCGATGAGCTGCAGCTGGCCTTCGACTTCTACAAGGAGGACATGGTGACCGAAGAGGAGGTAGACCACAACTATCAGACCGCCCTCGGCCTGATAGAAGATCTGGAACTCAAGAACATGCTCCGACAGAAGGAGGACCCCATGGATGCCGTGCTGAAAATCAACAGCGGTGCCGGCGGCACCGAGGCACAGGACTGGGCCGAGATGCTGATGCGCATGTACCAGCGGTGGGCCGACGACCACGGCTACAAGGTGAGCATCGCCAACCTGCAGGACGGCGACGAGGCAGGCATCAAGAGTGTGACGATGCAGATAGAGGGCGGCGAGTTTGCCTACGGCTACCTGAAGAGCGAGAACGGCGTACACCGCCTGGTGCGCGTCAGTCCCTACAACGCCCAAGGCAAGCGCATGACATCGTTTGCCTCCGTCTTCGTATCGCCGCTGGTCGACGACACCATCGAGGTGTATGTCGACCCCGCCAAGCTGTCGTGGGACACGTTCCGCTCCAGCGGTGCCGGCGGCCAGAACGTCAACAAGGTGGAGAGTGGCGTGCGCCTGCGCTACTGGTATACCGACCCCGACACCGGCGAGGAGGAAGAGATACTTATCGAGAATACCGAGACGCGCGACCAGCCGAAGAACAAGGAGCGCGCCATGGCCCTGCTGCGCTCGCAGCTCTACGACCGTGCCATGCAGAAACGCTTAGAGGCACAGGCCAAGATAGAGGCCGGCAAGAAGAAGATTGAGTGGGGCTCGCAGATACGCTCCTACGTCTTCGACGACCGCCGCGTAAAGGACCACCGCACCAACTACCAGACCTCCGACGTCGACGGTGTGATGGACGGCAAAATCGACGACTTCATCAAGGCATACCTTATGGAATTTCCCTCGTCTGATGACGAATAGTTAAACTAAAATATTACCATTATGAGCAAGAACAAAGTCAACGCCAAGCGCGAAGCATGGCAGAAGAAACAGGAAGAACAAGGCAAGAAAGTAGTGACATGGATCTTTGCAGGACTCATCATCCTCGCTGTCATCTATCTCATCTGGACATTCACCATGATGGCGTAAAAAAATGAGAAATGGGGTTACCTCATTTCTCATTTCTCATTTAATTTTATATTATTATGAACACCGAGACCGAACGAAAATTCCTTGTACTGGACGACACCTACAAGGCGGCGGCATACGGCAGCAGCCATATCCGCCAGGGCTACCTGTGCAGCGACCGGAGACGTACGATACGCGTGCGCATACGTGACGCACACGCATACCTTACTATTAAAGGTCCCTCGCTGAACGGCGGACTGTCGCGCTACGAGTTCGAACAGGAGATACCAATGGACGATGCCGCCATGCTGATGACGATGTGCGACCCGGGCATCATCGACAAGACGCGATGGCTGGTGAAGAGCGGACAGCACACCTTCGAGGTGGACGAGTTCCACGGTGACAACGACGGACTGGTGATTGCCGAGGTGGAGCTGGCCAGCGAGGACGAGGCCTACGAGAAGCCTGCCTTCATTGGCCAGGAGGTGACGGGCTACCGCCGCTACTACAACAGTCAGCTGCGCCAGAACCCCTACCGCCTGTGGAAATAAGCCAAACCCTGATAATACACGCTACTTTTGTAAAGAAAAAGATTAAAAAATCTTAAAATATTCTTGAAAAAGATAAAACGTGTTGATATTTATTGTACCTTTGCATTTCGAAGGAGATAAATATATCAGGGTATTATGTCAATTTCTTACAAAATATTCAAGAGATTTGGCGTCCTACTATGCCTGTTAAGCTGCTGGCTTACGGGCGTGAAGGCCCAGCAGGTGACGATTAGCAACAACCTGCTCTACGACGCTTGGCTCACCCCCAACCTCAGGGTGGGCGTGCGCCTGTCGCCCCACCTGTCACTGGGTGCGACAGCAGGCTACCGGCCGTGGCCTACCGATGACCATACCTCCCGCAAGTGGCGCCATCTGCTGCTGTCGCCCGACCTTCGCTACTGGACCGACTCGGTGAATGTTCACCACTTCTTCGGAGTGAATCTGATATACAGCCACTACAACGTGGCCGACCTGAAGTTCCCCTTCGGACTGTGGAAATCGGTGCGCAACGAGCGCCGCGAGGGAGACCTCGGAGTCCTTGGTGCCTTCTACGGATACTCGTGGCCGCTGGGCCGCCACTGGAACATCGAGGCGTTGATAGGCGGTGCCATCGGCTATACCAAGTTTACGAGCTATGCCTGTGGCCACTGCGGCACGAAGATCAAGGACGACAAGAAATGGTTCTTCCTGCCCCAGGCAGCCCTGAACATCGTGTTCAACATACCGGGCCGCACCACCAAGACGCTGGCGATGGCCGAGCCGGATGTCATCGTACCGCCGGCACCGCCCGCCGAGCCGGTGACACCGAAGGAGGTCAAGCCGGAGCCGGTAGTGGTAACCCCGCCCGCTCCTACCGCCACCGTAGAGGTGAAACGACCGCAGTACGACAATCCCATCCTGTCGCACGTTTCGGAATACAAGCCTTACGACCGTTCCCGCGTGCTCCGCAAGGAGAAGGATGCGCTGTTCGTCTACTTCCCGCTGGGCAAGACGGCACTGCGTAGCGACTACCGCGACAACGGCAAGGTGCTGGAGCGCATCATCGAGGCCACGCGCCAGATCATGAACGACACCGCCAGCACCGTGAAGGTCATCCAGATTGTGGGTCTGGCCTCTGTCGAAGGTCCTGAAGCAGGCAACGAGCGACTTGCCACTGCCCGTGCCAAGGCCCTGCAGAAGTACATCCAGGAGCGCGTCGACGTGCCTGATGCCCTCTTCGAGACAGTGGGTGGCGGCGAGGCTTGGGCCGACTTCACTGACCAGCTGACCGAGCTGTCGGCCAGCAACAGCGAGCTGAAGCAGGCTGTGAATATTGTGAAACAAGAGCGCGACCCGGCCGTTCGTGTCAGGAAGCTGCAACGACTCAACGGTGGCCGTACCTGGCAGTACATTCGCCGCCATATCCTCTACGGACAGCGTTACACCGGCTACATCCGCGTCTACTACGATTACGTAGACGCCCCTTCTTCCGGAACCAAGTAGCCCCCACATGAATCGACCATTAACGAAATAACAATAAAAAAATGAAGAATATGAAAACAAAGAGTGTATTAATGTTGACAGTCCTGACGGCTGTAGCACTCGTCTTTGCTGCCTGCTCAAGTAGCGACGACTTGATAGTACAACAAACGGAACAGGAAAATGAGACTGGTACGGTAAAAGCAGAATTTACCATCTCGCTGCCCAAGAAAGTAGGTACTACTCGTATGAGTGCTGCCACTGTACAATTCCAAGGTGAGGCATTTAGAGGAATACGGGATATTGAACTATATCCCTTTGCCTCAACGGTTTCTGACGTTTCTGCAACTTCGACTATTCCCAGCAAGATTACCCTATTAGCAGGAACCAGTGCCGGGAAGACTGGTGCCAGCAGTACCAACGCTAATGAAATTATCAATGGTTCTTTGTTCACGACCAACAATTCGCACCTGTATCAGAATGTGGACATCCGCCTCGGCACGCAGTCGTTTATGTTCTACGGTGAAGCACCCACTACCGCAGCCGGTGTTACCAGCGACGGAGCACTGAACAAGACTGTAGAAGTTGGCGATAACACCCTCGGTGCCATCTCTTTCAACCTCCAGCAGATTTGCCCCAACAGCGCGTTGGGCAACAATGCTACTGCGATTGCCACCTACATCACCAATATTGCCAATGCCACTGGATGGGAAGCAAGCGATGTTGTTGCCTTGCGCAGTCTTTGGGAGTCGTTCATCTTGATGAGAGCTGGTTCGTGGGCCAGTATCAAAGCTGCCGTACAGCAGCTCTACACTTCACTGGCAAGCAATACCGATGCCGTGTCAACTGCCATCAAGGCTGCCATCAACAATGACACTTACGTTACCAGCATTGATGCAACCACCCATAAGATTACCTTTAAGGAAATGGGCAACTATCCCGCTGACATTTTCTTGCCTGACGGAGCTGCTTATCTGAATTGGCAGTTGAAGGAAAACAGCACCACCGAATATGAGTTTGTGGAACTGGCTGACAACAACCAAACTGGTCTGGACATTGCCGCCGTCACCTCCTACGTCTATCCAGCCTCGCTCCGCTATTATGTGTTGAGCGACATCGTTACTTCTGACCAGTCATTGGCATCTCTATATGCAGACGGAAAAGAGTGGAAAAAGGATATCATAGAAGCAAAAGACAATCAGAACAATCTGCTCTACAATAAAACCAAAGTTGAATCTACTACCCGTTCTATTGCCATCAAGGATCAGATACAGTATGCGGTGGGCAGACTGGATTTGACCGTGAAGACTGATGGTGCCACACTATTAGACAACAAGAACAACGCCATTACTGTCGGTACCACCAACTTCCCCCTGACAGGTATTCTTATTGGCGGACAGAAAGCTGTAGACTACAAGTTCCAGCCTATCGCCTCTGCCACGTCGTATACCATCTATGACCAGGTGATGGCTACTCCCATCAAACTTACTAATGAAAAATCTACTTCGACCTATACGCTGGTGCTGGAAACCCCAGAAGCAACAGCAGCCAATCAGGTGAACGCAGTGGTAAAGATTGCACTGGAGTTTGAGAACCAGAGCGCAGGCAATATCATTGGCAACAATGGCCAGATCATCTATCCTGGCACCAAGTTCTACGTAGTAGGTATACTCGACCCATACCTGAATGACTCACAGAAATATATGGGCACCGATGTTCTCATCAAGAAGGCCTTCGTACAGGACTATTACACCACAGCAAACATCGTGGTGAAAAGCTTCAAGAATGCCTATAACGTATTGCCCGACCTGACACTCCCCTCTCTGGAGATGGGACTCTCCATCGACCTTGACTGGAATCAGGGTATTACTCAGACTATTGACATCCAGTAATTTGTAGAAGAAAAGAACAAAAGATATGAATATGAAGACAATGAAAAGTTTGGCCTTGACGGGTGCCATTGCACTCGTAGGCACGATCGGCTTCACTGCCTGCTCCGCTTCCAGCGACGACCTGGCAGCACCCAATCAGAACATTCCCGGCGGGTCCGGCGTAAACGAGGTGACGACGAAGTTCGTCTTTAACGTTGCTACCAGCAACTCCCCCGCTACGTCCGGCAGTGCCTCTTCTCCTATCGTCAGAATGAGTGGCGGTAACACGCAGGCCAACGTGACTGGCGCTAATGACTTCCGTGGCATCACCAATGCCGAGCTGATGGCCTTTAAGCTGATGTCGGGCAGTGCCCTGGCCGACGGCAAGACAGTATCGTCAGCCATCAAGGCCAACAAGGCCTACTCGTTCGGTACCATCATCGGTGCCTACAAGCTGGACCCCACCAACGGCGATGCCTCGACGGATGTGCCTAAGTCGCACCGCGTCATCGAGCTGAGCCTGCCAACGGAGACCAACACGCTGATGCTATACGGCAAGGCCATCAAGACGGGGTCGGACATCGAACAGGGTAAGATTACCTGGAAACCCGACTCCATCCTGTCGAACGCCTCGTTCTCGCTCTGCAGAATCGTGCCCGACACCCCCGAGCCCGCCACGCCCAACATCTACTGGGCTGCCCTGCTGCAGTATGAGAACCTGATAGCCAACGTGCTGACGGAGATTGTCAGCAGCGGCATCAAGGCCGGTACGGTATGCGAATTCGGTACCCAGAGCATGACGCTGGCTAGCAACCTGGAATGGGGCGACTATGCCAACGTGTCGAGCGACCTGCAGCTGTCGGAACGTAACACGTTTCCTCTCGACCCCTCTGGCAACACACCCATGTGCGCCCTGGGCGAGATTCTGTCGAAGGCCTTCGTGACGCTGAACACCATCTATCCCAATGAGTTGCGCGCCGGTGCCGGCGATGCCATCCACTTTATGATGAAAGACCTGATGGTTGTCGTCAACTCCGTGGTGAATGCCAAGCCGGTATCGCTGCAGGAGGTAGTGGCACAGGAGGTGGCAAAAGTCATCAAGACCAACATCGAGAAATACTTCGATGTGGAAAACGACTATGATTGGAAGAATACTGCTACCGTGAAGGCCAACTGCGTATCGGTACTGTCTACTGACAAGGACAAGGTGCTCGACACCAGCGACCTGACGAACTTCCCCAAGTTCTTCAACCTGCCCTACGGCTCGGTGATTCTGAAATTCCTCATCGCCAAGGATGCCGACAACAGCGGCTATAACTTCAAGTATGCCTACAGCAGCAGCGTGGAGACGTATGCCATGGGAGGCTCTACGACGGCCAGCGACTCCTTCGACCCGAAGAACTATACCTATCCCGCAGAGCTGTGCTACTTCGGCAACAGCCCCATCCGCGTCACCAACGACACGAAGGTACCCAACGACTATCCCGACGGTGTGGCAGAATGGAACGACAACAACAGCTGGAAAGGCTGGTCGACTGGCGGTCACGTGCTCTCCACCACCCGCAGCGTGGCCATGCAGTACAGCATCAACTACGGTACCGCCCTGCTGGCTACCACCGTTCGCTACGGTGCCAACGTGCTGGAAGACAACAACGCCAACATCCAGAAGCAGCACTCCGGAGCCTCTGAGGACAACAACAAGATTGACGTGACATCGCTGGACACGCACTTCCAGCTGACAGGTGTGCTCGTAGGCGGCCAGGAGCCGGAAGTGGGCTGGAACTATCTGGCCAAGTCGGCTACGCCGGGCTTCGGTACGATGATCTACGACAACGTGGGAACCATCAACATCCCCAAGGCCACATCGGCTACCGGCGGTGAGAAGTCGGCAGTGAACTATACGCTCCTCTGGGACAACTGGCAGGAGAGCCTGAAGGGCCAGAAGCAGCGTGACGTATATATCGCACTGGAGTTCAAGAACAATGCCGCCGGCTTCTGGGGTGAGAACAACTTCATCCGCAACGGTGCCACGTTCTATATCGTCGGTAAGCTGGATCCCGATGCCGGCCACAGCACCACCGACCTGAGCGACGGTATCACCTGGCCCTCCAACCAGGCACTGCCTCCCTACGAAGCCGACGGCAGCACCGTCAAGCAGCGCCGCGTATTCATTCAGGACTTCATGACCACGGCCAACTTCGTGATCGGCCCGACCTCGCTGCAGCACGCCCTTGTGGCCGTGCCCGACCTGCGCGCCGGACAGATCTCGCTGGGCCTCTCGGTCGACCTGAACTGGCAGACCGGCCTCAGCTTCAACGACATTGTGCTAGGTGACTAAAAAGATTAAATGAGAAATGAGGAACGAGAAATGCCAAATGACAAATTAGAAATGAAAAGTACAATGACATATTGGCCTACGAAAGAGATGAGAACTGCCCGCAAGCGCAGCAACATTTCTCATGTCTTCACTTTCATTTCTCTTTTCTCATTTCTCATTTCTCATTTGCTCTTGCTATCCTGTAACTCCATCGACGATGACCTGAGCGACTGTTTGCCGACTCAGACTAACCAGGAGATAGACTATGACCTGCAGCTGGTGACCAATATGACCACCGAGCTGTCGACACAGCTGACGACGGTCACCGACATCGCCCTGGCCAGCGTGCTGCGCAACCACCTGACCACCATCTTCACCGACTATGCACACGATGTAGACCTGTCGTTCTTCGACGTGCAGGGCGACTCTGTACTGCTGCACCACGAGAGCCATATCATGGATGCCAACCAGTCGAGCTACACCCTCTACATCCCCCGACGTAAGTACATGCACCTGGCCGTGGCCAATGTGAAGAACAATACGATGGTGAACCTGGAGAAAGGTGACAGATGTCATAGCGAGCGGCTCCGCCAGGAACGCCGCGACACCGTGGAGTCGCACAACACCGGCCTGTTTACGGCCCGTCAGTCCATGGAGATGCTGGAGGGTGTCAACCAGTCGTTCAACGTACACCTGTACATGGCCAACTGTGCTGCCACACTGGTGATCGACACCACGGCAGTCACCAACGTGAAGCAGGTACGCGTATATACGACGGGCTTCGCCTCCTCGTTCTCCATAGCCGACAGCACCTACCACTTCGATGACGTGCCGCCCATCGTGCGCACCTCGCGCATCACCAACACCGATAACGGCTGCGTCGGCTTCTGCTCCGTCAACTTCCCGTCGAGGGATGTCACACGTACCGTCATCGAGACCACCGACCCCTTTGTCACCGACGAGGCCGACCATGCCCTGTGGCAGTTCCGCGTCTACGTCACCCTCGACGATGGCAGCACGACGGAGAGCATCCTCTACATCAGACAGCAGCTGATGGCCGGTCAGCTGAAGGTTCTCAAGGCCAGGCTGCAAAACGACGGCTCGCTGGCCAGCGACGACCAGACGGTGGCGGTCAGCGTCACCCTCAACTGGAACAACGGCGGCCAGTACGACCCCGTGCTGATAAAAAAGAACTAAAGCGTCAGCGATTTGAGACGACAGCGTCATATATCATATAAGATAGGCACGCGCACGGCAGCTCTGCTGACATTATGGAGTATCGTGGCATGCAGCACGTCAGACGAGATACCATCGCCTGACGTGACGCAGGAAACCGTACCCGTGAGCATCTCGCTCAGCGTAGCCGCCAACAACACCGGCACGGTGCGCATGACGCCAGCAGCTACGCAGAACAATGGCGAGTTCCGAGGCATCCAGGACTTGTGGCTGGTGCCGTTTGAAAAAGCAGGGAAGATTACTAAGGAGGATACTCCGCGACCTCTTATACAAAGCGATGGCGAGACGATTCCTGTTAGTAATGGCGCAGCAAAGTATTTCTTCCAACCCGATGCCATGAAGATGCAGCTTGGTACTGCCTCGTTCCTGGCATACGGCAGGGCAACAGTTGGTACTAATAGTGACTCTTTCGAAAACGGTGCCCTGACAGCATCATATACTACCGGCAAGGATTTCACGCCGGCTAACGTCACCTTCACACCAGATGATATTCCTATCAATGCTGCTGACGCCACAAAGGCTGACAAAATTGCAGAATACTTGACCAATATCGCAACGGCAGGGAGCTGGTATCACGATAATGACACCAAGGAACTCTTTTACGAGTTTGCCAATATCCACAATTCCGTAGCTGAACCTTTTGCTGGTTCTAGCACCAATATCCTGAAGCATGTACAAAAGACTTACGAGACTGTTTCTGCTATGGCTGACGGTGAGCTGAAGTCAGCCATTCTTGCAAAGATAACGGATAATAGTTATGTAACGTTCGATGGTACGAATGTTACGGCATTAAGCGAAAGTATGACCGACTATCCTGCCAGTCTGCCGGATGGTGTCGCTGGCATGTGGTGGAATGGTTCTTCCTTTGAGTCCAAGCCTGGCAACAACTTTGGCAGCTATGCCTATCCTGCCGAGCTGTACTATTATGCAAACAGCAGGATATATACATCGACCAAATCGATGGAGAGCGAATACGCCACGTCAGCAACAGGCGATACCCCAGCCGAGAAGTGGAGTTCCTTCATAGCTACATATGATGACAAGGGTACAGACGAACAGGGTACCACTGTAGCTGCCGACACCCGTTCGATAGCCCTGAAAGAACCGCTACAATATGGTGTGGCCTGTCTGGCAGTACAAATCCGTGCCAAGATACCTACGGGTGGCGAGACTGAAAATAAAATCTATGCTTTTGACGACAACTACGGCCAGCCGAGTGTCGCACTCAAGACTGAAGAAGCTGATGGGAAGGGCACCTTCCCATTGACAGCTATTCTGGTAGGTGGTCAGCACATACAGAGCTTCGACTTTACCCCGAAATATCCCGATGAAACGGCAACAAATTATAATTCGGACAATGACCCAGAGTATATCATCTACGACAAGAAGATCAAAGATGAAGGAGTTTGTCTGGGTGATTATATCGAGAAGGATGTCACGGATGAGGATGACCATTTCTCCACTCCACTTTACACGCTGACCCTGCAGACGAAGAAGGCCAAGTCGGTGAAGCTGGTGCTGGAGTTTGAAAACAATACCGAGAGCGAGTTCAAGTGCAAGTCGGGCATCATCTATCCTGGTACAAAGTTCTATCTGATGGCCTCTGTTGTCAATTCAGAGTCGTCTGAAGCAGAGAAAGACCAACAAGTGCTGACAAAAGACCATAAGTCGACGGTGAAGCTGACCATTTCTAACTTGAGCAGCGCCTATAACGCACTGCCCAGCCTCAGCAGCGACAAGGTGCGCGTCTTCGAAACCGTGACGGCAGGTATCAGCACGTGGAAGACGGGCAGCACCCCATCGACGGAAATACATAACTGGTAACGACATGAAAGTAATGAAAGCAACATATCATATAGGTACTGGTCTCGTACTGCTGGTGGCACTACTGCTGACAGCGTGCAATTCCGACTCGTCGGACAGCACCAGCCTGCAAGGTCAGCAACAGCAGCCCGCCGAGCGACAGCTGCAGCTATCGCTGGCATCCAGTACCTATCAGAACGATGGTGGCACGAACCGCGCCCTGCCGACAGGCTATGAGCCATTGGATGTCACTAAAGCATTCCCCAACCCCAACGGCAGGGACATGCTGGCTTTCATTGCCAATAGCGCCAACACATCGGAGATTCTGATTCGTCGCATGGAATATACCACCGACTGGCAGCAGAACATCTCCGTTACAGACTACACCAACCCCTACTGCATCTATGGCTTTGTGCCCATTTCCGACGATACGTCCGACAATGCGTCTATCAACCTGTTGAGCGGCAGGACTAGCTATGCCGACGGTGTGACGATGACTATCAGGAACCTGAAGCCGCTGACGGTCAGCGACCCGTGCGTCATCGTGGGAGCCAAGGACTATGGAACAGCCACCAGCATCGATGATATTGGCATCCAGTTGGGTGCCTTCGGCTACACTTTCAATCAGAATAGCACGCACGATAAAATCGGAATGCTGCTCGACCACCTCTACGCGAGGTTCAAATTCAAGATAGCCGTCGGTGCCAACTACGATGCGCTGCGTACCGTCAAGGTAAAGAAGATGACGCTCGAAGCCCTCGATGCTAACGACAATGTCGTTAAGGCCGTCACGGCTACGGTGAATATCGAGGCCAATACGACTGGCAGCAACCCCATCAGCAGCATCGCCTTCACCAGGACTGCAGGAGAGATCACTCCATACACCCTATATGACAATACTGATACACCCTATCCATTAGTTCTGCAAACCACACCAACGACAATAACCCGTTATTGTCTGGCCCCCTACAACCAGGTGCGCTTCCAGCTGACCACGGATTATGAGGTGTACAGCAAGCCTACTGATACCAATGCTGAGCCCCAACTGCTGAAGACCCATACCGGCGTGAAGAACAAGTTCACCGCCGCCATTGAGTCCTCCAAAAAGTATCCGGGCTATGAGCATACCATCACCATCACGGTGAACCCCACCTATCTGCAGGTTCTGTCCGACGATGACCTGGACAACCCGACGATAAAGGTAAATTGAAAATTGAAAATTGATAATTGATAATTGAAAATTGAAAATTAAAGCGACCATAATATGTTTGATGATGCTCCTCACTGCAATGGCAGTGCAGGCGCAGATTGTCATTGGCGGCAGCATCTATGGCGGTGGTAATGCCGGTAATACGGGTGGCAGCACGAAGGTTACTGTGTATGAAGGTGATCTGCATGCCGTCTTCGCCGGTGCCCGTATGGCCGATGTGGGTGGTTCTGCCTTCGTCCATATCGATGGTGAGCACGCCTCCGACTATATCGTGGCTGACTATGTCTATGGCGGTAATGATATCGCCGGAACCATCGGCACATCTAATACGCTGCCAGTTGATGAAAATAAACAGACCATTCTGACTAAAACGGCAGAGAACAATATCGACAACACCTGGAATGCCTTTGTGCGCATATCTTCAAAGACAACTACAGGTGATGAACTACCCAATGATGCCAAAATTTATATCGGCCAGCTCTTCGGTGGCGGTAATGGCTACTATGATTATCGAACAACAACCGATGAAACCGGTACTATTTATACGGTAGAGGACAAGCATAAAACGACAGACAAAGTGGTGGCAACCAGCAAGACCCCTTTGACTGCACCTGAGCTGGGCAAGACCTATCTGGAAATTCTTGGCGGTTCCATCGTCTATGCCTACGGCGGTGGTAACAACGCTACCGTGACCGACACGACGGTCATTTGTTTGGACAATCCGAGTAAAGTGGTCAATACCATCAAGGATACGAATAATCCTAATGCCGACAATACTGGCGAATTGCTGACCAACAACCGTTTTAAGGTTAAGATGAGAATCAACACCGGCTTCTCTTATCCGAGCAGTGGTGACTACCAGATTGGTCGCCTGTTTGGTGGCAACAACAAGGCCAAGATGGCCATCCGTCCTGTTTGGAGACTGAAACGCGGCAAGGTCAGGAATATTTATAGCGGCGGTAACGAGGGTGCCATGACCAGCAAGACGGGTATTCATCTGGCACTGACTTCTCCAGACATGGAGGTTGACAACGTCTATGGCGGTTGCCGTATGGCTGATGTGAACCCCGACAAGTCTACCATTGCGGCAGAGACGATTGAGGGCAACTTTTTCCCTGCAAACTATGCCGCCCGCGTGTTGGTGACAGCCGGCAACATCAATAACGTCTATGGTGGCAACGATGTCACGGGTAATGTGTATGGCGGTAATGCCGTGGGTATCCACAGCAGTATCAAAGGTGATGTCTATGGCGGCGGCAACGGCTCGTATCCCTATACTGACAAGGATGAATATAAGAATAGCGACATCTATAGCGACATCTACTACAACCCCGGTGACAACTCTTTGGATTCCTTGAAAGCCTTCCGCCCCAATGCCGAGTCGGTATCCATCCGCGTGGTGGGAACGGATGAAGATCATCCTACTGTTATCGGTGGTGCCATCTACTGTGGTGGTAACAGTGCCACGCTGCACAACGATGACCCCATGAAAGATGCTGCGGCAGAGCTGAAGATTGGCTCGTATGTGATTGCCGACAAGGTGTTCCTGGGCAACAACGGTGCCAACATGGTGATGACCAACGAAGAAGAGACGGATGCCACCACTGGTGAAGTCATCAAGAGAGAAGGCATCCTGCGCACCATGAAGACCGTCAACAGCATCAATTTGAAGGATTCCGCCAATTTTGATCGTTATATGGATGCGATAGCCATGGATATCAAGCCGCGTGTGGTCTTCGACGATGTGGGTGTCTACGAACCCTATTCCACCAAGTTCGGCTCGTTCTATTGTGGTGGTAACGTGGGTAGCATGAAGTTTAACGGAGCCATGACCCTCAACTTCAACGACAAGGTCATTATCTATAATAAGGTAGTCGGTGGCAGTAATGAGGCCAACGTCTATCAGTCTGATTACAACGCCCAGTATCTTGGTGGTCTACTGGGTAATCCCGATGCCAACGGCAATAAGCTGATACTCAACTTCGGTGGTCTGAAGATACAGCCCATGCGCTGGAAAATCAAGAGAAATGCGGATTACACCCCGCAATTGGATAGTGACGGCAATGAGCAGTATGAGCTGGATGAAAATGGCAACCGCATCTTGGAATGGAACACCGTTGATGGCTCTACATTCGATACAACTACTAAGACCTATACGGCGATGGAGCCTGTTGCTCCCACTGCGGAAGGAGCAGACGCTGAGCCTTATAATGCAGCGAAAGATTTGAAACGCCGTTTCCATGGCGGCAACATCTATGGCGGCTGCTATAACAACGGTCATGTAAACGGTAATGTAGTCATCAACCTGAATGCATCGCTGGTAGACCGCAAGGGAGAGAATGCCATTTTTGACGAGATAGAAGAAGAGGAGGGCGAAGCCAAGCTGTATAATAATCAAGACTATACCATCTTGAAGCGCAATACCGGTGTCCTCCTCGACGAGCAGGGAATGGATGTGCTTGGCCGTGCATTGAATGTGTTCGGTGGCGGCTATGGCGGTGACTCCGAGATATGGGGCAGCACCACCATCAACCTGAATGCCGGTTACACCTTCCAGATTTTCGGTGGCGGCGAACAGGGAGCCATTGGCAATGCTATCAGCCACAAACCAGATGCGAATGACCCGACTATCCATAACTTGGAATACAAATACGATGAGAAGTACAGCACCTACATCAATGTAAATGGTGGTTCTGCCGGTACATACCGAGGTGATAAGGCTGATGGTGATGGTGTGGTTGACAATGACGACATGGCCGAGGCAGAGTTCATCTACGGTGGCAGCTTCGAGGGACCGATAGCGGGTAGCACCCACATCAACTTAGGCAACGGCCGTATCTTCAACTCCTTTGCCGGTAGCTGTAATGCCGACATCCTCGGACATACCGAGACCTATATCGGACGACAGGTGAGTCCAAATTTCAGGGACAAGATGCCTGCCAATGTCAACAATGATAATGCATATACCAACGGATTCCCCTGGGTTCGCGACCATGTCTATGGCGGTAACGATCTTGGAGGACGGATTCTGAACAAAAAGAATTTCATCGGCCGTGTCAATACTGACATCCAGGACAAGGTGCATAACCCCAAAGGCTTAAAAGATACAGATGACAACCCGACACCGGAAGTCACAGAGGCTGCAGCCTATATGGAGTATGTACAAGGCCGTGTGGAAAACATCTTCGGTGGTGCCTATGGTGTGTATGACTATACCGACCCGCACTTTAAGAACTACACCTATACCCGTACAGGAAAGGGAACGACAGACGACCCTTACGTATATACTAACGATGGCTCAAACGCAGACAATGTCGGTAAGGTAAAGGGTAACTTCACCAAGCCCCGTATGGATAATGCCTTCATCAATTTCAAGCCTAACAACGAAAACCGCAACGATGTAGCGAAGATTTTCGGTGCTGGTCAGGGTATCAAAGATGAGCTTGACAAAGACTTGATGCAACAGCGCAGTTATGTGCTCATCGATGCACCGGGCAACCTGTCGAATTTCCAGAACATGGAGGTATTCGGTGCCGGTTCATACGGTGGATTGGGTATGAACCTGACGAAGGCTGAAGCCAAGGCAGATCTCGACAAAGTATCTGCCGTCATTGACCTGTTGCGCGGAAAGATTGCCAACGTCTATGGCGGTAGCTGGAACGAGGGTATGACCCGCCGCACAGTGGTCAATGTCCCTGTAGGTTCAACAGTTAACGTGGCCAACCTCTTTGGCGGTGCTTTCGGCACCGACCCGCTCATCCCCTGCGACGTTTATGAGGCTAAGGTGAACTACCATAGCGAGGCCGCCACGGTGCGCGGTAATATCTATGGCGGCAACAACCATGCCGACCGTACCCTCTACGGACAGGTAAACATCAGCGCACCCGTATGGCAGAACAAGGCTGGCGGATACTTGGCTACCGTCTATGGTGCCGGCTACGGTGAAGAATCCTGGTCACAATATACCGAGGTGAACCTGACCGATAGCGCCCGGGTTTATGAGGTCTATGGCGGTGGTGAAAACGGGCAGGTGCTGAATCTGGAGACCATTCATGAGTGGGAAAAAGAAGAGGAAGAAATAGGTAGCTATTTGGACTTGACCATCGGTTCCGACTATGTGGACTATGGCCTTGACATCCCCGAGGATGACTTTGATGCCTATCTGGTAAAGCCCAACGGCCTTGGCACGAAGACCAATACCAATGTGTATATCGGCAAGGGGGTCTTGGTGGGTTATGTCACGTATAAAGACGATGCCCAGCATCCTGATGGTCGCCAGAAAGTGATGTATGGCGGCTATGCTTTCGGTGGCGGTAAGGGTTCTCAGGCTATTGTCAGCGGCACCACCTACATCGGCCTGCATGGCGGAGAGGTCTGCAAGGACCTCTATGGTGGCGGTTATGGTGGTAGCGTGCTTGATGATAAAGGTGCTAAGAACTTCACCGCCCGTACCAATGCCTATATAGAGGGCGGTACGCTGCGTAAGGTCTTCGGTGGCGGCTATGAGGGTCATGTGGGCAAACATACGGGTGCGACTGTTGACGGCAAATACGTTGCTGTGGCAGGCTCTTTGATGGACGACATTCCCGGTGAGACCAACGTTGTGATAGGCATCCGTAAGGATCAGGTTTTCCCAGCAGACTTCGTATATGACAATGCCGAGAAAGGCGATAGCCTGAACTATTATAAAGGCATACCTGTCATTCAGTGGAATGCATACGGAGCTGGAGAGGGCGGCTCTGTCTTTGGCACCTCTCATCTGACCATGAACAACGGCTACATCGGTTATGATTATAAAGGCATCGTAGCTGGAAAAGAAGTCTATGAACCGAAATTTAACAACGAAACAGTTGCAGGAACGGGCGGTGTCGGTCAGCTGAAGGATTACGGCAGCGTGTTTGGTGCCGGCTACGACGATAAGAGCAGCTCGGACTTCACGAATATCAAAATCTATGGCGGCTTGATTCGCGGCAGCCTCTATGGCGGTGGTGAGATTGCCACCGTAGGTCGCGGTAGAACGGGCAACCTGACGGGCTTGGATCGTAATGTGACAGACATGTACCTGATAGGCGGTACCCATATAGAGATGTACAACGGACAGGTGCAGCGTAACGTATTCGGAGGTGGCAAGGGCTACAACCTTTATGGCTATGGCGGCAGCAACGAACTCTATACCGACGGCTATGTGTTCGGAAAGACAGAAGTCTATATCCATGGTGGTGAAGTAGGTACAGTAGATGGTCTCGCCGACGGCTACGGTAATGTATTCGGTGGTGGTGACGTGGGCTTCCTCTATGGTGCCGGCTACTTAGACCAGCAGACCAAGAACGAGAAGGATACTTACAAGAATGGCTCGACAGGTTCGCCCAACCACTGGTATTACTATGCCAGCTACAAGTGTAAGACGGCTTACGGCCCTTATAAGGTAGGCGATGTTGTCAGCGACAAGGCCTATAGTAACATGTCTGATGAGGAAAAGGCCTATTGGGAGTCAGGTAAATACCTAACCGAAGACTGTAGGGTGGTAGTGGCCCCCTATCTGCAGGTGAAGCCTGGTATAACCTGGAAAGATGGCGATAATAATTACTCAACAGACAAAGATGGTATCGAGTATGGCGGAAAGCGATATCGTTCTTGGGAGTACATCCCGACAGACTATCTGAACACCCTGAAGTCCAAGGATACGGATGCCAGATGGAAGAATCTGTTCTGCGGCGACGGTACTGCGACTGTTAACACTGACGACCAGGAGGAGCGTGGCATACATATCTTCAATGGTGTGTTTGGTGGCGGCAATGTGTCTTCCAACAGTGACCAGACCTACGCCAATGCCACGACGGTATTCGGCAATACCACTGCCACGCTCTACGACGTCTATCATCGTGACTTCATCACCGTGGGTACCGAGCATACAGGCGGACTCTACGGTGGTGGTAACCTCTCGGTGGTGGATGGCTATCGTGAGCTGAACATCACCAACTACGGTACCGACTATTACGGACTGGACACGCAAATCAGTCTGACGGCCTACCGTGACTCGCTGACCAACCGCGAACGTGCCTACTTCCAGTTGGAGTATCTTTGCAACACCACCTATACGGTGGGTGATAAGACCTATACAAAAGATGTCAGCCGCATCTCTGAGGAAGAATATGACGCCCTGCCTTCTGGGGAAAAGAGCAAATGGGATCAGTACGGTTTCTGTTCTATCTACGCCGGTCGTCTGCTGAACACTATCCAGCGTGCCGAACTCTGTGGTGTATTCGGAAGCCGTATGGTGCTGCAGGGCGCTGTCGACCGTGTGGCAGATATAGGCGACAAAACGGAATATACCATTAACCGTATCGGCGAGTTGTCGCTGAACAAACAGAAGAGCATTGCTGGAGATACCGGCGACAAGGCTGAGCATGGCAACTACTTCGGCATCTACAGCGTGGTGAACTATCTGGGTAACCTGACCAGTGATGTGAAGTTCACCGACAACTACTTGAAATGGAACAATACCGACAAGAAGGGGGAGGAAGTAGATAAGACTGCAGAAGAGAAATACACCTACTACAACTGGAAGGTGGATCACCTGAAGAAACGCGACCGTAACAACGGTACCTGCCACAACCAGGTGGCTCTGGCTTCGGGTGTGTTCCTCGAACTGACTACTGAGAACAGCACCCAAACCAAGAAGGACTATGGCTATATCACTGGTATTGTAGAACTCGACCTGATTAATGTGAAGAAGGACATCGAGGGTGGTGGCTACGTGTATGCCAAGAATGAGCATGGTGAACGTACAGAACTTACTGACCATACAAACATTATTCTCTCCAGCTATAATAAGGAGAATTCTGCTGCCGGACGTGAATATGAGGCCCGTACATATAAGTTCTATTCTTATTATCAATACGACGAGGATAAAGCAGACGATAATGCCGCGAAGATCATGGACATGGAGACCTCTGGTAACTTCATCCACAAGACAAAACGCATCGTCGATGACTGTTTCCCCAACAACGGTGCCTACCGCGACGGCTACGTAGCATCTCCTGCCCACTACTGGTATATCAAGGGTGAGGTGTATATCTACGACCAGATTTTATCGGCGTACGCCGGTTCGGCCACGGCCTACTCGAAGGAGGTGAAGATACCACTCACTATCACGGCAGGCTCGGACGGTAAGCTGCAGTTGCTGAATGTGCAGCCCAACCTCTATGCATACTACACCTCTTCCACCGACCGAACGGAGGCTTATAAGATTGGTAAGGAAGGTGTGAAGGTGAACCAGGAGAGTGAGGTCTATCAGCTCAACGAGGTCATCACTTGGTGGGATTGGTATCAGTTGTCGTCCAACGAGCAGAAGTATTTCGTGAAGGAGACCTGCGTCAATGTAGACACCTGCTATGTAGATGGTAAACTCTACCCAGCAGGCACATACGTGCTGGAGAACGACCCGACCATACATGACAACGATGCTAGTCAGACGGCCTACAAACTGTTTAAGGCCGGTAGTCATACCATTACCAGTTTGAGAGGCACCACCCTGACCGTCGATGACGTGTTCCATCCTTCAAACAATATCAGTCATGGCAATGGCTATGTGCTCACCTTCGAGATGGACAGTCCGAAAGACTGGGACAAATGGTACAGCCCCGTCAGTGGCAACAGCACTTATGAAGCTACCACTACCAGAATGTCGAGGGAGGAGTATAAAGCGTTGTCGGATTCAGAAAAGAACAGATACCGTGAAGGTCCCACATTTAAACTCACCGGCGACAATGGCCTCTATGGTCAGCGCAACTATAGCGAAGGCGAAATTATTGCGAAGGAGGTGTACACCGACTACACCACCACCACCGCCACGATGCTTGCCACGATGAGCGAGGAAGAGAAAGCTGAGTGGAAGGAAACGCAGGCTGAGGTAGAGCCGGCTTACGTGGCCTTGGCTGACATCGGAGCCACCCAGAAAGGCAGCGGCATTCCTAAATCGGTATTTGATGGGCTGACAGACCAGTCGAACTACAAACCAGCGATGGTATGTACCAGTTCCATTAGGCTGGGTGAGGAGGAATATCTTCTTCAGGGTGAGCTGGTGTCGGCAAAGGAGTCGAATCTCGTAGCTCTCGCCGCGAAGTACAAGGCATATAACAACTCGCTGTCGAACATCGAGGATATTAATGATGCCGAGGCCCTTGCATACATCAAGGAGCATCTGTCGGAGGCCTACTACTGTAAGAAGGAAGGCCTGTATGGCGGTCAGTATTTCCAGCAGGGCACTAACTACGGAGCCATCAAGGCATGGTGCGCGCTGACTGATGACCGTGACAAGTTCACCTTCAACTACGATGCCTTAGACGTGTTGTCGGCTCCCACCTATCCTGGTGAGGGACATACCGCCGTCTATGATGGCAATGGTGTCAATAGTCCGCTATACAGTGCGGTGAAGCCCGTGGAGTATTCGGCTGTCAACAATAACACAACGCCTATTACCTATTATTATGAGGGGGAGAATGAGACCACGGCTACAGCAAAGACTGTCGACCCGGGTGCTTCCATCACGAGAAGTGAGTACGAGCGTATCAAGAACGAGAAGAAACACTACACCCGAATAGATGTTAAGGCCAAGACTGCCGACTCTGAAACGCTGACGGTTTTCATTGCCACAGAGAACTTCACCGACCATGGCACGCCATACGGTGAAGGACAGGATATCAGTCAGAAGGACTATAATAATCTGAAAGAAGAGAATCAGTCAAAGACGATAGAGGTGACATTTACTAGAGGTACATCTGACGAAGTCAAGTATTACTGCTATAAGGGTTATGGCAATGTAACAGTAGGAACGATCATCACCGCTTCCGAATATGGCAATCTGAAGAACTATCAAGAGAACTTTACCATACAAGGCTCTGAGCCTACCGAGACTACGACACTCTACGTCTCGCGTGAGTCGAACGCCAAGGATGTCACCTCAGAGAAGGTTATCTCCGTGGTCTATCAGTACACCTACTACGAGGCTGACGACGAGGGCGAGGGTATCAGTCTGGTGAACGAGCTGCACGTGGTGAACATCCACCTGCAGTTGGAGAGCGGTGCGCCAGAGATAGGTCCGCTGAGTCCTCCTGCCACGGTATTGCCGGGTGATTGGCTGCGCCTGAAAGCACCGTCAGTGAATCCTGGTCTCTATGAGGTGATTGCCAACGGATGGGAAATGTTCAGCGATGAGAACGATGCCTACATGCACCGCAATGGCGTGCCCTTTAACAACAACTCTACACCGGTATATTGGTACCAGAATGAGAAGCGTTGGGTGGCCTTCTACTCGAAGACCTATCTGGGCAAGACCTATTCCGACCCTGTGCTTGTCACCGTGGCCAACTACCACGACCTCAGCGATGTGATGGCCGACAAGGAGCACCACATGTATATAGACCACGAAGATCTGGCAGAGCCTGGCGTGCGCAATCCGAAGATCTACCTCAATCAAACCAAGCATCCGAACGAGAACCAGCTTGACCTGCTGAAGAGTTTCTTCAACTTGAGCACGGGAGCAGATCTTGAAGGTCATGCTGCACTGAGAACAGAGCAGGTGGGTAACAGCAAGAACTTGGACTTCATCCTGAAGAGCAACCTCGACCATAGTGGCTCTGCATGGACATACATCGGTAGCGATGACCACTGCTTCGAAGGTACGCTGCACGGTGACGGCTATACCGTCAAGGGTCTTGACAACTCGCTGTTCTATAAGCTCTGCGGCGAGGTCTATAATCTTGGTGTCACGGGCTCGTTCACTGGTGCCGGTGTCGTGGAGAAGGGTGACGGCTACGTGGAGAACTGCTGGATAAACACGTCGAGCAAAGAGGCCAAGACGGCAAAGCCCGTATTCGGCGAGCCTTCAACGACCGATGAGACCAAACCCATTCAGATTGTCAACAGCTACTACTTTGAGAACGATGACGCTGTCAACAAGTACACCAACCACGCTGACAACAGCACCTATGGCACTACCACACGTATGGACTCTACAGCCTTCTATAATGGTACCGTGGCCTACAACCTGAACGGCTTCTATCTGAACAAGCGCTACTATGACGGAAAGGGTGAAACTACTACCAACACCTATCCCTATCTGTACACTGACAAGACCAGCGGTGTACTGACGGAAGGCACGGGCTACTACCCCGTATCGCCTAATGCCAAATATGGTGACGTGGGTTATGTTGAGAGCCGCTATGGCAACATCGACTTCATCTATGCTGACGGTAAGATTCCAGAAGCTGCTGACGACCGCCAGAGGACAAAGTCAGAGAATAATATCATCACGACTTACTTTGCACCCATCTGGCCAACAGACTACCAGTTCTTCGGACAGACGCTGACTTATGGATATGGAGAGAAGAGCCATGAGGACCTGCCTGGTCATATTTCCAGCACGAACCGCGTCATGCGCGCTCCAGCATACTTCCGCAACAACACAATGGGTATGGCCCACTTCAATGCGGAGGCCATCATTCCTGCCAAGTCGAAGCCAAAGACGGTGACAGACACCAAACTGAAGGATGCTTATCCCAATATGACGGCCATCGACTTTGCCGGACATCAGGAAGGTACTGCGGCTGCAGCGTATAAGCAGGGGTATAACGGCAACCTCTTCTACCAGCCGCTGCTTGACGACGACGGACTGGGTAACATCCACACCAACGGACAGACACAAAACCTGCTGGTATATGCTCCATTAGGTGCGGCTAACGAGAACCAGCCCACAACAGTGGTTAACAAGAAGACCTACGATGTGCTGAACGCCTACTTTACCGGTGAACCGCCGTATGCCAACTATAACGAGACGAGCAACAAGTATGCTGGTGTAGACAAGTACGACTACAACCGCGTGGCTTCTGCCTCTGCGGAAGTAGGAACCGTGGTGGGACACCTGGTACAGGCTACCCTTACCAATGATATGCTGACGGCTACCAACGACCACCTGCTGGTGGACAAGCAGGACTTCTTCTGCCCGATACCGTACACGTTCAACGGCAGCAGTCGCATGTGGTACCAGCGCACGCCCGACAACTATGTGGACCGCCAGTCTGGCTGGGAGACCATCAGCCTGCCGTTCGAGGCTGAGGTGGTGACAACCGACAAGAAGGGTGAGTTGACGCACTTCTATGGCAACAGCACGAAGGGGCACGAATACTGGCTGCGCGAGTACAACGGAAAGGAGTCTGAGGCTAATAATGTAATGACGGCCAAGTTCGAGCGTCTGGCTGCAGAAACAGGCAGCAATACCGACAAGACGGTCAACAACACCTTCCTCTGGGATTTCTTCTACGAAGGACTGCACAACCAGCAGGATGACAACCTGGACGAGTATCAGGTGTATTACAAGGATAGTCGAGAGTATCCGAAGTATCCGCGCATGAAGGCTGGCACGCCTTACCTCATCGGATTCCCAGGCCAGACGTATTATGAGTTCGACCTCAGCGGCAACTTCAAGGCCATCACGACGAGTTCCGGCAATCCCGATACACTCACTGTCAGCCGCCAGGTGCTCAGCTTCATCTCTAATCCTGGCATCACCGTGAAGGCCAGCGATGAAGAGACGGGTACGTCGAAAGACAATTATCTGTTCAAGACCAACTACCTGCGCCAGTCGCTGACGGGCAGCAACTGGGCGCTCAACGCCAAGAACAACGACGGCAAGAGTAGCTTCGACAAGACACCGGCTTCGGCAACTACTGAGACACCTGCCGTCAACGTATGGCCGTTCCGTCCGTACTTCACCACTCCGACGGCCGGTGCTCCCAAACATGCTGCCTCGCGCATCAATATCAGCAGCAACAACTCTTCGTTCGGCATCGACGACGACACAGAGCAGGAGGACAAGGTGGCTGAGAACCTGATTGTCAAGACGCGCCGAGGCAAGATCATCGTCATCTCGCAGCTCCGCCACGAGAGGGATATCCGCATCGTCAACGTCAGCGGTGTCACCGTCGCCGCCTTCACCATCCAGCCTGGCGAGACCGTCGAGACGCGCGTCAACGTAGCTGGCGTCTACATCGTCAACAACAAGAAACTCGCCGTGAGGTAAGGCACATGACAGGTACCTGTCCCCTGTCATACCTAGA
>CAMKTS010000015.1 GCA_946415755.1 uncultured Prevotella sp. | reverse complement strand
AAAGTTCCGGCACTTGACTTACATCAAGCACCGGAAACCTTTCACCTTATTATATATTATATATTACTTTTTTTCTTCGGGAGCCTGTCCTATCAGTTCCATAAACTCATCCAGTTTCGGTGTGATAATAATCTGAGTACGTCGGTTACGCTGCTTACCGGCATCCGTATCGTTGGTAGTCAAGGGATTAAACTCTCCCCTACCACCGGCAGTCAAACGCTTGGGGTCAACACCATATTTCCCCTGCAATGCCTGCACAACACTAGAGGCACGAAGACAGGAGAGATCCCAGTTGTTGCGGATATTCTCTCTTGAGATAGGCACATTATCGGTATTACCCTCAATCAGCACATCATAGTCCTTGTAGTCAGAGATAATCTTAGCGATTTTCGAGAGCGTCTCTCCCGCACGGTCGCTAATCTCATACGAGCCACTCTTGTACAACATGTTATCGTTCAGTGAAATGTAGACAACACCTTTCAACACCTGCACGTCAACCTCCTTCAGTTCCTCTTTAGACAACGAGCGAGTGAGATTATTGGTGAGCACCATATTCAGTGAATCACTCTTTGACTTGACATCCACCAAGTGGCGGATATACTTGTTAGACTCATTAATTTGGTCAACTAGCTTTTCCATGCTAACATTAGTCTGGCTAACATTGGTAAGACTCTTGTCGAGAGAGCGCTGAAGAGCCGAGGCAGTATTCTGCTGTTGTTTCATCTGTTCCTCAAGGCTTGCTACACGTGCCGTCGAAGCGGCCAGCTGTTCCTTGGTTGTTACGTAATTTGCCTGAAGAGCTTTGTTTTCCTCCTGGCATGCAACTAACTCTTTTTTTGACACGCAACCGGTCAATACTAAAGACACGGTTGTCAAAGACATAAATATTACACTTTTCTTCATAACTTTCGATATTATGGTTCATTTTTCGGGTGCAAAGTTAATCAATAGACGCCACCCACAATGGAAAGTTTTATGCATTTAGATTATTTTAACCATTTTACACGCTTGCATGCACTTTCTTTCTCTCTTTAATTCGTACCTTTGCACCAAAATTAAAATAATAAGGTATAAAGGATATGATTTTCTTTTTCAAGACCCCCCAGAAATCTGTGATTGCCACCGAGACAGATCACAAACTTAGCGAACAAGAAGTGAAAGAACTGAGCTGGCTGTATGGCGAAGCAGAACTGCTTACTGGCGGGACGCTCGACGGCTATTTCGTAGGTCCACGCCGTGAAATGGTGACTCCCTGGTCGACGAACGCTGTTGAGATTACGCAGAACATGGGCATCAAAGGTATCAGCCGTATTGAGGAATATTTCCCTGCCAGCAGCAAGGACGCTGAACACGATGAGATGCTGCAGCGCATGTACGATGGACTGAATCAGGACATTTTTACCATTAACATCAAGCCTGAACCCATTAAGTATGTGGATAATCTGGAGGAATATAACGAGCAGGAGGGTCTGGCCCTGAGTCCTGAGGAGATTGAGTATCTGCACGGACTGGAGAAGCAGAATGGTCGTCCACTGACTGACTCTGAGATCTTTGGTTTTGCCCAGATCAACTCTGAGCACTGCCGTCATAAGATTTTCGGTGGTACTTTCATCATCGATGGCAAGGAGATGGAGTCAAGCCTCTTTGCGATGATTAAGAAGACCACACAGGAGAATCCAAACAAGATTCTCTCTGCCTATAAGGATAACGTTGCTTTTGCACAGGGTCCCGTCGTTGAGCAGTTTGCTCCGAAAGACCAGAGCACAAGTGACTATTTCCAGGTAAAAGATATCGAGAGCGTGATCTCTCTGAAGGCTGAGACTCACAACTTCCCAACAACCGTTGAGCCATTCAACGGAGCTGCTACAGGTACTGGAGGTGAGATCCGCGACCGTATGGGTGGTGGCGTAGGTTCTTGGCCAATTGCTGGTACGGCTGTTTATATGACGGCGTATCCACGTCTGACCCCCCCTACGGCCCCCGAGGGGGCTTCTATAGACTCAAACGCTGAGGCTTTGCCCCCCTCGGGGGACGGCAGGGGGGGCCGCGACTGGGAGGACATTCTGCCCGTTCGTCAGTGGCTGTATCAGTCACCACAGCAGATTCTGACAAAGGCCTCTAATGGTGCCTCTGACTTCGGAAATAAGTTCGGCCAGCCACTGATCTGTGGTTCTGTGCTGACCTTCGAGCATCAGGAGGGCAAGGAGAAGTATGCTTACGACAAGGTCATCATGCTGGCTGGTGGTGTAGGTTACGGCACTAAGCGTGACTGTCTGAAGAAGGAACCTCAGAAAGGTAATAAGGTAGTTGTAGTAGGTGGTGATAACTACCGCATCGGACTGGGTGGTGGTTCTGTATCGTCCGTTGATACCGGTCGTTATAGCAATGGTATCGAGTTGAATGCCGTACAGCGTGCCAACCCTGAGATGCAGAAGCGTGCTTACAACCTGGTTCGTGCTCTCTGCGAAGAGGATGTGAACCCCGTTGTTTCTATTCACGACCATGGTTCAGCTGGTCACCTGAACTGTTTGTCAGAACTTGTTGAGGAGTGTGGTGGCGAGATTGATATGACCAAGCTGCCTATCGGTGACAAGACCCTTTCAAGCAAGGAGATTATTGCCAATGAGAGTCAGGAGCGTATGGGACTTCTGATTGACGAGAAGCACATCGAACATGTGCGTAAGATTGCTGAGCGCGAGCGTGCTCCGCTGTATGTCGTTGGTGAGACTACTGGCGATGCCCACTTCTCATTCAAGCAGGGTGATGGTGTGAAGCCATTCGACCTCGATGTGGCTCAGATGTTCGGTCACTCTCCAAAGACCATCATGCGCGACAATACCGTTGAACGCCATTATGAAGACGTCACCTATACACAAGATAAGATTGACGAGTACCTCGAGCGCGTGCTCCAGTTGGAGGCTGTCGCTTGTAAGGACTGGCTCACCAATAAGGTAGACCGTTCTGTAACGGGAAAAATTGCCCGTCAGCAGTGTCAGGGTGAGATTCAGTTGCCATTGAGCGACTGTGGTGTCGTAGCCCTCGACTATCGTGGTGAGAAGGGTATAGCTACCGCCCTCGGACATGCTCCCCAGGCTGGTTTGGCTGACCCCGCTGCAGGAAGTGTACTCTCTGTAGCTGAGGCTCTGACGAATATCGTCTGGGCTCCTATGGCTGAGGGAATGGATAGCATATCTTTGAGTGCAAACTGGATGTGGCCTTGTCGCTCTCAAGAGGGTGAGGATGCCCGTCTGTATGCTGGAGTTAAGGCGCTCTCAGATTTCTGCTGCGACTTGCATATCAACGTGCCTACAGGTAAGGACTCGCTCTCATTGAGTCAGCAGTATCCTAATGGCGAGAAGATCATCTCTCCGGGAACCGTGATTGTATCAGCTGGTGGTGAGGTTTCAGATATCAAGAAGGTTGTTTCGCCTGTATTGGTGAACGACAAGAATGCTTCGCTCTATCATATCGACTTCTCGTTCGATGAGCAGCGTCTTGGTGGTTCTGCCTTCGCTCAGAGCTTAGGCAAGGTGGGCGACGATGTACCTACCGTTAAGAATCCTGAGTACTTTGCTGACGCCTTTATGGCTGTGCAGCAGATGATTGAAAAGGGTTGGATTATGGCTGGTCACGATATCTCAGCTGGTGGTCTGATTACCACACTGCTCGAGATGTGCTTCGCTAATACGAAGGGCGGTATGCATATCAATCTGCATGATTTAACCTCCCCCAATCCCTCCCAAGGAGGGGAGCCTGACATCGTGAAAGCTCTCTTTGCTGAAAACCCAGGTGTGGTTATCGAGGTAAGCGACGAGCACAAGCAGGAGTTCAAGGACTTCATGGAGGAGCAGGGTGTTGGATTTGCTAAGATTGGCTACCCAGTGCCAGACAGCCGTAGCATCCAAGTTAAGGCAGGTGATGATGAAATGAGTTTCGACATTGATGCTCTCCGTGATACATGGTATAAGACCTCTTATCTACTGGATCGCAAGCAGAGCTTCAATGGCAAGGCTGCTGAGCGTTTCGAGAACTATAAGAAGCAGCCTATCGAGATGAAGTTCAACAAGGACTTTACTGGTAAGCTTGCACAATATGGTCTCAACCCCGACCGTTGGCGCAATGTTCAATCTTCAATGTTCAATGTTCAATCTCCCAAGGCTGCCATTATCCGTGAGAAGGGTACCAATGGTGAGCGTGAGATGGCTTACTGCCTCTATCTGGCAGGTTTCGATGTGAAGGACGTGATGATGACCGACCTGATTTCTGGTCGTGAGACCCTTGAGGATATCAATATGATTGTGTTCTGTGGCGGATTCTCCAACTCCGACGTACTTGGTTCTGCTAAGGGTTGGGCAGGTGCATTCCTCTTTAATCCCAAGGCTAAGGAGGCCCTCGATAAGTTCTATGCCCGTAAGGACACTCTCTCACTGGGTATCTGTAACGGTTGTCAACTGATGGTTGAACTCGGACTTACAGGTGCTAAGGGTGCTAAGATGCTACACAACGATAGTCATAAGTTCGAGAGTGAGTTCATCAGCTTGACTATTCCTCAGAACAACAGTGTGATGTTCGGCTCACTGAGTGGCAACAAGCTCGGTCTGTGGGTAGCTCACGGAGAGGGCAAATTCTCTCTGTCTGAGGCTGAGAGCGCTTATAACGTGATTGCCAAGTACAACAACTCCGGCTATCCCGCTAATCCCAACGGTTCGGATTATGACGTAGCAGGTATCTGCTCTGCCGATGGTCGTCATCTCTGTATGATGCCACACCTGGAGCGTGCGGTATTCCCTTGGCAGAATGCCTGGTATCCTGCAGATCGTCGCAATGACGAGGTTACACCTTGGATTGAAGCCTTTGTAAATGCTCGTAAATGGGTGGAGGCCCAGAAGTAATGAACATATATTGGGATTCATTTAAGACATTCTTTAAGATTGGCATATTCACCCTTGGTGGTGGATATGCCATGATACCTTTGATAGAGGAAGAAGTGGTGAACCGTAAGCAGTGGGTATCGAAGGACGAGATGCTCAACCTCATCGCCATTGCCCAGAGTTGTCCTGGTGTCTTTGCTATCAATATTGCCACGTTTATTGGCTACAAGCTACGCAAGACGCGTGGGGCCATCTGTACAACACTTGGTACCGCCCTACCCTCGTTTCTCATCATCCTCGCAATTGCCATCTTCTTCAGTCAGTTTAAGGACAATCCATACGTGGCTGCTATCTTCCGTGGTATCCGTCCAGCCGTTGTAGCCCTAATCGCCGTTCCGACCTTTAATCTCGGTCGTAGGGCGAAGCTTAACCGTTACACCATCTGGATCCCCATCGTATGTGCACTCGCCATCTGGGCTCTCGGCGTTTCACCTATTTATATTATACTGATTGCAGGTGCCGTCGGGTATGTTTATGGGAAGTTTGTAGCTAGGGGATAGCAAGACAGTAGCAAGACGATAGCAAGACATATGATATACCTCAGTCTATTTTTCACATTCTTCAAGATCGGTCTCTTCGGATTCGGAGGTGGCTATGGTATGCTCTCACTGATTCAACATGAGACAGTAGAAAGTCAACACTGGCTCTCCACCGCTGAGTTTACAGATATCGTGGCTATCTCGCAGATGACACCTGGTCCTATCGGTATCAATTCTGCCACTTATTGCGGCTATACGGCTATCCACAATGCGGGCTATGGCAATATGATGGCGATTCTCGGTTCCGCTACAGCGACCTTCGCTTTGGTATTGCCCTCATTGATTCTGATGCTACTCATCAGTAAGATGTTCATGAAGTACATGAATACCCCACTGGTGAAGTCTGTCTTTATCGGTCTGCGCCCTGCTGTAGTAGGACTGCTCGCTGCAGCAACCCTCTTATTATGCAACAAGGAGAACTTTTCAACGCCTATAGAGAACCCTTGGCAGTTCTTCATCAGTTGTGCGTTATTTGCCGCTACTGCCTTTGGAACCGGCTACCTAAAAATCAACCCCATCCGTATGATTCTCTACAGTGGGGTTGCCGGTCTCTTATTGCTTTATTAGGCTATTTATGCGCCTTATAATAGGCCACGCCACGCTTCACATTCTCTTTAATGGCATCCGAGGTGAACGTGGCACCCGTTACGGCATCCACATCAGCCACTGTTCCCTGCTTAACATTCATGCCCTCGTATTTAGGTAACATATCCTTTTTCACACGAGCATTATACTTCGGGGTCTCTGCGCTCTTCAATGCCACAACCTTGACGATTTTGTTCTTCTGGATGTGGATTTCCACTGGTGTAGGACCATTATAGCCCTCCACATCCTGAGCTAAAGAAGTAGTATTGACAATATACGTTCCGTCTTTTTCTTTCACCATGACTTCCTGTGCATTAACGGCAGTGACAGCATTCATCATGAGTACAGACAAAAGTAAATTCTTCATCATTGTTTCTAAATGTTATTTCAGTTTGCGGGTGCAAAGATACAAAGTTTTTATCAATGATGCAAATTATTGGAGAAAGAAGATTTTGAATTGAGATTATTTTAGTAATTTTGCAACCATGAAACATGAATTCTCTAATAGTGACAAAAGAAGAGTTTTTTCGTCTATGATATAAATATAAGCATGCGCAAGATGACTACTTACAGACTTTTACTACTACTGTCACTCATGGCAGTGACATGGTTGCCAATGAATGCGGAAGAAAAATATGACTTCATTGTCGCCGCAGACGGTTCCGGAGATTTCAAAACAGTCCAAGAAGCCGTGAATGCCGTACCCGACTACAGAAAGAACGGATGGACACGCATATTCATCAGAAAAGGCACATACAAGGAGAAACTGGTTATCCCCGCCAGCAAGGAGAGTATCATGATGATTGGCGAGGACGGCGTAAGACTTACGTACGACGACTACGCCACCAAGCCCAACATCTTTGGCGAGAACAAAGGCACTTCCGGTTCGGCGAGCACCTATATTTTCGGACGGAACTTCTATGCCGAAAACATCACGTTCGAAAATTCTTCCGGTCCTGTAGGTCAGGCCGTTGCCTGTTTCGTCAGTGCAGACCGTGCTATTTTCAAGCGATGCCGTTTCCTGGGATGCCAAGACACTCTTTATACGTTTGACCCTGATGCACGACAGTATTATGAGGATTGCTATATCGAGGGAACGGTAGACTTTATCTTTGGAAAGGCGACGGCCTATTTCCTACGCTGTCAAATCCATAGCGTCGGCAATGGTTACCTGACAGCTCCCGCCACTCCGGAAGGACATAGCTATGGCTACGTATTCCAAGACTGTAAGCTGACGGCAGCAGAGGGTGTAAGGAAAGTTTGCCTGTCACGTCCTTGGCGTCCATTTGCCCGTTGTGTTTTCATCCATTGCGACATGGGCAGTCATATCCTTCCTGAAGGATGGAACAACTGGGGCAGCAAGGAAAAGGAAAAGACCATTCTCTATGCGGAATACGACAACTACGGTCTTGGTGCCGACACCAGTCGGCGAGTTCCTTTCGCCCATCTGCTAACCAATGCCGATGAGTACGCTTTGGAGAAAGTCCTTGCAGGAGATGACAATTGGAATCCCAATGACAAACAATAGTCAAAATACCATGACAACACGACGTTATCTATTCTTAACAGCCCTGCTCACAATTATACTGGCTGTATCGGCAACAGACAAGAAGGTGTATATCTCCACCTCATTCCACGAGCCTGCCACAGACGGCTTGCGGTTTATCTACAGCCACGACGGATGGTCGTGGCAGGCAATAGATGGGGTATGGCTTAAGCCAGAAGTGGGTAACCAGCGCGTGATGCGCGACCCCAGCATCATCCGTACTCCCGACGGTATGTTCCATTTGGTATGGACCAGCAGCTGGCGCGGTGACCGTGGCTTTGGCTATGCATGCTCGAAGGACTTGGTACATTGGAGCGGACAGCGTTTCATCGAGGTGATGACAGACACGACAACGGTGAATGTCTGGGCACCAGAACTTTTCTGGGACGACGTAAAGCAGCAGGCCATCATCATCTGGGCATCGTGCATTCCTGGCAAATTCCCCGATGCCTTGGAAGATCATAAGAACAACCATCGCCTCTACTATACGACCACGAAGGACTTCAAGAAGTTTACCCCCACGAAGCTGATGATTGACCCTGGCTTCTCGTGCATCGACGCCACACTGGTGAAGCGCGGCAAGAACGACTATGTGATGGTGCTCAAGGACAACACCCGTCCAGAAAGGGATATCAAGGTGGCTTATGCCAAGTCTCCGTATGGTCCTTGGTCGAAGGCCTCAGAGCCTTTTACCGGCAAGATGATGGAGGGTCCGACGACGGTGAAGGTGACGCGTAAGGTAGACAAGAAAGAAGAAAGTGGTTGGTTGATTTACTACGACCGCTATCGTCTGAAGGACTTCGGAGCCCACTATACGAAGGACTTTGTGACCTTTGAGGATGCCAGCGACAAGACCACCATTCCGCCTTTGCATAAGCACGGCACCATCTTCGAGGCTGACGAGACCATCCTGCAAGGGCTGTTGAATGCCAAGAAGATTCACTATACGGGTAAGACGCTGAGCAATCCCAATCGTCACGACGGAGGGCTGTCGCCTGTCGTGGGTGTGCATAACATCCAAATCATGCGAGCCAATCGCGAACACCCTTCCGAGGCTAACGGACAGGGCTGGACGTATAACCACCAGCCCATGATGGCCTACTGGAACCATCAGTTATATGTGCATTACCTCTGCGACCCCAAGGATGAGCATGTGCCGCCTTCTCATACCATGTACCAGACCTCAACGGATGGCTATACGTGGAGCAACCCGCAAATACTATTCCCTGAGGTGCAAGTGCCTGAGGGCTTTACCAAGCCCAATCGCAAGGATGTTGCCCACGACCTCATTGCCATCATGCACCAGCGTGTGGGCTGGTACGTCTCGAAGAGCGGACAACTGTGGGCATTGGGCAATTACGGTGTCGCTTTCGACAAGAAGGACGACCCCAACGACGGAAATGGCATGGGACGCGTCATCCGAGAAGTAAAGAAAAACGGTACGCTGGGGCCTATCTATTTCATCTATATGAATTCCGGATATTCCAGACAATCCGGGAAATCCGGCATTTTCCCCTATTACACCAAGGCTCCTAAAGATGTCAAGGCTGCCTGCGAAGAAATCCTCGCCAATCCCCGCTACCGCATGCAATGGGTAGAAGAGGCAGACCGTAACGACCCTCTCATTCCCCTGCACAAAGAGTACAAAGCTTACTGCGACTACACCCTGCCCGACGGACAGATTGCGTCGCTGTGGAAGCACGCACTGACATCGACAAGTGCGGATGGAGGCTTGATGTGGGCACAACCTGTGGAACGTGCCAAGGGCTTTGTCAACAGTAATGCGAAGATATGGGGACAGCGCCTCTCGGATGGCACCTATGCTACCATCTATAACCCTTCAGAATACCGTTGGCCACTGGCTATTTCCTTGAGTAAGGATGGCTATGAGTATACCACGCTGAATCTGGTGCAGGGTGAAGTACCGCCCATGCGCTATGGCGGCAACTACAAGAGTTATGGTCCTCAGTATGTACGAGGCATCCAGGAGGGCAATGGCACACCTGCTGATGGCGACCTCTGGGTGTCTTACTCGATGAATAAGGAGGACATGTGGGTGGCTCATATCCCCGTGCCCGTCCAGACGAAAGCCCACAGCCACGCTGACGGACGGGAGTTCCTCGCTGTTGACGGTTCTCCCGTCAACACACTTTCTCATCTTTCTACTTGGAACATCTACTCCCCCGTCTATGCCCCCGTTTCTTTGAACGACGGTTGGCTGACACTAAGCGACAGCGATCCCTTCGATTATGCCCGTGTGGAAAGGAAGATTCCTGCCACCAAGGAGCTGAAGGTTAGCTTTGACCTCAAGACCTTGCAAAACAACACGGGACTGTTACAGATAGAATTCCTTGACGAACACGGTACTGCCTGTTCGCGCATTGAGCTGACGGAAGAAGGCGTTATGCGCTGTAAGGGAGGTGCCCGCTATGGCGGCTTGGGCAAATACGAGTCCAACGCCACGTATCGTATCGAGGCAATCTTGAGCGTATCGAAGCGTATGATAGAGGTATACATCAACAGCAAGAAGGCTGGTCAGCGCATGTTCTTCGCTCCTGTGGAAGCCATCGAGCGCGTCATGTTCCGTACTGGCAGCGAGCGCCGCTTCCCTGATGTCGATACCCCTGCCGACTGGGACGGCACCCTCGACAACGCTGGCGAACGCGAACCAGAAGCCACCTTCTCTATCGCCAACTTCGTCACCGTGCCCAACGGTTCACCGTTGGGTGGTGCCTTCCTCCGCTACGACGACTACAAGCACTATGTCGACTACTTTAACACGATGGAGGACGAGAACATCGTGCAGGCCATTCCCAACAGCAAAGCGTGGGAGTGGATGACGCAGAACGTGCCCCTCTTCGACTGTCCTAACAAGGACTTCGAGGAAATGTGGTACTATCGCTGGTGGACACTCCGAAAACACATCGAAGTGACGCCCGTGGGCTATGCGATGACAGAGTTTTTGGTCAATCGCAACTATGCTGACAAGTGGAAGCTCATCTCCTCGGGTGTGGGTCACCATATCCACGAGAGCCGCTGGCTTCGCGACAGCACGTACCTCGACCAGATTGTCCGCACGTGGTACAAAGGCAACGAGGGCAAACCGATGGCGAAACTCATGAAATACTCCTCGTGGATAGCCCATTCTTTGTGGCAGCGCCATTTGGTAGATGGTCGCAAACAGTGGTACATCGACCTGCTGCCTTCGTTGGAGTGGGAGTATAACGAATGGGAGACGACGCACACTCGCGAAGGAGGCCTCTACTGGCAGGAAGACGTTCGCGACGCAATGGAGGAAACCATCAGTGGCGGACGCAAGAAGAAGTACCTGCGCCCCTCCATCAATGCCTATATGTATGGCAACGCAATGGCCATTGGAAACATTAACGTGCTTGGCGGTTTTTCCGCCAAGGCCCAAACCTATTTCGCCAAAGCCAACGACCTGAAGGAAAAGGCCCATGCTAAACTCTGGAACGAAAACCACCAGTTCTTCGAAACCCACCGCATCGACTCCTCATCGTACGTTCGCGAAGCTATTGGTTTCATGCCTTGGTACACCCATATGGCGAAAGACGAGGCGAAATACGCTGTCGCTTGGCTTCAGGCCAGCGACCCTGAAGGTTTCTCGGCTCCCTACGGACTGACTACTGCTGAGCGTCGCCACCCGGAGTTCCGCACGCATGGCGTAGGGCAGTGTGAGTGGGACGGTGCCGTATGGCCCTTCGCAACCAGTCAGACGCTGACAGCAATGGCCAACTTCGCCAACGACTATTCTACGGTCTCCTGTCTTCCAACTCCTGACTCCTTGTTTTTCGCTGAAATGGAGAAATACATGCAGAGCCAGCACATGCGAGGCAAGCCCTACATCGGTGAATACCTCGACGAAACCACCGGCTACTGGCTGAAGGGCGACCAGGAGCGCAGTCGCTATTACAACCACTCTACGTGGAACGATCTTGTCATCACTGGTCTCTGCGGCCTGCGCCCCCGTGCCGACCAAGCCATCGAGGTAAATCCATTACTCCCCAAAAACAAATGGGACTACTTCTGTCTGGACAACGTGCTGTATCATGGTCACAACATCACCATTCTTTGGGACAAGGACGGTTCGCGCTATCATGTCGGAAAAGGTCTGCGCATCTTTGTTGACGGACAGCAGAAAGGGCAGCGCGACAGCCTTGGCAAACTACTGATACCCAACGTTCTATGAAGAAGATAGCCATTCTGCTGTTCCTATCCGTCGTGTCATTCCAGGCAATGGCCGACGATTACTTCGGTGGAGCCAAATGGATAGGAGCCATCACGAAAGAGGATGCCCGTCTTCCGGAGGGGCGTCTTTTCCAAGGCTCCCTGTTGAAGGAGTCAAAGACCCTCTGGGCACAGGCCGACACGTTGTCACGCCGCAGCATCTTCTTACGCCGCAGCTTCAAGCCTTTGCGTCCTGTGAGACACGCTTTTCTTCGTATTGCCGGTCTTGGTTTCTACGAACTCACCATCAATGGCCGTAAGGTGGGAGAGTCAGAGTTTGCCCCTTTATGGAGCGACTATGACAAGACCGTTTTCTTTAATGAATACGACGTGACAGAATACCTGACCCAAGACGACAACGAATTCCGCGTACTACTCGGCAACGGTTTCTTCAACGAACAGGGCGGCCGTTATCATAAACTGAAAGTCTCCTTCGGTCCTCCCACCCTGCTTTTCTTCCTTTACGTCACTTACACCGATGACAGTCGGGAACGACTGCTTTCTGACGAGCAATGGCAGTGGACATTCTCACCCGTCACATACAACAGCATCTATGGCGGAGAAGACTATGATGCCAGGATGGAGATTTCCGCAGGTCTCTCCCAAGGAGAGGAGGTATGGAAGCCGGCAGTCATTCAAACGGCACCACGCGGTACACTCCGCCTACAGATTGCCGAACCAGTGAAAATCATGGAGCGCTACCCGGTAAGGCAGGAGCTGGAGCGACAAGGCGACACCCTCCTCGTTCTCGACATGGGGCAGAATCTGGCTGGTTATCCTGAGATTACAGTTTGTGGCAATTCCGGCCAGCACCTGAAACTGACTCCTGGAGAGACATTAACTGCCGAAGGACTGGTCAATCAGAAACAGACAGGACGGCCACACTACTACACCTATATATTAAAAGGCAGCCAAGAGACCGAGACGTGGCATCCCCGCTTCTCGTACTATAGTTTCCGCTACTTACAGATAGAAGGCGACATAGACGTGCTGAAAAAAGTCGAGTCGTGCTTTATCTACAACAGTGCCAAACGTACAGGTACCTTTGAGTGTTCCAATCCACTTATCAACCAGACCCACCGTCTTATCGACCGTGCTGTCCGCAGCAATTGGCAGGCCGTATGGACCGACTGTCCTGCCCGTGAAAAGTTAGGATGGCTGGAACAAGACTGGCTGAACGGCGAGGGCCTCGTCTACAACTACGACTGCCGCAGTATGATTGAGCAGACCATGCAGAACATTGTCGATACCCAGCATGAAGACGGCTCCATGCCAGAGATAGCTCCCGAATACACCATCTTTACCGGTTCATGGGCAGGTCCCTTCCAAGAGTCGCCAGAATGGGGTGGTGCCATCATTGCCCTGCCCATGCTCTACTGGCAGCACTATGGCGACCTGTCGCTGGCACGCCGCCACTACGAGCCGATGAAACGCTACATGGACTATCTTGCCACGCAGGACTCTTCCTATATCCTGAAAATGGGGCTGGGCGACTGGTATGACTATGGTCCCGGACGTGCGGGTTTTTCACAAAACACTCCCATGCCACTCGTGTCTACCGCCCATTACTACCAGTGGGCATGCTACCTCTACGTCATGGCCAAGCATCTGGGACACAAAGAGGATGCTGACTATTTCAACACCCTTGCCACCCATATCCGCAAAGCCTTCAACCGTGCTTTCTATGACAGCAGCAAGAAGAGCTATGGCACCGGCTCGCAATGTTCGCTGGCCCTGCCCCTATACCTGAGACTCGTACCCGAAGAAGACTATCAGGCCGTTCTTGACAACCTTGTCAAAGACATCCATGCCCACGGGGACCGCCTCACCACGGGCGATGTTGGCAACCGCTACCTGTTCTACACCCTTGTCCAGAACGAACAACGCGAACTGCTTTACAAGATGCTGAACCACGATGACGTACCCGGCTATGGTTTCCAGATAAAGAAAGGTATGACCACGCTCACCGAGCAGTGGAATCCAGAGCACGGAGCCTCTATGAACCACTTTATGATGGGGCATATCGAGAACCTGCTGATTCCCGACTTGCTGGGTATTCAGCGTCAGGGCGACCTCATCGAGATTGTACCCCATCCCGTTGGCGACATCACCTGGTGCAAGGGCAGCACGGAAAGTGCTTTTGGCACTGTCAGCGTATCTTGGAAGTTGGAGAATGCCACCTTCTATCTTGATGTCGACATTCCCAAGGGAGGCTTTGCCGACATCTATCTTCCCTATTCCGGTTATGCAGAGAGTGTCGGCGAGGGGCTGCACCATTTTGAGGAGCAAGATGTCAATTCCTTCTGAACTGTACAGGTGTCATGCCGAAATGTTCCTTGACATATTTTCCGAAGAATGATGCGTTAGGGAATCCCATCTGGTCGCACACCTGCTTGATACTCAAGTCTGTCTGCCGCAGGTAATAGCGGATGTCTTCCATCACATGCTCCGTAATCCAGTCGTTGGCTGTCCTTCCTGAATTCTTCTTGCATACTACGGTGAGATATTTGGGCGAGATACACAGCTCCGAGGCATACGACTCCACGGTGCGATGCTTCACCTTGCTGTTGCCCAGCACGGTAAGAAAACGCTGAAACAGTCCGTCACCCTGTCTGCCCATGTTCTGCCCGACGGTGGGCAGCATCTGGTGCAACATGCCGCACAATCCCAGGAATGCGGTGCGCAACAGCGACTGCACCATCTCCACGCGGAAGGGATTCTCCTTTGGAGCCTTGACGCACAGCCGCAGCATCTCGTAGAAGTGGTCGTAGAAGTCTGTATCCTGCCCGTCCAAGCTGATGACATGTGTCTTGTGTACATACATCGTCTCCATCCACACACTCATCTTCTCGCGCAGAAAGCTCTGCAGCATGCGGTTGGTGATAAACAAAGCCTTGAATTCGAAGTCGGGACTGACCATAAAGTCGCTGAACACCCCATTCGGCGGACATATCAGCAACTGGTTGGCCCCCAGAATCATGGGTATATCGTTGAGCCGGACCTGCACCTTGCCATTCGTACAGATGGCAATGAGGTTCATCTTCAGACGTGCCGAGCTGGGTTCGACCAGCGTCTTGATATTGTCGATAATGACAATATCGTCATCGGAATAGCCCACAGAAATCCTGTCGGTATCCGAGAGCGTCTTGATTGTTATTTCATCCTGCGCCATACGCTGCTTATTGTTGTTCCCTGCATGAGAGTGCCAGGCATTGATACCTTCTGGCTGCAAAGATACAACATTTCTTCCGATTTCCGCACCATCTGGCTTTTTTTATGCAATATTTCCTGTCGGAGGAGGGGTGGAAAAGAAAATAATTTGTACCTTTGCAGGCAAATTGCGACGAAAGAAAGACAAGAATGAACGAGAAAGTTTCCCAAACGCTGAAGTCTGCCGAGACAGAAGACTGGCTCGACTACCATGTGGTACGTCCCTTCAGCTACCTCTGGGCATTGCTGTTTGCCCGACTGGGCATCCATCCTAACACGGTGACCATTCTGTCGATGATTATCGGGGCAGGCAGTTGTCTGTGGTTTGCCCACGGCAGCTACTACTACGAAGGAGTTCAGGGGCTGCTGTTCAACATCGTGGCTATCCTCCTGCTCTGCCTGGCCGATGTCCTGGACTGTACGGATGGCCAGCTGGCACGTATGACGGGCAAGAAGAGCCGTCTGGGGCGCATACTCGATGGTATGGCAGGCTTCACATGGTTTATCCCCATCTATCTGGCCTTGGTATACCGTTTCTACTTGCATCATGATCTTGAATTCGGCTGGCTGGGATTGGACGACACGTCGCAGAACGTGCTCATCGCCACCGCCGTCGTCTTGGTGGCTGCGGTGATATCGGGCTTTGCAGGCATCTCTGGACAGCAGCGGCTGGCCGACTACTACATCCAGGTACATCTGTATTTCCTGAAAGGTGAGAAAGGTAGTGAACTCGACAACTCGCGCCAACAGCAGGCCATCCTCAACGGTATGACAGCCGACACACCGTGGATAGAGCGTACCTTCCAGAAGTCATACGTGGGCTACACCCAGAAGCAGGAAGCCGCCACCCCACAGCTGCAGCGGCTGCTAGACTTGCTGCATCAGCGCTACGGCACTGCCGACCAGATACCGCAGCAGGTGCGCAATCAGTTTCACGACTACTCACTGCCCCTAATCAAGTGGAACGGCCTGCTGACCTTCAACTTCCGCAGTATGTGGCTGTTCCTGTTCTGTCTGTTAGACGTGCCCTTAGAGTTTTTTCTGTTTGAGATCATCGTCATGGGACTGCTCACCAAGTATATCAACTGCCGCCATGAGGCATTTTGCAAGAAGCTATGCAATGGACTAAACAACGCCTGAACAACCTGTTCTTCCTGCTCGGCTGTGCAGCCGTAGTGGTGATGCTGTTCACGTTCGATGTCAGCTTCATCGAGTTGTGGCAGCACCTGTGTCATGCCGGCTATTGGCTCATCCCCATCATCGGCGTATGGATACTGGTGTACGGGCTCAACGCACTGGCTTGGCGGGCGATGATCAAAGGGAACCTCGGCGAAGAGGAATTTGTAAATCGCCAATTGTCCAGTCGTAAGTTCTTCTGGCGTATCTACCGTCTCACGGTTACAGGCTACGCATTGAACTATGCCACACCTGTGGGTGGCTTAGGTGGCGAACCCTATCGCATCATGGAGCTGTCGAAGGACATCGACAACGAGCATGCCACCTCAAGCGTCATTCTCTATGCCATGATGCACTTCTTCGCCCATTTCTGGTTCTGGTTCATCAGCATCTTCATCTACCTGGCACTGGCTGCTGTCGGCGACCTGCCCATCACACCCGTTATCGGCACCACGCTGGGCATCATCGTCGTGTTCTGCCTGTTCTTCTTCTACCTCTTCTCACGAGGCTACAAGAACGGCCTGGTGAAGTATGTGCTGGGCGTCGTCAGTCATCTGCCCGGCCTGAAGCGCTGGACGCTCCGTTTCTGGGCGCGCCACAGCGAGGCCATTGCCAACATCGACCGTCAGATAGCCGCCCTCTACGGTCAGGACCGTGGAGCCTTCTACTCCAGCCTGTTCTACGAGTACCTCTCGCGTGTGGTGCAGAGTTCTGAAGTGCTGTTCATGCTGCTGCTCTTCGGCATCGACAACGGCGGCGGCTTGTCAGGCCTGGCCGTCACCTATCTGCACAGCATCCTGATAGTGTCGTTCACCACGTTGTTTGCCAATCTCATTGGTTTTCTGCCCATGCAACTGGGGGTCCAGGAAGGCGGTTTCGTGCTGTCCATTGCTGCTTTAGGCTTGTCGCCGGCACTGGGCATCTTCGTCAGCATCATCTGCCGCGTGCGTGAAATCATCTGGATTGCCATCGGCATGCTGCTGATGAAAATCAGGAATTAGGAATTCATTTTACCAGATGGCTATGCGCTTCGAAGGCTCCAGATAGAGTGTGCCCTTCGTGATGTCGTAAGCATTGTACCACGCATTGATGTTACGCAACACACCATTCACGCGCTCTCGGCTTTGCGAGTGAGAGTCGTTGTAATAGGCAGTTTCCGCAGATTCCAAGTCATAGCTTCTACTCCATACGATAGCCCATGCCTGGAAGTAGCGCTTGGTGAGCTGCTTGATTTGCTCAAGAGTGGCGTCAGGATGTCTGGCGAGCAACAGGTCGAGTCCGAGACAGCATCCACCAATGTCGGCAATATTCTCGGCCAGCGTATACTTTCCGTTGCAATATAAGGTCTTGCTGGCCCAAGGCATCATCAGCAGCTGACTGTAATTGTCGACGAGCTGATTGGCAAACTGCACAAACTTAGCAGTATCGGCAGGTGCCCACCAGTCTTTCTTCGCTCCATATTTGTCGTAGTCGCGTCCAGAGCTGTCGAATCCGTGCGTCAGCTCATGACCGATAGAGCTTCCGAGCGAAACCAATGTGAGCGGCTCCTCGTCTTTGGGGTCGATATATGGAGGCAACAAATTCGACGGATTGATGGTTACATCATTGGTTGACGGCGAATAGGAAGCATTGTCTACCAAGTAGTCATAGAGATCCTGGCAGTAGGAGATGAGCATCAGCACTTCACGTCTGCTGCGGCCTATCATCCATCGGTAGGTGTTGATACGACGGTCGCGCATCTGGCGCACCAGCGAGATGAGGTCACCCTCCTTCACGGTAGGCGCAGCCACTTCGGGGATGACGTCAGGTTCGGCAGCCACGTAGAATTCCATGAGCTTCAGCTTGTCCAGCGCATTGGCACGTGTCGTCTCCGAGAGCCATTGGTTCTTCTCCAGTCGTTTCTGGAAAGCCAGTCGGAAGTCTTCACACCATCCGGCATACTTCTTCTTCATGTCTGCCGTTACATATTTCCTATTAAAGGCGCGCATGCGATAGATTTGCCCCATATAGGTTCTGATGTAACTGTTCAGCTTATATCTCGGAAGGGGAAGTTTAACGGTCTTTCCCGTTAAGCTGGTATAATCCGTATTGGCATATGTTTGCAGCAATTCGTCAGAAATCAGCAATCCATCGTATGTCGCAATCATCTTCCTGATAAACTTCTTGACGGAGTCGGGAGCAAGCATGGGTTTCATGAGCTCAGCATAGTTGTTGTTGGCCCATGTCTCCCAGACCACTTCATCGGCTGTAACGCCCAGATTCATACCCTTGATGAATGCGGCCTTGTTGGCATCCATCTGTCCAGCAGCTCTGCGCATCGGCTGTCCTCCACGATAGGCTTGGCGCTCCTGAAGTTGCACCTTAGTATAGAGTGGTGCCAGGCTTGATGCATCATAATAGCGGGGGAAAGGCGTATCCATCGCAAATGTAGGCTTACCGTCAACGATTTTGATGACAGGTTCCAGACAGTTGCTATAGCCCAGTGCCGTAGCGCGCCCCAAGGCCTCCATAGCCTGTTCCATCGTGGTAGCGTTCTGCCAGATCTCGTTCAGGCGGGCGTTCACCATCTCGTTCAGCTGGGCTTCTGTGGGCTCTTTCTCAGGCGTTGAGGCTTTCACCACTTCCTGAATGGTCTTCAGGTCAGGATCGCCTGTGTCATCCGTCAGCGTAACGGTCTTTCCAAACATCTCCGACGCAGCATAAGGCATCAGACCGTCAGGATAGATGGTCGTTGGGTTCCACCAGAACTTGCCCGTCATGTGCATGAAGAAGTCGTCGCCCACGGAGCAGCTGTCTGTCTGCCACTGCTTGAACTTTTCCCAGAATGCTATCTGGGCTGGTGTCTCACTGGCGGGACGGGTGGAAGAACCTGGATTGTCGACGTTGTCTGTGCATGAGATCAACAGGGCTACAGGGCTCAGGATGGCAATTATCATCCATTGTTTCATTTTTCTCATAGTTTGAATCAAATTAGGTGTCTTATCACTTTGGGTGCAAAAATACGAAAAGAATCTGATAAAATGAACAATCACATTCAATTTTTATCCCAAAAAGATGACAAAGAGGTAGGGTGAACGTCTTTTTGAAAAAAGACGCATACTTATGAAACCAAATTTCAAAACCCCATTGAGCGGTATTATTCCACCGCTGGTAACCCCATTGAAAGATAACGAGACGCTGGACATAGAGAGTTTGGAGCGACTCATCGAACACCTTATCGAGGGTGGTGTACACGGACTCTTTGTATTAGGAACCACAGGCGAGGAGCAAAGCCTCTCCTACGACGTGCGCAAGCAGATGATCAAGGAGTCGTGCCGCATCAATCGCGGCCGTCTGCCTCTGCTGGCCTGCATCACCGACACCTCTATCGAGGAGAGCGTGCGGCTGGCCAAGAAGGCTGCTGACTATGGTGCCGACGGCGTAGTGTCGGCTCCCCCCTATTACTTCGCCACTGGCCAGCCGGAACTGGCACAGTTCTACGAGGAGCTGGTGCCGCAGTTGCCACTGCCCGTATTCCTTTATAATATGCCCTCGCACGTGAAGGTGAGCTTCGCCCCTGACACCGTTCGTCGCATTGCCGAGCTGGAGCAGGTGGTGGGCTTCAAGGACTCCAGTGCCAATGCCGTCTACTTCCAGAGCGTGATGTACAAGATGCAGCACCGCAAGGACTTCGCCATGCTGGTAGGCCCTGAGGAGATTACGAGCGAGTGCGTGCTGCTGGGTGCGCAGGGCGGCATCAACGGTGGTGCCAACATGTTCCCAGAACTCTACGTGGCCATGTATGATGCTGCCTCGGCCCGTGACATCAACCGCGTGCTCGACCTACAGCAGCTCATCATGCAGATTTCAACCAGCATCTATACCGTTGGCAAGCATGGCAGCAGCTATCTGAAGGGGCTGAAGTGCGCCCTCTCCCTGCTGGGCATCATCAACGATGATTTCGTAGCCTCGCCGTTCTACAAGTTCGAGGCTCCCGAACGCGAAAAAATCCGTCAGGCCCTCGATGCACTGCCCATTGAGAACGGAAAACTGATCATTTGAATTAGTAATTAGCAATGCACGTTATAGATTTCATCGTATTTATAGTCTTCACGCTGGGCGTGGTGGTGTTCGGCTGTTCGTTCTTCAAGAAAGGCTCCAGCGCCGATGAGTTCACCTCGGCAGGCCATTCCATTCCCGGCTGGGTGGTAGGCATGTCGATATTCGCCACCTACGTGTCGAGCATCTCGTACATCGGCTATCCCGGCAAGGCATTTGCCTCCAACTGGAACGCCTTCGTGTTCTCGCTGTCGATACCCATAGCCAGCTATTTTGCCGCCAAGTATTTCGTACCGTTCTACAGACATAGCGGCTCTGTTTCTGCCTATACCTTCCTGGAAGAGAAATTCGGTGCATGGGCACGCCTGTACGCCTCGGCATGCTACCTGCTGACGCAGATAGCCCGCATGGGGTCGATACTCTATCTGCTGGCCGTACCCATGTATATCCTCATGGGCTGGAACATGCATGCCGTCATCATCCTCACGTCGATAGGCATCATCATCTACTCCATGATGGGCGGCCTGAAGGCCGTCATCTGGGCAGATGCCATCCAGGGCATTATTCTCATAGGAGGTGCCGTGCTGTGCCTGGCCATCCTGATGTTCTCCATGCCCGAAGGCCCCCTGCAGACCTTCGACCTGGCCATCCACTCGCCAGAGGGTAACAAATTCTCGCTGGGAGCCTTCACCAGCGACCTGACCACCTCGACCTTCTGGGTATGCCTCATCTACGGTGTGTTCATCAACCTGCAGAACTACGGCATCGACCAGAACTACGTGCAGCGCTACCATGCTGCCAAGACCGACAAGGACGCCAAGTTCTCGGCGCTCTTCGGCGGTTACCTCTTCATACCCGTCTCGGCACTCTTCTTCCTCATTGGCTCGGCACTCTACAGCTACTACCAGGCCGGAGTGGCTCCCCTTCCGACGGAGATTGCCCAGAAACCCGACTACGTGTTCCCCTACTTCATCGTCAACGGACTGCCCATCGGAGTGCGCGGCATCCTTATCGCCTCCATCTTCGCGGCAGGCATGAGCACCGTATCCACCTCAGTCACCTCTGCCGCCACCATCATTCTCACCGACTACATACGCCCCTTCTTCAGAAAAGCACACAATAGGGTCGGTTCCGCTGTGCATAAAGGCGACGCTTCTCTTGAGCCTACTGAGGGCGAACGCCGCAAGGAGCTGGCCATCGTGCGCCTCAGCAGCTTTGCCGTGGGCATTCTGGGAGCCTGCGTGGCCATCGCCATGCTGAGCGTAGAGAGCATCATCGATGCGTGGTGGACGCTGTCGAGCATCTTCTCAGGCGGCATGCTGGGACTCTTCCTCCTGGGCTGCATTCCACAGAAAATCAACCGCCTGGCAGCACTCTTAGGCTGCATCTGCGGAGTGCTGGTCATCGGCTGGATATCAATGGCCGAGATGTGGAACCTGCCAGGCCTGCACCTGCACCCCTACCTCGCCATCGTGTTGGGCACCACAGCCATCTTCCTCGTCGGTTTCCTGTGTACCTACCTGATCAAGGGCAGAAGCACCGAATAAGGGAAAAAACACCATTCTCTTTACATGCCTCTATCCAAAGCCTTCATCTTCGCCCTGTTATGTATTGCAACAGGCCCTTGGTGCGCAATTTGTGCAACTCCACCAGATGAAGAGGTGTTTGAGGACTACTACAAGGAGTATACCGAAGACAAGAGCATGCGCCTCTTTTCCAGTAGCTATGACTACGCCCCGCTGGCCAAGGAGATAACAGCAGGATGCACCTCCGACTATCAGCGCATAAAAGCCATCTACTACTGGGTTTGCGACAATATCGACTACGACACCTCCTACGACATCTACAAAGCCGACAGCTGCATCAAATACAGGAAAGGAGTGTGTCAGGCTTATTGCGAACTCTTCTGCCACCTGGCCAATGCAGAGGGAATCAGGGTGGAAATTGTGGGAGGATACTCCAAGAACCAAGAAGGTTTTGTCTCTGGCTCCGGCCATTCGTGGCTGTTTGCCTATACACGGGAGAGGCATGGCATCTTTTTAGACCCCACCTGGGGGGCTGGCACTCTGAAAGACCATCGCTTCATACGCAACAAAGACTATTGGCATTGGTTCAATGTCCAGCCAGAATGGCTCATTCTTACCCACTATCCAGACAATGAAGTTTACCAGATGATCGACCATCCTGTCACCTTCGAGGAATTCCGGGCCATGCAGGTGGCCAATCCACTATGGGTGGAGTACGGAGTAAAAGTCCATGACATCTACCAGATGATACGCCACAACAACGTTACGCTTCCCAAATTCTTCAACCGTGGCGAGGGCGACTTCGAAATCATCGATATCCCCATGTGCCAGTCACTGAAGATAGGACGCACCTATACTTTCCGCATCAAGAAGAAGAAGGCCAGCAGGGAAATAGCCATCTCGAATGGGATGGTCACCTGCAAAGAAAGAGAATGGAAGAACGAAGGTAATGATGTATACTCGGTCGACTTCATGCCGAGAGCAACGGATGCCGTAAACTTCGGGATGAAAGACCCAACAGTGCCTGACTATTGGAATTTCCTGTTGGAGTATGCTGTTGAGGAACCCACTCCTACCGACTGGGCAATGGTAGAAAAGGTACATCCTTTGTGCGTTCCGGATGCCAAGGATGTCGCGAACCTGAATGCAGAAGTCTGGGAACAAGCTGGTATTGACGGGCATGAAATGCTGAGGCAAATCAGACAAGACAAAATCAAAGAACTCCCAATCCTGTATCGTGACAAAGGCCAACGGCTGAAGATTGTATCCGTGCCGATGAATAAGCATCTAAGCCGTGGCAAGAGCTACACCTTCCAGTTTCTTCCGGAGTGCGGTGTTGAATGGGTCATAGTGAACAACAACACTTGGTATAAAAACTGGAATACCAGCAATGGCATCTATACCATGACCATCACCCCCAAATCTACCGGGAGGCTGGCTCTATTTGTTCGTATGGAGACAGGCGGCTACTACTGGACTTGCTTGGAATATGATGTAAAGTAGCCTAAAAGTAGCCTAATTCTCAGTTTGCTTCGCTTCTACTAAAATTACGATAACGGCCTGGAAACATGTAGGTTAGGGAAATTTTTTCCTCTACTTTCCCTCTACTTTCCTTCTACTTTGCTTCTACTTTGCCTCTACTAAAATCGTGATAGTGAGGGTGGATTGTTGCAGTTAAATTAGTAGAGGGAGAACAGGATTCGCTTTTGCCTCAAAAGCTTTGAATCCTATTCTATCGCTTAGCGGAGAGAACAGGATTCGAACCTGCGAACCAGTTTTGCCGGTTACACGCTTTCCAGGCGTGCCTCTTCAACCACTCGAGCACCTCTCCTCAACGATTTGCGGGTGCAAAGGTACGAAGAAAAATTAAAAATGAAAAATTAAATATTAAAAAAATTCTATTCTATCGAAAAAATCTTGCGAACGGTACGGTTGGTTGTGGCGCAAACCACCTCCTCGGCAACGCCATACGCCTCTGCCAAGCGAAGGATGACATGCTGCACGAAAGCCGACTCGTTGCGCTGGCCGCGCATGGGAACGGGAGCCATATAGGGGGCATCGGTCTCCAATACGATACGCTCCAGGGGAACACAGGCCGGCAGTACCTCAGGCAGGTGGGACTTCTTGAACGTCAGCACACCACCGATGCCCAGCACGAAACCGTCGAACTCCAACAGTTGGCGCGCCTCCTGCTCGTTGCCGGTAAAACAATGGAACACGCCACCCGGCAAGTCCTTCGCATACCTCTTTAATATGGTTACCAGTTCGTTTTGTGCCTTGCGGCAATGTATCATCAGCGGCAGGCGCGTCTCGACCGACCAGCGCACCTGCTCTTCGAAGGCCTCCAGCTGCTGCTGCTCGAACTCACGGCTCCAATAGAAGTCAAGCCCTACCTCGCCGATGGCAATAACATTTAACATTGAACGTTGAACATTGAGCATTATGATATCCTTGATGGCGGCGAGCTGGTCGCACCAGTCGCTGCGTACCTCCTCTGGATGCAAGCCCAGCATGGGGTGGCAGAAACCTGGGTAACGGCGACAGACATCAAGCACCGTATGGCACGACTTGAGGTCGATGGCGGGCAGGAAGATGCGCTGGCAGCCTGCCTCACGGGCACGCTGCACTACAGCATCGCGGTCGGCATGGAATTCCTCACCTTCCAGGTGGCAATGGGTATCGATGAATTTCAAAATGAGAAATGAGAAATGATAATTTACTTGTTGCGATGGAGGAGTTCGTCCATATAGACCTTAAGTGCCTGCTTGCGCTCTTCGTCCACATGGACTTCGGCCAGCGTCTGGCGCGCCAGCTCGAAATAGTGGTTGATTTTCTCCTCACAGAGCTGACGGATGCCTATCTCGTCATACAGACGGGTGACGGCAGCCACCTTCTCCTGACGGTTGAAGTCCTTGGCGGCAATCCAGCGTTCCAGTTCCTGCCGCTGGGCAGCATTGGCACGGTTGACGGCATTGATGAGCATATAGGTCTTCTTGTTCGACGTGATATCGCCACCGATGGCCTTGCCGAACACCGCAGGGTCGCCATAGACATCGAGCAGGTCGTCTTGCAGCTGGAAGGCCAGCCCCACCTGCTCGCCAAAGGTATAGAGCAGGTCGGCATCACGCTGTGGGGCATCGGCCAGCAAGGCACCAATCTTCAGGGCGCAGGCCAGCAGCACCGATGTCTTCAGGCGTATCATCTCGATGTACTCCTCCTCCGTCACGTCGTTGCGCGTCTCAAAGGCCATGTCGTACTCCTGTCCCTCGCCAATCTCCAATGCCGTTTCCGTGAAGAGGTCGATTACGGCAGGCATCTTCTCGGCAGGCACCTGCTGCATACGCTGGTAGGCCAGCACCAGCATCGAGTCGCCAGAGAGGATGGCCTTGTTAGCATCCCAGCGGCGGTGTACGGTGGCATGTCCGCGGCGCACGTCGGCATTGTCCATCAGGTCATCGTGCAACAATGTATAGTTATGGTAGGTCTCGATGCCCATCGCCGGCATGAGAATGTCGGCAGGCTGCTCGCGCCAGAGGTTATAGCCCATCAGCATGAGCACAGGGCGGATTCGCTTGCCGCCGAGTGAGAGAACGTACTGCACCGGTTCGTAGAGAGAGGCCGGCTGTCGCTTGTATGGCAGGTGGTCGAGACAGTCGTTGACCAGCTGCAGGATGTCGTTGGAGGATAATAGCATAATTATTATTGTTGATTGTTGATTGCTTGTCTACAATTTAAATACGATGGGGATACACACCTTTGTGCGGCAGGGTTGGTCGTTCTGGATACCCGGTTTCCAGTTGGGCATCATACGGAGCACTCGCAGTGCCTCACGGTCGCACTCTGGCGACAGCGACTTGGTGATGTTGATACCCGTCACCGAGCCGTCGCGCTCGATATAGAACACTGCCACCACCTTGCCCTGCAACTTACGGTCGCGAGCCTGCTGCGGATAGCGCAGGGTCTTGGTCAGCCACTTCATGAACTCCACAGCACCGCCGGGATACTGCGGCAAGTCCTCGACAACATGGAAGTTCAGCGGATTGGCAGGGTCGACATCCAGCGAAGCCAGTGGCTTGTCGATGTTCTCCTGTTCCTGCAACTCCTGCAGCAGTGCCTCATCGTCGCCCTCGCCAGCCACCTGCTCGTCAGGGTCGGTCAGTTCTACGGCATCATCGACGATGTGCAGCTCCTCCGACTTCGCCTCCGGCTTCTGCTCGACGAGTTGTGTCACGGTCTCTTCGTTCGACATAGGCACCAGTTCGCTCTCATGCATCAGCTCGTCCAGGTCAACCAAGTCGACATCACTGCTGCCTGCTGCCGTGTTCCACTCCAGAGCCACATACAACAAGGCAAGGACACAGACCAGTCCGAGCAGGAAACCCGTCGTTCGCTGCCGTTCCATATCAGCCTGCTGAGTCTTCTTTTGTTCCATTTTGTGGCAATAAAAACAGGAATGTCGCGTTATTTAGGTGCAAAGGTACAAATAAATTAAGAATTAAGAATTAAGAATTAAGAATTAATTAGTATCTTTGCACCGTATTTAGATAATTCACAAGATGAAGAGAGCATTTTTTATCCTCATAGCCGCCCTGTTGGGCATCACCGTACAGGCACAGGAGAGCAAGGAAGTATACAGTTTCCTGCGGTTGCCTGTCAGTGCCCATGCGGCAGCCCTCGGCGGCGACAACATCACCCTTTCTGACGATGACCCCTCCGTCGTCTTCCATAACCCTGCACTCATCAACAACATCAGCGACAAGAGTATCAACCTCAACTTCATGACGTATATGGAAGGGGCCAAGATGGCCTCCGCATCGTTTGTGAAGACCGTGAAGCAGCGCGCCACCTGGGGAGCCAGTGCGCAGTATATGGACTACGGCTCGATGAAGGAGACTACGGTGAACAACGAACAGATGGGTAGCTTCTCGGCCAAGGACATTGCGCTGACAGGCACCTTTGCCTACATGCTCACCAATCGTATCAGCGGTGGTATCACAGCACGCTTCATCACCTCTTACATCGGCAGCTACAACTCGATGGCGATGGCCGTCGACCTGGGCATCAACTACTATGACCCTGACCGGCAGTGGTCGCTGTCGGCCGTTGCCAAGAATCTGGGTGGACAAATCAAGGCCTACAACGACGAGTTCGAGCGCATCCCCATCGACCTGCAGTTAGGTGTCGCCAAACGCCTCATCGGCTCGCCGCTGCGACTGTCAATCACCATGTCGCGACTCACCCACTGGGACGATCCCTTCATTCGCCACTTTGCCGTGGGTGCCGACCTGCTGTTGGGCTATGGCATCTACATCGCTGCGGGCTATAACTTCCGACGGTCCAGCGAGATGAAGATTTCCGCAGGCGACGAACAGAGCAACCACGGTGCAGGCATCTCCTTCGGTGCCGGCCTGCAGCTGCAACGTTTCAAGATTCAGGCCGCCTACGCCAAGTACCACGTATCGTCTTATTCGATACTCGTCAACGCCACCTATTCCTTATAATATTAGAAAGTCCGTAAAATCTGCCAATCAGGATATGAAAAAGATTACCATCGCCATCGACGGCCATTCGTCGTGCGGAAAGAGCACAATGGCCAAGGACTTGGCTCGCGAAGTGGGCTACGTCTATGTAGACACGGGTGCCATGTACCGTTGTGTCACACTCTATGCCCTGCGCCACGGCATGTTCCTTGCCGACGGCATCGACCAGGAAGCCCTGCGCCGACAGTTGGGTGACATCCATATCTCCTTCCGTTTCAACACAGAGGCCGGATGCCCCGACACCTACCTGAACGGCGAACTGGTGGAGAACGACATCCGCACGATGGAGGTATCGAGTCACGTCAGTCCCATAGCCACCCTGGGCTTTGTCCGTGAGGCAATGGTGGCCCAGCAGCAGGCGATGGGGCGCGACAAGGGGGTGGTCATGGACGGCCGCGACATCGGTACGGTAGTCTTCCCTGATGCCGAGCTGAAGATATTCGTCACCGCATCAGCAGAGGTGCGCGCACGCCGACGCTACGACGAGCTGCAGGCCAAAGGCATGCCTGCCGACTATGCCGACATCCTCAAGAACGTAGAGGAGCGCGACTACATCGACTCCCACCGTGAGGTATCGCCGCTGCGACGGGCCGACGATGCCATCCTGCTCGACAATTCAAACATGACGATTGCCGAACAGAAAGCATGGCTGCTGCAACAGTTCCATCGCGTGACAGCAGAATAAGACGGCTCAACGAGAGAGAGAAAATAAAAATGACGCTACAGAATCCACCGACATACCGCAACGACACGGTGCTGCCCCTGCCCCCTGAGGTAAGGGCCGACGCATGGGCAGTGGATGCTGCCTGTTCAGGCAATCCCGGTCCGATGGAGTATCAGGCCATCGACCTGCAGACAGGCTACCGCGTGTTCCACTTCGGTCCCATGAAGGGCACAAACAATATCGGTGAATTCCTGGCTATCGTCCATGCACTGGCTCTCATGCAACAGCAGGGGCTGCACGACAAGGCCATCTACTCTGACTCGTACAACGCCATCCTGTGGGTCAACAAGCGAAAGTGTAAAACCAAGCTGGAGCGCACCCCTGAGACGGAGCCGCTCCATCAGATCATCCTACGTGCCGAACGCTGGCTGCAGACGCACCAGTGGCGTAACCCCATCATCAAGTGGGAAACCACAAAATGGGGAGAGGTGCCTGCCGACTTCGGACGGAAGTAAATCCCTACTATTACTCTATTACTGTTTTTTTTCTACGACATACCGGCAAACGGTATGGCCGTTACATACTGTCTGTCTCAGTAGCGACACATTAGCTGGCAGCTGGGGGGCGTGCGTGCCGTCGGCAACCGTCAGGGGAGCCGTCTCAACGCGAATCTCATCCCAAAGGCCTGCATGGATAAAGGCCTCGTGCGTCTGCAGTCCTCCTTCGACGATGAGCGACTGGATGCCATGCTGGTAGAGGTCATCTATCAGTTGTGACAACGGACGGCCATGCGTCAGCACGATACGCTTGGGGTTGGGACCGTGCCAGTGGCGCACCGTCAATTGCGGATGCTCACGGGCCTCGGTGGTATGGCCCACAAGGATGGCATCCTCCTCGGCACGCAGCTGATGACTGAGCATCTGCGTCTGCTCGTTGGATATCTGCAAGGCTCGCCCGTGGTCGTCGATAAAGCCATTGGCCGTCTGTGCCCACTTTAATATAATATACGGACGGTGCTTAGAGTGATAAGTGAAGAAACGACGGTTCAGCCAGCGGCACTCCTCCTCCAGCACACCCACCGTGACCTCTATGCCAGCCTGGCGGATGCGCTCTATGCCCCTACCCTGCACCTCGGCAAAGGGGTCGATGCAACCAACGACCACACGATGCACCTTCTTCCTGATGATGAGGTCGGCACAGGGCGGGGTCTTGCCATAGTGTGAACAAGGTTCCAGCGACACGTATATCGTAGACGCTCCTATCAGATGCTCATCCTCAGGACGCACGCTGTTGAAGGCATTCACCTCAGCATGCGCCTCGCCACAGCGCACATGATATCCTTCACCGATAATCCTGCCGTCGGCCACGATTACAGCACCCACCATCGGGTTTGGACGTGCCCCTTGTATGCCGTTGGCGGCCAGTTGCAAGCAACGCTGCATATATTTCCTGTCAGTATCCATATATTTTTCAATTATTAATTTCTAATTTCTGATTTTTCTTCGTACCTTTGCAGTATGACTTACAACGAGATGTGGCGTCAACTGGCACAGGTGTATGGTGACGGCGAGGCAAAAGCCATCGCCCGAATGGTGTACGAGATACGCTACGGACTCTCCCTGTCTGACATTTTACTCGGCAAAGATACACAATTAACTGCAGACCACCAAGCAGAACTGAAGGAAATTACAGAAAGACTGCTTCAGCAGGAACCGGTACAATATATCTTAGGGCAGACAGACTTCTGCGGACAGGCTTTTCTGGTCAACCACCACGTGCTGATTCCTCGACCTGAAACGGCAGAGCTTTGTCAATGGATCATCGATGACAGCACAGGGGGACAGTCCCCCTGTGTCCTCGACATCGGCACAGGGTCGGGATGTATCGCCATCACGCTGGCGGCTGCGTTGCCCGATGCCCAAGTAACGGCATGGGACATCTCTGACGAAGCATTGAGGGTAGCAGCCGAGAATGCCAAACGTACCGATGTTAACGTGTCGTTTAAGCAAGTAGATGTCCTGAACATCCCTCATTCCTCATTCCTCACGCCTCACTTCTCATTGATTGTCAGCAATCCACCCTATATATGTAATAAGGAACGCGCGTACATGGAATCCAACGTGTTGGAATACGAGCCGCACACCGCCCTCTTCGTTCCCGACAACGACCCACTGTTGTTCTATCGTTCCATCGCACGCTATGCATTGACAGCCCTAAAGCCCGGCGGTTGGCTGTACTTTGAAATCAACCCCCTCTACGCCGACTCCCTCCGTGAAATGCTCAGCGTGATGTCATACTCTGATATCGAAACAAAAGAAGATCAATTCGGCAAACGAAGAATGATGAGGGCGCATAAACGATAACAAAGAAAAGTAAGAAAATGAAAACTGAAAACGATGCCTACCTCACGCTGGCTGCCCTCTGTGCACAGGGAGAGCACTGCCAGTATGAGATGACGGAGAAGATGCGCCGCTGGGAACTGTCCGACGAAGCCCAGGCACGCATCATGCAGCGGCTGGTCAGCGAGCGTTATATCGATGACGAGCGCTATGCCCGTGCCTTCGTCAAGGATAAGGTGCGCTACAACAAATGGGGCCGCCGGAAGGTGGAGCAGGCACTGTGGCAGAAACGCATTGACGATGACATCCGACAGCGGGTGCTCAACGAGGTGGACGATGAGGAATACCTCAACGTGCTGCGCCCACTGCTACACCAGAAACGCAAGACCGTCAAGGCCGCTTCCGACTACGAACGGAACCAGAAACTCATGCGCTTCGCCTTAAATCGCGGCTTCACATTCGACATCATCCGACAGTGCTTAAATATAGAAGATTCGGATAATCCGGAAGATCCAGAACATCCGGAACATCCGGAATAACCCTAAATCCTATGAGCTGGTGGACTAAACTCCTCGACTTCATCTCGCCGCGCCAATGTGAAATCTGCGGGCAACGGCTGGCACCCTCAGAGCGCACGCTCTGCTCACCCTGTCTGCTGCATCTGCCGCGCACCACCTACCAGTTTACACCCACCGACAACCCGATGGCACAGCTCTTTTGGCATCTCACACCCGTGGAACGCGCTGCAGCCCTCTTCTTCTACGAGTCGCATAGTGAGGTTGCACGGATCATCTATCAGCTGAAATACAACGACCGCCCAGACATCGGCGAGGATATGGGGCGCATCATGGCCAACGATATGCAGTTGGCCGCCTACTTCGACGGCATCGACATCCTGCTGCCCGTTCCACTCTCTCGCAAACGAAAGCGACAGCGCGGCTATAACCAGAGTGAACATATAGCACGTGGTATCAGTGACATCACCCACCTGCCCATCGTCACCCACGCACTGAAGCGCAGGCATTTCCGACACAGTCAGACGGCACTCAGCCGCTATGAACGAAGAGAGAATGTAGCCGACATGTTTCACCTGGCCGATGACAAGCTGCTGAAAAACCGCCACGTACTACTCATCGACGACGTATGCACCACTGGTGCCACCCTGATAGCATGTGCGGATGCCCTCAAACATGTTGAAGGCATCCGCATCAGTGTCCTTACACTCGGCTTTACCAAGAACTAAAGCCGAAGATTTTCCTGGTACCCCGACCGAGAATCGAACTCGGAACTAAGCTTTAGGAGAGCCTTGTTATATCCATTTAACTATCAGGGCAACGCTTTTCGACTGCAAAGTTAGTTATTTTTCGGGAAAAATGACTAACTTTGCAACATAAAATCATCAAAACAAGAAAAAAAACAGTAAATCATGGGAAAATTAGTCATTAACTCATACGATGAGTTTGCCGCCCACCTGGGCGAAGAGTTGGGAAAATCGGAGTGGCTGCAGGTAGACCAGGAGCGCATCAATCTGTTTGCAGATGCCACGCTCGACCACCAGTGGATACACGTCGATGTAGCGCGCGCCAAGGAGGAGAGTCCGTATAAGAGCACCATCGCCCACGGCTACCTGACGCTCTCGTTGCTCCCCTACATGTGGGACCAGATTATAGAGGTAAACAATATCAAGATGCTCGTCAACTATGGCATGAACGACATGCGCTTCGGCCAGCCCGTTATCACCGGTAGCCGTGTGCGCCTGGTTACCACGCTACACAACATCCAGAACCTGCGTGGAATCTGTAAGGCCGAAATCAAGTTCGTCATCGAGATAGAAGGACAGCGCAAGCCCGCACTTGAGGGCATCGCCGCCTTCCTCTATTATTTCAACTAGTATCTCTACTAGTATATCTAGATATTCCAGGAAATCTAGTGTATCTATAAAACAACTAAGCAGCCCGCTTCTTGAACGGAAGCGGGCTGCTTATATATAATATGGTGTAAACCTTATGCGTTGACTACGTCGGAGTCTGTCTCGCGGATGGTGCGACCCATAACGAGGAAGGCCACGGGAGCAGCGATGAACAGCGACGAAAGGGTACCGATAATCACACCGAGAATCATGGCGAACGAGAAGCTGCGGATGGAGTCACCACCGAGGATGAAGATACAGAGCAGCACAATCAGGGTCGTCACAGAGGTGTTGATGGTACGGGCCAGCGTCTGGTTCAGCGAGTCGTTGAACAGCGTCTGACGGTCGCGCTTGCCATAGAGCTGGAAGTTCTCACGGATACGGTCGAACACCACCACCTTATCATTGATAGAGTAACCGATCACCGTCAGGATAGCACCGATGAACACCTGATCAATCTCCAGCGACATGGGAACCCAGCCCCACAGTACGCTGTAGAAGCCTATCACCACCAATGCATCAAGAGCCAGCGCAATGGTGGCACCCGTAGAGTATGCCACGTTGCGGAAGCGGATGAGGATGTAGAGGAAGATGGCGATAAGGGCAATAATAACGCTGACGATAGCACCGTAAGTGATGTCCTTAGCAACAGCAGGACCTACCTTGGCCGAGCTGATGATAGAACCACCCTCGCGGACGTCAGGATTCTTGAAGTCCTCGACCTTTGCCTGGCTGACGAAACTACCCTTCTTCAAAGCGTTGTACAGAATAGTCTCTGCCTCGTCGTCAACATTCGGATTGTTCGATTCGATATCCCAGTTGGTGCTGACACGGATGGTCTTGCCATCGGTACCAAGGGCGATAACGCTGGTGTTTGCTTCCTTGCCGGCATTCTCACCGACGGTATTGACGAAAGCACCGGCCAGTGCCTGACGCACCTGCTCAACGGGGGTTTCCTTATCGAGGGTCACCACATAGTTGCGACCACCGGTGAAGTCGATGCTCTGGCTGAGTCCGCGAACGGCGAACGACACACAGAACAGCACGGCAGCAGCACCCCAGATGATAAAGCTCTTCTTGTACATACCCATGAAGTTGTACTTGGCATTCTGCATGAGGTTCTTCGAATAAGCTGTCACGAAGGTGAGACCAAGCCACTTATCCTTCTTCAGGCGATTCTCATAAACCAGACGGGTCAGGAACACTGCGGTGAAGAACGAGCAGAAGATACCGATAATCCAAGTGGTAGCGAAACCCTTGACAGGACCTGTACCGAAGAACAGCAGGATGAAACCGGTAATCAGAGACGTGACGTTCGAGTCGAAGATGGCCGAGAAGGCATTGGAGTAACCCTTGTTGAGGGCTTCCTTTAGCGAGAGGCCACGCTTCAACTCTTCCTTGATACGCTCGTAAATCAGCACGTTAGCATCCACGGCAGTACCCAGCGTCAGCACGATACCGGCAATACCCGGCATGGTCAGTGCTGCCTGGAACGATGTCAGAATACCCAGTGTGAAGAAGAGGTTAAACAGCAGTGCGATATCAGCGAGGATACCTGGGATCCAGCCATACAGCATAATCATGTAGACCATCAGCAGCACGAAAGCCACGATGAACGAGATCACACCCTGACGAATAGACTGAGCACCAAGTGAGGGACCCACCACCTCTTCCTGTACAATACGGGTGGGAGCCGGCATCTTACCAGAGTTCAGTGTGTTGGCCAAGTCCTTAGTAGTCTCAATGGTGAAGTTACCCGTAATCTGTGAGTTACCACCGTCAATCTGTGTGAGGATACGAGGCGAGCTATATACAGCATCGTCGAGCACGATGGCTACGCCACGGCCGATGTTCTGCTTGGTAATCTGGCTCCAGCGACGGGCACCGTCAGAGTTCATCTGCATCGATACAGAAGGATGTCCCATCTGGTCGAACTCGTCCTTGGCATTGGTAATCACATCACCCTCCAGCGGAGCACGTCCGTTAGGCTCTGTCACCTTCAGGGCATACAAGGCATAGATATCACCTCTAGTATTCTCACCTCCGAAGTCCTCTGGCTGAGCACCCCAGCGCAGCTTGCACTCAGCAGGCAGCACCTGACGGGCAACATCAGAATAGATAATCTTGTTGACTTCTGCGGTATCGCGAGCGTTGGCATAACCAACGATAGACAATCCCTGAGGTACGGGCTGGAAGATGGAGAACAGCGGGTTTTGCTTCTTGGCAGCGGCAATAGCCTTTGCGCCGGCTCCCTTGTCATCCTTCTTGCCCGCAGCCAGCTTGGCAGCCAGGTCAGTTGTGGCAGGAGCTGCAGCAACACTGTCGGTCTTCTCCTCAGCATTCTCAGTAGCCTCGGCATTCTCAGCAGCAGGCTCTTCAGCCTCACCGCCGGTAATGGCATACTTCTGGTTCAACTGACCCAAGAAGGGATATATTTCCTGTGAATTGTAGGTCTCCCAGAATTCCAGGTTAGCACTTCCCTGCAACAGCTTACGCACACGTTCAGGCTCCTTGATACCAGGCATCTCGACCATGATACGGCCGCTCTGCCCCTCCAGCTTCTGGATGTTGGGCTGTACGACACCAAACTTGTCGATACGGTTACGAACCACATTGAACGAGTTGTCAACGGCCGACTGCACCTCGGCGCGCAGGGCGCTCTCCACCTCTGAATCGGTAGACTGGGTGCTTACCTTGCCCTTCATCTGCTGAGTGGCAAAGACGGCAGCCAGGGGACGACCGTTAGAGTTCTGTTTCCAATACTTGATGAACAGCGAGATAAAATCGCTCTGGCTGGTCTCTTCTTCTTTCTTAGCCTCTTCCATCGACTTCTTATAGGCTGCATCCGTCTTGTGGTCGGCCAGCACATCGATCACATCGGGTACCGACACCTCAAGAATCACGTTCATACCGCCTTTCAGGTCAAGACCAAGGCCAATCTCCATTTCGCGACACTGCTTGAATGAGTAGATTCCGCAGTACACTTTCTCGTTCATGATAGAGTCGAGGTACTCCTGACCGGCCTCTTCGCCCATGGCGGCAGCCTTACTTTCGTAGTGCTTGGTCACGAACGAGAAGGAAAGATAGAAGCAGCAAACGAGAATCAGAACGATTGCGATAAATTTTACAATTCCTTTGTTTTGCATTTTGATTATTTTGTTACTTTAATTTATGATTTCGCATTTTTAGCCTGCAAATATACGCATTTTTCTCCACTCAACGAAATTTATCAGAGATTTTCCGCATTTTTTCAAGGTTTTCCATCAATTTTCAGCCAACAAACGACCGGATAATGGTCACTTGCGTCAATTTCTGCACTTACCCTACAATTGTAAGGGGTGATTTGTGAGGAGCAGAAAACATGGTCAATCCTGAAGAGAAAAGCTTTCTGATTATATGACAAACCGATACCCCTTCCACTTGTGACGAAGCAATCGGTGAGATCCTGCGCCATTGCATGGCGCGAATAGGAAATGGGCGAGTCATTGAAGTCGCCACAAACGATGATGGGATAGTGGCTGTGCTCTTGCACATAGCTACGCACAGCATCTATCTCCGTGGCCCGCTTGGCATTAGCCTCGGCTAGCTTGATAAGCAACATCCGCGACTCTGCGGGCACCGAATCACGGTTCATCTCCCCCTTTAGTATCTGGCGGTACTGGCGACGGTCATCGCTGTTAAGGTGGCAGCTCTCAAAGTGGTTGTTGATGACAATCAGCGTATCATCCTCCACCTTCAGCCACCAAGCCACACTACCATTGGCCGACGATTGATAGTCGATGCGTTCCCGCTTCAGTATGGGAAAGCGTGTATGGATGCCGAGGGCATTAAAACTCGCAGCCGTCTTTGAGAGTACCAGCGTGTCGTTGTTGGCAAAACACTTCTCATACTCCTTGAAAACGTTGCGCCGCCAGGAGTCCACATCCTCCTGCAGACAGGCGATGTCGGGCTGTTGCTCCATCAGATAGTCGCGCACCACCTCAAAGCCATTCTCATATTTGTAGTTGCCACCGTATGAACAGACGTTATAAGAAATGAGCTTGATGGCACCGTCGGGCACGTCCTGTCTGAGGTTGAGCGGCATATAAATACTAATAGGTACGTATGCGCACAGGAACCCCAAGATGGGAATCCATGCCATGCGCCACTTAAAGATGATCCAGAAGAAGAGAAAGCACATATTCAAAAGCAGGAACAGAGGAAACGTCATACCCACCGTCGACAGCAGGGGATGGTCGACGGGATTGACACGGTCGCTGAATCCCACGAGACACATTACGATGACGGTAGCCACATTGGCACCAGCCAGCATCTGGACAGTAATTTTCTTGAGTTGCTTAATCACGGGTTGCGGCTCTGGTCAAACAGTTTCTGCTTCTCCTCCTTGGTCAGACTGTCGTATCCGCTCTTGCGAATCTTGTCGAGGATGGCATCTATCTCTTCCTGGTTCTGGTGCTTGCGGGCATTATACTCCTCATCGGTCTCGCGACGGCTGGCACCATAGCCAGCATGCATGCCATTGTTCTGCCTGCGGTCATCATACCTACGCTTCAAACTATCGAAGAACTCCATGCCCCGGCTTCGTCCGAAACGCCCCGAAGCATCGGGATGCTTCTGCCAGTAGCGGATGAGCAGGAAACCGAAGAGCATACCGCCCAAATGTGCCATGTGGGCCACTCCGTCGCCCGAACTCTGGAAGGCAGAGAACAACTCAATGGCGATATAGCCCACGATGAGCCACTTGGCCTTAATGGGGAAGGGGAAGGGGATAATGAACAGCCGTTCGTTGGGGAATATCATTCCGAAGGCCAGCAGAATACCATAGACGGCACCAGACGCACCGATGGTAGTCCACAGGTTGACATAGGCATCGGTGGTCATCTGCACACCGCCAGCATTCACGTACTGATAGGCAGAAATACCCTGTATAGAATAGTCGGCATACTGCACAATCTCCTGTGTCAGGCCCGCTCCGATACCGCAACAAATGTAATAAAAAAGGAATTTTTTTGGTCCCCACACACGCTCTATCACACTACCAAACATCCAGAGGGCAAACATGTTGAAAAAGATGTGCATGAAACTGCCGTGGAGGAACATATAGGTGAAGAACTGATAGAAATGGAAGTCGCTGGCCAAGAAGAAATGGAGGCCCAACATCGCCGTCAGGTCAATGCCGCGCAACTCCAGCACCCATGTTGCCATGTAAGCCAGGAAATTGACCACCAACAGATTCTTGGTCATAAGAGGCATGTTGTTCATATTTTGTAATTTACCGTTTTCTAATTTACCGTTTACCGGTTGAGCGATTTCAATGGCTGTTCAGCCTATTGTTGCTTTTTCGCGCACAAAATTACGAAAAATATCTGTTTTTAAGCACAAAAACGGGCCTTTACACACTTTTTTTCGATAAAAAAGTAATTTTTTTCGAATTTTTGTTTGTTTTCTGATAACTTTCCCCTATATTTGCGTCATAAAAACGACTTTAAACATTATCATTAACTTTTTAAACAACAAAATTATGAACAAAACAGAATTAATTGAGAAGATTGCAGCAGGTACTGGCATTACCAAGGTTGACGCTAAGAAGGCTCTCGATGCCACTATCGCAGCTATTAAGGATGCTCTCGTAGCAGGTGACAAAATTCAGCTCGTCGGTTTCGGCACATTCGCTATTGCCGAGAAGCCCGCTCGTGAAGGCATCAACCCCGCTACCAAGCAGAAGATTAAGATTGCTGCCAAGAAGGTTGCCAAGTTCAAGGCTGGTGCAGAACTCGCTGATGCTGTAAACAAGTAACGCTTTGTAAAATAAAATGAAAAGGCTTCCTTTGTAGGAAGCCTTTTTTTTGATGGTTGTTCACGACAATCAGGGCTGCTTACCGATATAGGCCAGGATACCTCCATCGACATAGAGCACGTGACCGTTGACGGCATCAGAAGCGTGAGAGGCCAGGAATACGGCGGGGCCACCCAACTCCTCAGGATTGAGCCAGCGACCGGCAGGCGTCTTGGCACAGATAAAGCTGTCGAACGGATGACGGCTGCCATCCGGCTGGCGCTCACGCAATGGAGCAGTCTGCGGAGTAGCAATGTAGCCCGGGCCAATACCGTTACACTGGATATTATACTCGCCATATTCTGAACAGATGTTGCGCGTGAGCATCTTCAGACCACCCTTGGCAGCTGCATATGCCGATACGGTCTCACGACCCAGCTCCGACATCATCGAACAGATATTGATGATCTTACCCTCCTTGCGCTCCATCATTTCAGGAATCACAGCCGATGAGCAGATAAACGGACCTACGAGGTCGATGTCGATGACCTGCTGGAACTCGGCGCGCTTCATCTCGTGCATGGGGATGCGCTTGATGATGCCAGCATTGTTCACGAGAATGTCAATCTGACCAACCTCCTCATGAATCTTCTCCACAAGTGCCTTCACGTCGTCTTCCTTCGTCACGTCACAAACGTAGCCTTTCACATTCTCGATACCGGCCTCTTTGTAGTTGGCCAAGCCACGCTCCAGGGCAGCCTCGTTGATGTCGTTGAAAATAATGGTTTTGATACCTGCTCCCACAAATGCCTTTGCAATGTTGAAGCCAATGCCGTAAGAAGCGCCGGTAATCCACGCATTCTTACCCTCTAATGAAAACATGTTTGCCATAACTTGTTTGTTATTTTAAATCGGTTATTAAAGAAAAGTCTTGATCTCCGTAGTCGAGGTTCTCGCCACCCATTCCCCAGATGAAGGTATAGTTATGCGTAGCAGCCGCGCTGTGGATGCTCCACTCTGGTGAAAGCACGGCCTGGTCGTTGTGCAGCCAGAGGTGACGGGTCTCCTGTGGCTCGCCCATGAAATGGCAGGCAGCCTGTCCTTCAGGTAATTCGAAATAAAAATAGGCCTCCATGCGACGACTGTGAACGTGTGCGGGCATGGTATTCCACACACTGCCCGTCGCCAGTTCCGTCATACCCATCTGCAGCTGACAGGTGGGCAACACCTGATTCACCAACATCTTGTTGATGTTACGTTCATTCGACATGTCGAGGCTACCCATGTGAGCCACCACGGCATCCTGCTTGGTCACCTTGCGGCAGGGATAGACGGCATGTGCTGTCGTGGAGTTGAAATAGAATTTGGCCGGCTGCGCAGCATTCTTTGACATAAAAGCCACCTCGCGGTCACCCTTACCTATATATAATGCCTCCTTGTAGTCGAGGTCGAACATCTCATCCCCTACTCTCACGCTACCGGCACCACCTACATTGAAGATGCCCACTTCACGGCGAGTAGTGAAGAAAGTGGCCTTCAGCGGGTCGATAGCCTCCAAGGACAGAGTCTCTGCTATAGGCATGGCACCACCCACCACCATCCGGTCGTACATGGAATAGACCATGTTCACTTCATCGGCCCTGAATAGGGTTTCTATTAAGAAGTCACGGCGCAAACGCTGAGTGTCATAGCCTTTGGCATCCTCTGGATGAGCCGCATAGCGTATCTCATAAAGGGTCTTCATATCGTATTGATCTATCTTAGTATGTTTCTAATCTGCAAAGTTAATAAATTCTTTTTGAATAGTCATCTATTTTCAATACGATTTAAAATAGATTAATACTTAAAGACGGTCAGTCCAAATGGAACACCTCGACAAGGGGTATCGTTACAGGCGAGTGGTCGGCATTGGTATCCATCAAATCGGCCATCATGTCCCACCATCGCTGGGTGATGGGGTCTACATGGCTGGTATCCTGCGAATTGCCATCACCTGAACACTCCTGATAGCCAAAGAGAATATTGGTATCACGATCCCAGAAAATACTGTAGTTAGACACCCCCTGGGCCTTGATCATCTCCACCAGTTCGGGCCAGATGGCGGCATGTCGTCGTTCGTACTCCTGCTCACAGCCCGCACGGAGCAGCATCTTAAAAGCAAATCTCTTCATTTTATAGATTGTTTCGTAGCCTTATCAAAAAGAGGGTGTGCCCAAGTCACATCCTCTCTCTTTGTTGTCCAAGGCGGATTCGAACCACCACAAACAGAACCAAAACCTGTTGTGCTACCATTACACCATTGGACAATCGCACTTTTGCGGGTGCAAAGGTAAGAAATATTTGGCATATCGCCAAATATTTTTCCACCTTTTATTATTTTACTATCAGCAGATAGTAGTTCTTCTTACCCTTCTGTGCCAGTAGGTACTTGCCATCAATAAGGTCATCGGCGGTAATGGAACGCTGCTGGTCGGTCAGTTTCTCCTTGTTCAGAGAGACACCACCACCCTGCACCATCTTGCGCATCTCACCCTTTGAGGGGAAAACGGGGGCTACAGTAGTGAACATCTCAATGGCGGGCTGCCCCAGCTGGTCTTTCGAGATTTCGAACTGGGGTACACCGTCGAACACGTCGAGGAAAGTCTGCTCGTCAAGCTTCTCCAGTCCCTCTTTGGTCGACTTGCCGAACAGCAAGTTCGATGCTTCGATAGCAGCATCCAGTGCTTCCTGCGAGTGTACCATGACGGTCACCTCCTCAGCCAGACGCTTCTGCAGCACGCGGCGTCCTGGATCCAGCTTGTGCTCTTCGACGAGTGCATCAATCACGTCCTTCTCCAAAGAAGTGAATATCTTGATATACTTCTCTGCATCGTCATCGCTGACGTTCAGCCAGAACTGATAGAACTTATACGGTGTGGTGCGCTTCGGGTCGAGCCAGATGTTGCCGCTCTCGGTCTTGCCGAACTTCTTGCCGTCGCTCTTGGTGATGAGCGGACAGGTTAGGGCGAAGGCCTCGTTCTCATATCCCAACGTACGGCGGATAAGCTCCGTACCCGTGGTGATATTACCCCACTGGTCGTTGCCACCCAACTGCAACTTACAATTCTTGTGCTGATAGAGATACAGGAAGTCGTAGCCCTGCAGCAGCTGGTAGGTGAACTCTGTAAACGACAGACCGTCGCGGGCCGTACCGTTCAGTCGCTGCTGCACGCTGTCCTTGGCCATCATATAGTTCACGGTGATGTGCTTACCCACCTCACGGGCGAAATCCAGGAATGTGAAATCCTTCATCCAGTCGTAGTTGTTCACCATTTCAGCGGCATTGGCATCCTTGCTCTCAAAATCGAGGAACTTCGATACTTGTGCCTTGATGCACTCCTGGTTGTGGCGCAGCGTCTCTTCGTTCAGCAAGTTACGCTCCTGTGACTTACCAGAGGGGTCGCCAATCATACCCGTGGCACCACCCACCAGGATGATGGGTTTGTGACCACAACGCTGCAAGTGGCGCAACATCATAATGCCACACAGGTGACCGATATGCAATGAGTCTGCCGTGGGGTCAGTACCCAGATAGGCCGTTACCATTTCTTTCTGGAGCAGTTCTTCTGTGCCAGGCATCATCTGTGCCAGCATGCCGCGCCATTTCAGTTCTTCAACAAAATTTTTAATCATCGAATGATTGCTATTATTAATAATTGTGTCGTGGGGGATCCGAATTCTCGGTAAACTTACGGCTCAAGGTCATGCCCGAACCACCCCAATGTTATTTCAGCATGCAAAGGTACGACTTTTTCTCCACATACAAGCAAAAAAACTTGAAAAAACACCTTTTACACTTTTTCATGGGACAGGGTCATAGCCAGAGCCTCCCCAAGGATGACAGCGTAGGAGGCGGCGGATGGCCAGCCAAAGTCCCTTGAAGGGACCGTGTTTCTTGATGGCCTGACGGGCATACTCGCTACAGGTGGGGGTGAAGCGACAAGAGGGTCCCAGCAACGGAGAGATGCAAAGCTGGTAGAAACGGATGGGCAGAATCAGCAGCCAGGAAAGAAGGTCTTTGAAATTATTCACTTTTCACTATTCGTTTTCATCTTCTCTGCCACACGATGCAGTAGTCCCACGACCCGTGCTTCGACATTAGCCGAAGGACTATGCTGGTCGGATAGCCATATAAAGGCCACCAGCAGATGACTGTCGGCAGGCAGGGAATCGTAGAGCACTTGCTTGTGACGACGGAAGGCCTCACGTACTTGACGCTTCACACGATTGCGGTCGACGGCATGTTTGAAGTGACGCTTGGAGACAGTGACCATCATTCGCACAGGAGCAGCATCACTAGAGCCTTTGGCCGTCATATAGACGACACGCAACGGATAGGCTGCCAATGAACGGCTACCGCCGCCACTGAAGAACGATGTGATCAACTGACGGCCACGCATGCGCTCCCTATGGCCAAGTGTTTCGCCACCTGAGATTTGTTGCGGGCAGGACGCATGGACACCCATCATCGTAAAAAAAAGAGATTATCCCTGCTTCTCTAAGAGATAGTGCTGCAAGGCACTAGTCATGGAAGGATACTTCTCTGAGGGAGCCTCAAGGTCAAGGCGCAACCCGGCATCCCTGACGGCCTGGGCTGTGGCAGGACCAAAGGTGGCAATGACAATGTCGCCCTGCTTGAAGTCGGGGAAGTTCTTGGTAAGAGCCTCGATGCCAGAAGGACTGAAAAAGATGAGCATGTCGTAGTCAAACGAATCCACCTCTTCTTTCGTGAAATCGTTGCTCACCGTGCGATACATCACGCACTCGCAATGGTTCAGTTTCTTGGCGTCCATCAGCTTTGGCACGCTGTCATTATGGACATCACTCATCGGTACCAAGTACTTTTCACTCTTGTGCTTGACCATCGTGGGGATGAGGTCATCAATCTTACCCGTGGTACCGAAGAACACCTTACGCTTACGGTACTGTACATACTTCTGGATATAGAGCGAGATGGTCTCGGTCACACAGAAATACTTCATGTCTTCGGGAATGGCAACGCGCAGCTCCTTGGCTAACGTAAAGAAATGGTCGATGGCATGGCGTGAGGTAAACACGATGGCTGTGTAGTCAAGGATGTTCACCTTCTGTGTGCGAAACTCCTTTGCCGTGATACCTTCCACTTTGATAAACGGACGGAAAACCAGTTCCACCTCGTATCGCGATGCGATGTCGTAATACGGTGACTTGTCATTAGACGGCTTAGGTTGTGAAACCAAAATCTTCTTAATCATCTATGTCCTAAAAAATTACTTTCAACATGTTTGCCGTGATGTCCAAAGCTCCCCATAAAAAGAGCAAAGGAACCATTTCGAGGGCACAAAAGTACAAAATAATCTGAAGAAAAAAAACATTTCCCCGAAAAAATATGACATAACACTTGTAAAATGTCAATATTTTAACGATTATAAGTACAAAAGTAAAGTAATTTGCGACATTCTGGACGGAAAATCCGAGATAAGCCAGCAATATGACAGCAGGGAACAACAAGACTCCCTCGATGGCAGTTATGAATAAGAGCACTTTAAGCCATTGTCCATTTTTCTTACTATCAAAGAACACGCTATTGACTGCCGAATAGAGAAGCATCTTCAGCGGAAAATAGGTGACTATGATGGCCAGATAGATGGCAATGAGGTGATACTCTGACGAGAGTATGAAGGTGTGGCCGACATAGTTTACGGTATAGAAAAAGTAAAGCAGCGACAGCAGCAGGCAGGTGATGAACACCAGGAAGAAAAGGAAGCGCAGCTCGGTGCCTGTCTCTGACACCTCAGACGTTCCCTGATGCGGCAGATGAAAGATGCTGTGCAGCTGGCGCACAATAAATGAACGGGTAATGGAAAAGGCAATGACGGCCAAGACAAAACAAACCAGCAGTATCGATGTGATGACGTTGTCACCACGCACGCTATAGGGCACAGGGTCACCGGCAACACCATAGCGGCCACCTGGCAGTTCGGGATGGAAGAGGGTGTCGTTCGAGAAGAAACCCTCACGGTAATATTGTGGGATATTGATATCCAGCAGGTTGCGTCCCTTGTCATGACCAGGCAGGTGGAGCGTGTCGGGGCGATTGCTCCAATGTATCTCTCCCGGCTGAAAGTGTGCCTGGACTGCCGAGTCCTGTTGAGCAGGCGTAGCACTACGCGGCAGCCAGCTAATCACCTGTGCCGGTGTAAGCGTGCGGTGGAGGGTGACCGCTGTGTCACCCTCCACCGTCAACTGCTGATGGGATATACTATCTTGCTGTATCAACTTACAAAGCAAATTCGCGTTTGATATCCTCTACCCTGTCAAGTTTCTCCCACGTGAACAACTCGACCTCGATGGACTTCGTCTCATGATAGCGGCTGGTGAAGGTCTTCTTTACCACCTCCGGCTGGCGACCCATGTGACCATAGGCGGCCGTCTCCAAATACATGGGCTGGCGAAGTTTCAGTGTGCGCTCAATGGCTTTCGGGCGCAAGTCGAAGAGCTTCTCAATGCGCTGGGCTATCTCACCGTCACTCATATTAACATGCGAGCGACCGTAGGTGTTGACGTAGATGTTCATGGGCTTGGCCACGCCAATAGCATAACTCACCTGTACCAGCATCTCATCGGCCACACCGGCAGCCACCATGTTCTTGGCAATATGGCGCGCTGCATAGGCTGCCGAGCGGTCTACCTTGCTGGAGTCCTTTCCTGAGAAGGCACCGCCACCGTGGGCACCCTTGCCGCCGTAGGTATCGACGATGATCTTACGACCTGTCAGGCCGGTATCTCCGTGAGGGCCTCCGATGACAAACTTGCCGGTGGGATTGACGTAGTATTTGATATCATCGGTAAACAACGACAATACGCTTTCAGAATGGATCTTGGCCTTGACACGGGGGATGAGGATGTTGATGACATCCTCGCGGATGCGAGCCAGCATGCGCTCGTCATCGCTGTCAAACTCGTCGTGCTGTGTAGAAACGACGATGGTGTCTATGCGCTCAGGAATGCCCGCATCACTATACTGGACAGTAACCTGGCTTTTCGAGTCAGGACGCAGGTACGTCATTACCTTACCCTCCTTGCGAATCTCGGCCAGTGTATGCACTAGGAGATGGGCCAGGTCAAGCGACACAGGCATCAGGCTCTCCGTCTCGTTGGTGGCATAGCCGAACATCATACCCTGGTCGCCGGCACCCTGCTCGTCCTCGTCGCCATTGTCCACGCCACGATTGATGTCATCGCTCTGCTCATGGATGGCGGTAAGGATTCCACACGAGTTGCCGTCGAACTGGTATTCGGCCTTCGTATAGCCAATTTTCTTGATGGTATTGCGGGCTATGGTCTGCAGGTCGATGTACTCACCGCTGCGCACCTCACCCATGATAACCACCTGACCGGTGGTGACAAATGACTCACAGGCCACGCGGGCATGGTCATCATAAGCCAGGAACTGGTCGAGGATGGCATCACTTATCTGATCGGCCACTTTGTCGGGATGGCCCTCTGATACGGACTCAGATGAAAACAAATAGCTCATGTTTCTTTTTCTTCTTATTAGTAATGAGTAATTAGCAATTATTCATTCACAAATATTACTCTGCAGGCAACATGATGACTTCGGCACGGTTGCCGGGCTGGAGTAACTGCTTCATATAGGCTGCCACCGTAGCCGGGGTCTGAGCCTCCACCACCTGCTTAAAGTCGGTGTGAGTGTCTACACCATAGTCACGCAAACGGTTGATCTGACGAATCCAGTAGTTGTTGGTCTTAGCCTGGTCATCTACATTCTTCAGCATATACTCCTTTACCTTCTTCAGTTTCTCCTCGTCCACGCTGTCAGCCATCTTCTCGACTTCCTCTAGCATGATCTTCGTGGCGATGTCGCCCTTTTCGGGTTTCATGGGACAATAGACGAGTGCAAGCCCCGTAGTACGGAAGTCGTTGCGCTGCAGGCTGGCCTGGGCAGCAACGGAGTAGGCAGCAGAAGCCTCTTCACGAATCTTCTCTGTATAGATCATGGTCAGGATCTGTCCTACCATGTCAGACTTCACGAGGTTTTCCAGCGAGTATTGCATTTCGGGATTGAGCCATACCATAACGGCAATGGCCTTTGGTGTCTCCATCTTACGGGTGAAGTGGTTCTTGACAACACCATGGAACATGCTGCTGACATCCTTGGCCTTCTGCACCTTCTTCTGAGAGGGCAGCGAAGCAAGATACTGCTCGATGAGCGGACGCAGCTTGGCCTCATCAAAGTTACCAACGATGGTGAAGGTATAGGCAGCGGCATTGGCCGTACACTCCTTGGCCATCTGCAGGATGCGGTCGTAGTTGACATCCTTGAGGTCTTCCACCTGAAGTGGAGCCTCACGCTGGCTGTAGTTGGCGAGGGTCATATAGAGTGAATCGCTGAACACGGCCTCAGGCTGCAGCGACTTGTTCTTCAACATCAGTTCGCGGGTCTTCATCAGGTTGTCGAACGACTCCTGATCCTTGTTAATGTTGGTGAAGTAGAGGTATACCAGCTGTAGCAGGGTCTCCACGTCGCCAGGAGTCGACGAACCCGTGATATTGGCACGCTCAGTACCCAGCACAAGGCTGGCTGAAGCCACCTTGCCAGCCAAAGCCTTCTCCAGTTCTGTATGCGAGAAGTTACCCAGTCCGCTGGCTTCGACGACATCATCGAACATCTTGATATTGGCGAAATCCTTCTCATCGTAGAGCGACGAGCCACCGATTCCTTCACTGGCCAGAATAACCTGGTCTTTCTTCAGGTCGGTCTGTTTCAGCACAACCGTAGCACCATTCGAGAGTTTCAGCTCCTTATAGCCGAACTTCTCGCCCTCAGTTTCCTTCACGATCTTACCTGCCTTCGGCATCTTGGTGATGAGCGGTTCGTCCTTCACATTATCCACGTAGGCCTCAATCTGAGCGGAACGGGCTTCAGCTATTGCCTGCTGGAGGGTAGCCTCTGTGGGATAGACGGCACCTTCCTTCTCCTGGTTCAGGTTCAGCACCACTAAATTCGAGTCGGTGGTAAGCACCAACTCCTTCATCAAACCGTTGACGGCCTCCAGGGGGATGCTGGGCACAACCTGCTTCATCACCTGATAGTACATATCGATGCTGGGGATGGGTTCGTTGTCAAGATAGTGATTCACATACTGACGCACAAACTGGTTGTTGTAACGCTTGTCCTTATTGCTGTACCGTTTCTCCAGCTGGCTCAGGAAGTTAGACTTAAAGCGTTGGTACTCCGTGGCAGTAAAGCCAAACTCAGCGGCACGGCGTGCCTCTACGAACAGTGCCTTCAAGGCTGCCTCAGTCTGTCCCTCCTTGGGAAGGGCCTCAATATCGAAGGCATCCTTGGTCTTCGACAAGATGTACTGACCATAGCTGGACGATCCCCGCAGATAAGGACAGTCGGCTTTCTGGGCATACTCCGACAGACGGTCGTTGAACATGCCGATGGCGGCATCCTTCACGTAGTCGATAATCAGGTACTGCATGTTACCCTTGACCTCATCGGGAATGGGGTCATTTTTAAACATCAGGTCAACAACCGAATACTGCATCTCCTTGTCCTTGTCGACCACATAGATAGCCTCGGCATTGTCGGGCACAGCCTCGGCAACGACGGGAGCAGGATACTCAGGCATCTTGATACCGGCGAAGAGGTTCTTGATTTTCTGCTCCACGGCATCGACATCCACGTCACCAACGACGAGGATGGCCTGGTTGTCGGGACGATACCACTTCTCGTAATAGTCGCGCAGCACCTTCGGCTCAAAGTTGTCGATAATCTCCATCAGACCGATGGGCAGACGATAGCCATACTTCGAGTTGGGATAGAGCTTGGGGAGGTCGCGCTCGTACATTCGCATAACAGGGCTGGTGCGCAGACGCCACTCCTCGTGGATGACACCACGTTCCTTCTGAATTTCTTCGGGTTCGAGCAGGAGACCGTCGGCCCAGTCGTGCAGGATGAGCAGGCAGGAGTCGACGATACCCTCGCGCGTGGTAGGTACATTACTAATATTATACACCGTCTGGTCGATAGATGTGTAGGCATTCAGGTCACGGCCAAACTTCACACCGATGGTCTCACACCACTTCACAATGTCGTTACCCTTGAAGTGCTCTGTACCATTGAAACACATGTGCTCCAGGAAGTGGGCCAGACCACGCTGGTCGTCATTCTCCTGAATGGCACCCACGCGCTGGGCAATATAGAACTCGGCGCGCTGCTCAGGCCATGCGTTGTGGCGAATGTAATAAGTTAGTCCGTTGTCAAGCTTACCAATGCGCACATCGGGGTCAACGGGGATGGGCGGCATCTGTTGTGCCACCATGACTGTAGAGCACATCAGTGCCACTACAACTGCAAAGATTTTTCTAAGTTTCATGGATTATGTTTTATGATAAGTTGTATTTGCTATGATTAGTTGAACAGGTAGCGAATGGTAAACATCAGCTGATAGGTGGATGCGGCATTCTGGAAATTCTGGAAGGTATAGAGATGACGCTGACCATCCACTAGGTTATAGGTGTACTTGCCTTTCGAGTAGGACAGCAGGGCATTGCCCGACACCTGCTTGAACACCCCCCAGTCCTTGCAGAGGAAATTCGGCAGGTTGAGGATGTCGAGACCCAGCTGCAGGGTGTGGCGCGTCCGACCGATTTTGATGCTCATATCACGCTGGTACTTGAAGTCCAGTTGGTGATGCCACGGCATCTTGGCACCTCCACGCTCGGCATACTGTCCCTTGTGGTTCTTCAGGTAGTCATCCTGACAGATATAAGTCCAGAAGTCATCGCGCTGCATGTCGGCGGTATAAGTCTGTCCGTTGACGGTACCGTTGTCTGCAAAGTCCCAGCTGTTCAGCTCCTCACGACTGCCTGGCACGTAGATGAGATTGCCGGGAGCCAGTGCATCGCTGTTGACGTTGGAGCTGAAGATATAGGAGTAGCGGCTGTAAGAGTAGTCGCCAAGGAATCCGTACTGATAGCCGTCATAGATAAGACTGAAGGTCGAGCTGCTATACTTGCTTTCCTTGAGCTTGTAGCTGGCAGAGATGAGCAGGCGGTTGGGAGCCACGTAGGTGGCATAGCCTGTCTCATTGTCATTGACGGCATTGATGCTATGACGGTAGTTGCTATAGGCTGCCGACACTTGGTCGCCAATGCCCTCAGTATACGACTTGGCCTTCGACAGGGTATAGGATGCCATCAAGTCGAGGCCGAAGTTGAACTTCTTATGCAGCTGGAGATTCAGCGACATATAGTAAGCTTTTGAGCCGGCATTCTCCAGCACGTAGGCAGAGTGGCTGGCATCGTAGTACGACATTTTGCGGCGCACATCTCCATGACCGAGGTCAACGGTAGACACGCCATCCCAGTAGATATCCCTGTTAGACACCACGACGGGGTTCAGGTCCTTGTTGTAGATACCCTCGATGGTGAAGTCGATGTCGCCGGGCAACTTGGCATCGAAGGCCAGTGAGGTCTTCCACGTCTTCGGCATGCGTAGGTCTTCGGAGAGGATGGTCGGTCCGGAGGGTATTGACGACTTGCCTACTGCATTGATCTGCCGCAGCATCTCTGCCTGGTTGGTAGTCAGCGTGGGGCGCAGCTGTCCATCCTTCTTGGCCACGTATGAGGTCTGTCCCATGCCGGAGTTGCCTACCGCCGAGACGAGCCATACGAAAGGCATGCGGCCTACGAAGAGACCCGTACCGCCTCGCAGGATATATTTGCGGTTGCCCTTGATGTCCCAGTTAAAACCGACGCGGGGCGATACGCTGACGCTGTTCGACGGCACGTTGTCGGTACGGAACTGCTGTTCGCCGAATTTGATATTGTAATATTCCTGGTTGAAGTTGTCCGACAGCGAAGGATAAGACGGCACTTCGAAGCGCACGCCGACAGAGGTACGGAAACGTTCGCTCCAGCTGATGTTGTCCTGGATATAGAACGACCACTGGTTGGTCTTCATCTCCGACACAAAGGGCGAGAGTGAAGGATTGTTGCCGTAGGTGATGCCGAAGAGACGCGGCGTGGCATTGAACACCGATGCCCAGTCGCCCGTGCTTGCCTGCTGCTGGGTCACCTCGTAGACGTAGTAGCCGGCGGCAGCCTGTGCATAGCCGTTGGCAGCATAGTAGTGCTCATACTGGATACCGGCAAAGAGGTTGTGTTTGCCCAGCATGACATTCACCTCGTCGGTGATGATGGTGTTCTTCGTCTGTGCCAGGTTCTGGTAGGTGAAGATGTCACCCGTCATGGCCCAGCAGGGGTAATGCCCCTGTCCGTCGCTCATCACCAATTCGATAACGGGCGCAGACACGCCGTACTCGTTGGAGCGCGGCTGGTCTTGGAACGAATATGTACCGCGCAGGGTATTGTTGAACTTGCCGAACTTGCTGTTCAACTCGGCAGCAATCGACGTGAAGCGGTATTCGCTGAAGTAACGGCTCGACTCCGAGCTCATGCCGTAGTTGGTGTTGCTGCCATAGGTATTCTGGTTACCGCCATAGATCGACGATGCCTGGTTGCTGCCGATGCTACGTGAGGCCGATGCTGGTTTGGACTCTTTACGGTTAGACTTGGTAAAGCGAACGTTGAACTTATGATTGTCGTTGATGTTCCAGTCCAGACGGGCCAGGATGCGATAGGCCGGTGTCTTGATGCTATACCCCTGCCACGAGCCGGTCTCTATGCCATAGGTATTGCGCAGATAGCTGGAGAGGCTTTCCAGTTCGCCCAGCTGCGGACGGCGGCTGGTATTCGAGAAACTGGTACCGCCATCACCGGCACGTGCTGCCGGTCCTGCCGTGACATTATTCTCTATCTCGGCATTGACGAAGAAGAAGAGCTTGTCCTTGACAATCGGGCCACCGAAGGTCAGGCCGTAGGTGTTGTTATGCCCGGCATCCACGGGGAGGTTGACATCACCCACATGCGAGCCTTTCAGCGACGTGCTGGTAAGGTAGGTATACAGAGAACCTTTGAAATCGTTGGTACCACTACGGGTGACAGCATTGATGCCACCACCGGTAAAGCCGCTCTGGCGCACGTCATAAGGAGTGACACTGATGGTCATCTGTTCGATGGCATCGAGCGAGATGGGTGTTCCACCTCCGGGTAGCGGTGAGGCTCCCAGTCCGAAAGCGTTGTTGAATGAGGCACCGTCGATGGTGACGTGCGACTGGCGGTAGTTACCGCCACCGATGGCCATACCACTGGCAGAGCTGCTCTGCGGGGTGAGCTTCATCACGTCTGTCATGGAACGCCCGATAGTCGGCACCATGCCCATCTGCTCCAAATTAAGACTGGTGACGGCTCCCGAGCGGTCGGAACGCATCGTGTTCCTCGCAGCAGCCACTATCTCCACTTCCTTGAGCATCTCGCTGCCCTCCGTCATTATCACGTCAAGCAGCAGGTTCTGACCCAGTTCGAGCATAATGTCTTTATATTGCGAGGTTTGGTAACCGATATACGACACCTCCACCTCGTAGGGGCCTCCGGCCCGCATGCCGGTAATGGAGTACATACCGCTGACATTCGTCACGGCACGGTATACGAATCCCGAAGGAACATGCTTGACTGTCACAGTAGCACCGATGACCTCCTCATTATTGGCAGTGACCTTGCCGTTCATGCCGGACGTTGTCACCTGGGCAACTACAGACGCTATGCTCGTCAGCATCAAAGCCATTAAAAATAGGATTCTGCGCATAATTGATTAATGTTTATGTATTTTCGGCTGCAAAATTAAGTATATTTTCCGAATTATTGTTATAATTACCCTAAAAATTTACAATTCTTTTTGCCGAGTGCCCATGCGAGCCTCTACGACGTTGACCACATAGTCGCCCAGTTTCTCACACTCATTGATGAGGTCCATGTAGATGGTTCCCACGGCATAGGTGTATTCGTGGTTGTTCACATCGGTGATGTTCTGCGACTTCAGCTGGTTGCGGTAGTTGTTGATTTCGTTCTCGATATTGAACGTGCGGTTGACGTCGAACGAGTCCTTGCGGCCTCCCATCAGCCGGTTCATCTGCGACAGCGACTGGTTGGTCAGTTCCATCATCTGGTTCAGGTGTTCGTACTGTTTCTCCACAAAGTGGTCTTCCTTGCCATTGTACTTGCGGGAGATGGTGCGGGCCATGTTATAGCAGGCATCACCGATACTCTCCAGCTCGGAGATCTCACGGAGCATGGCACGGATCTTGGCCTTGGTGTCATCCGAGAGGTGGGCATCGCTCACGGAGTCCAGATACTTGGCGATTTCCAATTCCATACTGTCGGAGATGCCCTCGTACTTCTCTATCCGCGTGAAGAGTTTGTTGAAGTCGCCCGTCTGGCTGTCCTTCTTGTTCTTCGACGAGCTGGACGAGAGATTGAGCAGATCGCGCACCATACCAAACATGCGCTGCATACGGTTGGCAAACTGCTGAATCTCCTTCTGGGCTTCCAGCACCGAGAGTTCCGGTGTCTTCATGAACCCCGCCGTGATAAAGTGCAGGCGGAAGTCTTCCTCCTCGTCCACCTTCTTGGGCTTGATGACCCAGCATACGAACTTCTCTATCTGCGGGATGAACCATATCAGGATAAAGGTGTTGGCCACGTTGAAACAGGTATGGAAGGCTGCCAGCACAAAACTCAACTTGGCGGCATTGGCCAGGAACGCGCTGGTAGCCACGGCATCCTTGGCCATATCGACATCATAGCCCACCAGTCCGCACACCATATCTATGAAGGGGCGGAACACGAAGAGTATCCAGATGACGCCGAACACATTGAAGAACATGTGTGCCAATGCGGCACGCCTTGCCTGGGTATTAGCCGACATGGCCGCGAGGTTGGAGGTGACGGTAGTACCGATGTTCTCACCCATCACCAGTGCGATACCCTGATAGATGGGCAGTGCGCCACTGGAGCATAGTATCATCGTGATGGCCATCACGGCAGCCGACGACTGCACGCAGAAGGTCAGCACGCCACCCAGTAGCAGGAAGATGAGGGTGGTAAGGAACGAGTTGGGGTCGAAAGAGGCAAAGAAGTCCAGCACCGTCTGGTTCTCTCCCAGGTGCATGTTCTGCCCCGTCACGCGCAGGGTGGCCAGCGCAAAGATGAGGAAGGCCAGACCAAAGAGGAAGTCGCCAATGTACCGGTATTTCTTCTGATAGATAAGGATGATGCCTATGAAGAAGGCCGGATAGGCCAGGTTGCTGATGTCGAACGACATACCCGCCGACATGATCCACGCCGTGAGCGTCGTTCCGATGTTGGCACCCATGATCACTGAGATGGCCTGTGCCAGCGTCAGCAGACCGGCGTTGACAAACGAGACGGTCATCACCGTCGTAGCCGTAGAAGACTGTACCGATGCCGTCACCACCATTCCCGTCAGCATTCCCGTGAAGCGGTTGGTTGTCATGGCACCCAGGACGTGTCGCAGTTGTGGACCCGCCATCTTCTGCAGAGCCTCACTCATCGACTTCATACCGAACATCAGCAGAGCCAGCGACCCCAGAAGTGTAAAAATTACCCAGATAGACATATTGATTTATTTACTGATTTGCTTGTTTCCGACAGGCATTTTTTTGCTTCTTTTGCATTTCAAGTTGCAAATTTATCTATTTTATTTGAATTATCAAAGCAATTTTGAAATTTTATTCGTAACTTTGCTGCCGAAGTTTATCAAACCCGACAATCGCATGAATGAAAAGTATGTCAATATCCGTTGTCGCAACAATGGCGTCAACACGCAGGTTCCCGTAGGGGTCACACTCGAAGAAGTGTTTCAGCAGCTGCACCTGCAAATGGACTATGGTCCTATCAGCGCGCGCGTAAATAACAAGGTGGAAGGCATGCACTATCGTATATACAAGCCCAAGGACATCGAGTTTCTCGACCTGTTCAGCCCCAGTGCCGTGCGTGCCTATACGCGCACCCTCTTCTTTATCCTGAACAAGGCCGCCCACGACCTGTGGCCCGACTGTACCGTCATCATCGACATCCCCGTGAGCAACGGCTACTATGTCGACCTGCGCCTCGACCGTCCGGTGACCCCCGACGATGTCCACGAATTGCATGCACGCATGCAGGAGATTATCAGTGCCGACATCCCTATCCACCGTCACGAGACCACTACGGAGGAGGCCATTGCCATGTTCCGCGAGTCACGCTCCTTCTCCAAGGTCAAGCTCCTCGAAGGCGCAGGCAATCTCTACACCACCTACTACGACATCGACGGCTACTTAGACTACTACTACGGCTCACTGCTCACCTCGACGGGCAAGGTCCACCTCTTCGGGCTGGAATACTACTACGACGGCATCCTGCTGCGCATCCCCTCGCAGGAAGATCCTTCCAAACTGGGAGCCTTTATCCGTCAGGACAAGATGTTCGAGATTTTCAAGGAGCAGCATCGCTGGCAGGACATCCTCGGCATGCGTACCGTAGGCGACCTGAACCAAGCCATCAAGCAGGGACACACCAACCAGCTCATCCAGATCAGCGAAGCCCTTCAGGAGAAGAAGATAGCCCAGATAGCCGACGAGATAGCACGCCGTAAGAGCATCAAGATGGTGCTCATCGCCGGTCCCAGCAGCAGCGGCAAGACCACCACCTGCAAGCGGCTGTCGGTACAGTTGGCCGTCAATGGCATACAGCCCATCGGCATCTCGCTCGACGACTATTTCCTCGACCGCGAGCAGACCCCACGCGATGCCGACGGCGACTACGACTTCGAGCACCTGCACGCCCTCAACATTCCCCTGCTCAACGAACAGATGAACGCCCTCTTCCGTGGCGAGGAGGTAGAACTGCCACGCTACAACTTCCAGACGGGTCGTAGCGAGCGCAGCGGCCACAAGGTGATGCTGAAGGGCAAGGAGGTGCTGGTGGTAGAGGGCATCCACGCCCTCAATCCCGAACTGACGCAGGACATCCCCGACGAGCAGATCTTCCGCGTCTATGCCTCGGCACTCACCACCATCCTGCTCGACAACCACAACTATATCCCCACCACCGACAACCGCCTGCTGCGCCGCATCATCCGCGACCATAAGTACCGGGGAGTCAGTGCCCAGCAGACCATCCGTCGCTGGCCCAGCGTGCGGCGGGGCGAGAACCGTTGGATTTTCCCCTATCAGGAGAATGCCGACGCCATGTTCAACTCGGCCATGCTCTTCGAGCTGGCTGTCATCAAGAGCCAGGCAGAGCCGCTGCTGGAACAGGTTCCTGAGAACTGCGAGGAGTATGCCGAGGCCTATCGCCTGCGCAAGTTCCTGAAGTACATCAGCCCCATCTCCGAAGACCAGATACCGCCCACCTCGCTGCTCCGCGAATTCCTTGGCGGCTCCTCCTTCGAGTATTAGCAAGAAGGCGGCCAAAACGGCATAAATATACAAAAATAGTCATTTTCTGCCCGATATTTGCATTTTTATTGCAAAATATTTGGTAGATAAATGAATATTTGCGAACTTTGCACGCTAAAAAAAGCAAAGAACACATATTATTATACAGATTTATGGCAGAAAAATTAGAAGTGAAGCAACTGGACCAGGTAGTTGTCCGGTTCTCTGGAGACTCCGGTGACGGCATGCAGCTGGCCGGAAACATTTTCTCTACCGTGAGTGCCACGGTAGGCAACGGGATATCTACATTCCCCGACTATCCTGCCGACATCCGCGCTCCGCAAGGTTCGCTGACGGGTGTCAGCGGCTTTCAGGTACACATCGGTGCCGGACGGGTGTACACCCCTGGCGACAAGTGCGACGTGCTGGTGGCAATGAATGCCGCTGCGCTGAAGACGCAGTACCGCTATGCGAAGCCCGGTGCGACGATCATCATCGACACCGACTCCTTCGGCCCGAAGGATTTGGAAAAGGCACAGTTTCAGACTGAAGACTATCTGGGCGAGATGCATATCGACCCCGACCGCGTCATCCAGTGTCCGCTGACCACAATGGTAAAGGACTGTCTGAAGGATACGGGCATGGACAACAAGGTGATGCTGAAGTCGCGCAACATGTTTGCACTGGGCCTCGTCTGCTGGCTCTTCGACCGCGACTTGGAGCTGGTGTTCAACTTCCTGCGCGAGAAGTTTGCCAAGAAACCCGCCATTGCCGAGAACAACATCAAGGTGGTGCAGGCAGGCTACGACTACGGTCACAACACGCACTCCAGTGCCATGAACGTCTACCGCGTCGAGTCGAAGGAGAAGGTGCCCGGCCGCTATATGGACATTACGGGCAATAAGGCTACGGCCTACGGACTGATAGCAGCTGCCGAGAAGGCAGGTCTGCGCCTCTACTTAGGCTCCTACCCCATCACTCCTGCCACCGACATCCTGCACGAGTTGTCGAAGCACAAGTCATGCGGTGTCATCACCGTACAGTGTGAAGACGAGATCAGCGGTGCCGCCTCGGCCCTCGGTGCCTCGTTTGCCGGTGCCCTGGCCGTAACGTCCACCTCCGGCCCTGGCATCTGCCTGAAGTCGGAGGCCATGAACCTCGCTGTCATCATGGAGCTGCCGCTGGTGGTCATCGACGTACAGCGCGGCGGTCCTGCTACGGGACTTCCCACCAAGTCGGAACAGACCGACCTGCTGCAGGTACTCTTCGGCCGCAACGGCGAGAGTCCGATGCCCGTCATCGCCGCCCTAAGTCCCACCGACTGCTTCGATGCCGTCTATCAGGCAGCCAAGATTGCCTTGGAGCACATGACCCCCGTTGTACTGCTCACCGATGCCTATGTGGCCAACGGCAGCGGAGCCTTCCGTCTGCCCGACATCAATAAGCTCGACACCATCAATCCGCCGTATGTTCCTGAGGAACTGAAGGGCAAATGGACTCCCTATATGCGTGCCGAGAATGGCACCCGCTATTGGGCCGTGCCCGGTCGCGAGGGCTTCACGCATATCCTCGGCGGTCTGGAGAAGGACAACCAGACGGGAGCCATCTCCACCAATCCTGAGAACCACGACCTGATGACACGTCTGCGCCAGCAGAAGATAGACAACATCCAGGTTCCCGACCTCGAGGTTGAGGGCGACAAGGATGATGCCGACCTGCTCATTGTGGGCTTTGGCAGCACCTACGGTCATCTGCACTCTGCGATGGACGAGCTGCGCGCCCAAGGTCATAAGGTGGCCCAGGCACAGTTCAAGTTCCTCAATCCCCTGCCCCAGAACACTGCCGAGGTACTCTCCAAGTACAAGAAGGTGGTCGTGGCCGAACAGAACATGGGCCAGCTCGCTGCCTACCTCCGCATGAAGGTCGACAACTTCGTACCCTATCAATTTAACCAAGTCAAAGGACAGCCTTTCATTGTTTCTGAACTCGTTGCCGAGTTCGAAAAACTAATTAAGAGTTAAGAGTTAAGAATTAAGAAAGAATGACTCAAGACAATCCCATAGAGAAGCGTTCGTATCTGTTTGCTTTACGTATAGTAAAGGCATACAAATATTTGACTAAGCAAAAAGATGAATATGTTTTGTCAAAGCAGTTGTTACGTAGTGGAACGTCTATAGGTGCTTTGATGCGAGAAGCCAAGTTCGCACAGAGTCGCGCAGACTTTGTCAATAAAGCATCCATCGCATTAAAAGAAGCCAATGAAACTCTATATTGGATTGAACTCTTACATGACAGTGAATATATTGACGATTTATCGTTTAACTCTCTTCATCAAGAAGCAGATGAGCTAACAGCGATTCTAGCTTCTATTGTAAAAACAACAAAAGAAAACACAACGAAGTATGACAATGCTCAAAGTGATTTTCTTAATTCTTAACTCTTAATTCTTAATTAAAATGTATACAGCACAAGATTTTAAGAAAGGCCAGCCCCGGTGGTGCCCTGGTTGTGGCGACCACTTCTTCCTGGCTTCACTCCATAAGGCTATGGCCGAGATTGGCGTAGCCCCCGAGAACGTAGCCGTCATCAGCGGTATCGGCTGTTCCAGCCGTCTGCCCCACTACATGGCCACGTATGGTATGAACACCATCCACGGCCGTGCCGCAGCCATCGCCACCGGTGCGAAGGTGGCCAACCCCAACCTCACGGTATGGCAGGTCAGTGGCGACGGTGACGGTCTGGCCATCGGCGGCAACCACTTCATCCATGCCAACCGTCGTAACATCGACCTGAACATGATTCTGTTGAACAACCGCATCTACGGTCTGACGAAGGGACAATACTCCCCCACCTCACCCCGTGGATTCGTGTCGAAGTCCAGTCCTTACGGCACCGTCGAGGATCCGTTCCGTCCTGCCGAGCTGTGCTTCGGTGCCCGTGGCCATTTCTTCGCCCGTTGCGTGGCTACTGATGCCCAGGGTACCGTCGAGGTGCTGAAGGCCGCCTACCAGCACAAGGGAGCCTCCGTCACCGAGGTGCTGCAGAACTGCGTCATCTTCAACGACGGCTGCCATGAGGCCGTATATAACAAGGAGGGCCGCAAGAAGAATGCCATCTACGTGCGTCATGGCGAGAAACTCGTCTTCGGTGAGAACAACGAGTTCGGACTCGTTCAGCAGGGCTTCGGCCTGAAGGTGGTCGAGATTGGCAAGGACGGTTACACCCTCGATGATGTATTGGTTCACGATGCCCACTGCGAGGACAACACCCTGCAGCTGAAGCTCGCCCTCATGGGCAACGGCGACGGCTTCCCCATCGCCCTGGGAGTCATCCGCGATGTTGAGGCACCCACCTACGACGAGGCCGTCCATGCACAGCTTGCCGAGGTCTCTGCCCAGAAGAAGTACCATAACTTCACCGAGCTGCTCGAGACCAACGACACGTGGACTGTCAGCTGATTCGTATCATTCGTAGTAACAAATAAATCATTCAGAAATGGGAATTATCGGTTCAATTATTATTGGATGTCTGGCAGGCTTTTGTGCCGGCAAGTTGATGAAAGGTGGAGGCTTCGGCTTCATTATGAATCTGGTACTCGGACTCTTCGGAGGCTTGGTAGGCGGCTGGCTCTTTGAGACGCTGGGCATCACATGGGGAGGCATCCTCGGCCAGCTGGGCACTGCCATCATCGGTGCCGTAGCCATCCTCTGGATAGCCTCGCTCATCAAGAAGTAAACAGCATACTTACGATATGCCAAAACACGTGTACCACGTGTCCTATGTGTCTATGTTGGATTGGACAGATAGGACACGTTTTTTTGCCTTCGCATATACGCGCACTAGAAATGCCACACCAGAAAAAGTCGCATATCCTGCACTGAGCATTGACTATCAGAGCTTTATGCAGATTTTCCTACACTGAATCCTACACTGAATCCAGCACTGAATCCTACACTGAACAAGACTTCTCCAATCCTTCAATGCACAAGCTTTTTAGATTTATTAACTATAGTACCAAAATTTGTCCAAGTTCTTGGTACTGGGAGTACATGCACCTTGTACAATCAGTACCAGTACCATGTATTCCCTGTACAAGTACCATGTATTCCCAGTTCACGCCCAGGTACACTCAGTCCGTCATAGAGCCACTTTGCCTATTCCTTTCATTTCGAGTGCAACCTGTACTCCCAATGCACGGAAAGCACGCATCATAGAGGAAAGGGTGATGCTCTTTCCACTCTCTAAACGGCAGACTTGAGCACGCTGCACACCCATCTTCTCGCCCAATTCAGCTTGGGTAAGTTTCTGGGCTTCACGTGCCTGCTTGATGGCTTCGCCTACGCGATAGGCCTGAACAGCTTCGTCAACACTCTGTTCGAATGCATCACGCTCTGGAGTGCCTACCTTGCCGTAATCTTCTTCCAGCAATTCTTCAAAGCTATACAGTTTCATGTTTCCGACCTTTTTCATATCTTCTTGTTTTTATTTTCAAAATACAGCTTTCTGATTCCTTCTGCCTTTGTAATCTCACTTTGGGGTGTTTTCTGTGACTTCTTAATGATGCCATGAGTCGCTACAACCAGCGTATTCTCGTCTTTATCCCAAAAGGCAAATAATCTATAGTAGGTTTTGTTGTAGAGAGTACGAAACTCCCATATCTCCGTTCCATCTAATTTCTTGAAGAGTTCCTTATCGCGTTCTCCCTTCTGAACCCTACGGATGTTGTGACCTATCTTGCCACGGATCTCCTTTGTCAGAGATTTCAAGAAGTCGCGCGCCTCTTCTAATAAATCAAGTTCAAATACAGTCTGTTCCATCATTTATGGATTTCCTGCCGCAAAGGTACAAATTGTTTCTCAAATACGCAACAAATTTGTGGTTTATTTATAAAATTGAGATGTCACTGTAGCCGCAGTGTAGGTTTCAGTGTAGGTTTCAGTGTAGGTTTCAGTGTAGGATTCAGTGTAGGATTCAGTGTAGGAAATATACACGTAACCCATTGGGTATCAGTATTCAGTGCAAGATATGCTACTTTCAAAAGATTATATCCTGAGGGGCACTGAAAAAAATCCTTGTCAAGTGCGCGCATGTCGGGCAAGCAGAAAAGAAGAGAATGTCCTACACGCGAACATTCTCTTCTTCTGCATTCATGCCTTACATCATTTGAAAATGAAGTCTGGCAGTCCCGTCAGTCCACCTAAGCCTGGTGCGGCGGGGTCAAGCGTTCCACCTTCATCCACACCGCCATAGCCGATGCCCAGATCGCTGTTCACACCACTGGCCATCAGCAGCTTGTTGGCCTTGAACGCTATCGTCTCCATTTCCGGAGTCATATATATCTTCTTTTTCATATCTTCAGTCCTCCATTATTTTAATACCACCTTCCTTCCGTTCTTGATATACAGGCCCTTCGACGGAGTCTCAATACGACGACCCTGTAGGTCGTAGTAACTATCGGTTTCTCCAGCCATGTTGATGTTCCTGATGCCAGTTGTCTCATTCTTGAACGAGATGTAAATCGGAGCACTGGAAGGCTCTGCCTCTGGCATGTAATCATCGAAGTCGAAGTAGGCACGGAAGGCCTTCATGTGTTTTGTGTTTTCAGTCGCATAGTAGAACTTGTTGGCGTTAAGGAAGAGAGGATAAGAAGTCGCTTCGCTATAGAAATCGAAGTCTGCAACGTATGTTCCAATGAAATCTGCGGGATGGTATACTTTATTCTTTCCTGTTCCCGTTGTTGTGCCAAATGAAACTTTAGCCTCAGCAGGATTAATCGTTACACCGTCAGCAGTAAACTCCGTAATGGCAGAAGACACCTTAATAATATAGGGATGGTTAGCCTCAATGGCCGTGACTTCGCTAAAGTTGACAGTTATAGCTTTTACAACATCATTGTCATATATTGGAGTATAACCTGTAAAATCACCCAACTTCACATCATCGCCGAAAGCAGTCTTTACCTGGGTCTCAGACATAGCAAACGGCAGACAGATAGTGCTCCATTCATTGGCCTTAATGGTGCGCATCACACGAACATCAACCCCTGTAGCCGCTGGAGGAGCCGAAGTGGAAGTCTCGTCAAGAATCGTACGGAATTCCGTGATACGTATCGTAAAACTGACATCTTCCAGGTTTTCACCCTGAGAATCTGCCGTACGTGTGAATTCACAGGCTGTGATATTGGCAGTATGACTTGAACCAAGCACCAGACCAGCGTCTGCTACCACCGTCACACGGAACAAAGCACCACTGCCGGGTATGGACAAGTTGTCCATTGAGCGGCAGGTTATCTTATAGTTGCCGTTCGAAGGCAGCAGATTGCCCGTTAAAATATGGTTCGTATCAAACGCCTTCTCTATTACAGGATAGCCATCCGCATCAGTTAACAATGTCAGTCCTGTGGGTAATGCTAACTGCAACTCAAAGGCGGTATACTCCTTTTCAAACTCACAACCAATCTCCAGCGTGGCCTGTCCTCCCTGCGGTACATTCACATCGCTCACGGTCAGCACGTTTCCGCATACAGCCTGACCTATACAGAAGATACAGGCTGAAAGTATAAAAACTATCTTCTTCATAAATGTATGTTTTGTTATCTGCCTAAAATAATATCGATTACCTGCACCATATCGGTGATCGTCACTTTCCCGTCACCATTCAAATCGGCAACCTTGCGGATGAACTGTGCCGGCTCTTCCTCCAGGATATAGCTATTCATGCTGATAACATCTGTTACACTTACACGTCCGTCGCCATTCACGTCGCCCATCACAGCTTCTGTAACAGTAAGCGATGCGGTACTATTCTTCGGATGAATGTCTTCATATACATTACCTGCCTTCTTCACCGTCATTTCTATATCTTTAATCGTCATCGTGTATGTTCCTACGACCACATTGTCAGCAACGTCGATGGTGATAGTCATGCCGTCGCCGCTGGCACTACTGATAGCACGGTTACCCTGTGGCGTAACGACGAAACGATAGAGTCCGTCACTCACCTTGCTTGAAGAGATGCTGTGCGTATTCACCGCGTTACCCGTCAATGCCGCCATCAGGTTGCTGCCGTTCTCAGCCACGGTCACACCATCAGGCAACTGCAAATCGAACTGGAAGCCCATGATGGTCTCCTCGTCTGTCAGCAGTACGTTGAGCACACCACGTCCACCGCTGCATTGCGTCATATCTGTCACTGTCAGTTTATTGTTCTTCTCCACGGTTATCAGGCAACTTGCTGTCTTTCCGCTGCCATCATTGGCCGCAGCCTTGATTTGACACGTACCAGAGCCGACAGCACTCACCAGTCCTGTTTCGCTCACTACAGCTACCGTCTCGTTGGTACTGCTCCAAGTCACGCTCCTGTCTGTAGCATTTTCTGGAGCAACGATTGCCTCTAATTGCAGTTTCTCACCCACGGTCATCTCTGCTTCAGCTTCATTCATTGTAATTCCGCTTACTAACACAGGATTTACTGTTACTTCGCACTGTGCTGACACACCGTTGTGGGCTGTACAAGTAATGATGGCAGTGCCTTGTTTCATGGCCGTTATAACCCCTTCTGTCGAAACAGTGGCAACAGTTGTGTTGCTACTTTGCCAAGTCAATGTAGTTGTTGCTCCAACCTGAATAACCGAGGGAACAATCTGCTGTTGTTCTCCAACAAACAATGATAGAGAAGAGGCCATGCTTATAGCTGTTACGTCAACGACTGTTATGTTGTAAGTGATAGTATTATTTGATCCACGGGCATTTTGAGTAAGGCTAAAAGTTTCAACCAAGGTATAACTTCCTACTATTTGAGGAGTAATATCATACGTATAGTAAAGACCACCAAACCAATCTGCGTATTTGTATTCATGAGGAACAATAGATAATGCGGTCACATCAGATACTGTGTATTGCTGACTAATTATATATGTACCTCCAGAAAAATCAAGAGTAATCCCTATATCGGAAGCTAAATCTAATGTTAGGGTCTGTCCTTTTGTCAAAGTGATGTTTTTACCATAATCAGTAGCATTTGCTGAAATACAGAAGAGAGCACATAACAGAACTGATATAATTTTCTTCATATTTGTAATACACCAGCCTTCTCGTCCCCAGATTTGGCCTTTAATAAGTTATTGGATACTTCGTTACGGCATAAAAAAAGATGTGGGAACTATACTCTTTACTCGTCCCACAGCTTGAGGCTCTTGCATGCCCTGAATAGTTGAACGAGCAAGCATAGAACCCACAATGATATGAATACACTTCTCCCTTGCTCGGCAAAGGAGGTGAATGCATAATCACATCACGTGGGCATCTACCCTCGCCATGTTCATGACTATCCAACGGAGTTTGCAAGATTCCAAGCTGTCAAGAACAAAGCGTCAAAGTAAACGCCTTTTTAATATGTCGTGGTTCTTTTTGTGGAGCGACCGTTCCTCTCACGGTTCAGCCTTTATTCTCCAAGAACCGCTGCAAAGATAAAAAGAAAAATCCGAACCGCCAAACGGTTCAGAGATTTTTTTTTGCAAAAAAGAAATGAGATAGGCTTATAGGGCTTTGGGAAAGGCTTTGGGAAATTTGATATTTCTAAGGTGTTACTTAAGCCGATGTGCAAGAGTTTTGGGATTCATCTTTGTATCCCAAAGATCACGAATGTAAACAGTGTCGGAGGTGTGTGCGAAATAATAGACTATCTTGAATCTACGCATAATATGACAACTGCGATATTGGTGTCTTTTACCACACAATAGTTGTTCTGGTGTATGCTGCCATGTCTGCTTGCGCCATTTTACTACAGCCATGGATGTTCCTTTCTCATTGCTGCCCAGAAATCATTCACTTCAATCCATTTCTCAGGGTCTTCAATTCCTGCGTCTACTTCATCCATGTCGGCCTCCATCTCGGCAATCCGTTGTTCGAGTACATCTGGGGCATCTGTGTAAAAGCCAAACATTCCCATGGGTGTACGGTCAGCAATCTCATCTTTCTCTCTCATGTACACAGTGTTAGTTGCCCGGGGATGAACTGCGCATGCCGTAGCAGGCTCCGCTGCCGTCATAACGCCGTAGCCGTCCTCTTTCTCAATTGTTGGATATTTTTTCCCTTCCATTTTCTTGACAAGTCAATGTAAATGCCTTTTTAATATGTCGTGGTTCTTTTTGCGGAGCAACTATTTTCGTTTTTACAGTTTCTATTTCACCACCCTCAACCTCTTTTGGGCTATCCGCACCAATTCTTGGCGAATGGACAGGAGCATGAAGTCTTGGGCTATTTTGTCTTGAATGGACAACAACGGACGACCGCCAACCAGTTTCTTTTTTCCGCTGAGGTATGTTCATGATATCCTCTTTCCATGAATTGAAAGACATCCTCATTACCGACAAGTATTCTTCGGCCATCTGAGGGCGTAACTCAAAGGCTGCGGGAAGAATCATCCCACGGAAAACCATTTTCGGCGAGAAAACAGCTCTGGCAACATCTTCATGGTCAGCTATCACGCACATATTTTCCTAATCGTCTCTAAAAGGGACTTTGACGTGAACTTTTTGCCATTCTCGCCAATGACCTTTCCGTCTTTGTTGATGTAGTACGAGAAATCTTTGTTGCCGATGTTGATGCCAGCATCAAGCTGCTCATTCTGCATGAAAAGCGTTCCATTGCGTTCAGGAAAGATGACCCATCCCTTCAAGTCGTTGTCATTGCTCTTCTGAAGCACCTCCTTGAAGTTCCTTACAACAGTTTTGTCAAGTGGAAGGGCATCTTCACCGTCCCACCCCTGCTCATAGTCCTGAAAATCGGAGAGGCATTCTAGCAGTTCTGTGTACACGCTGCCGCGTGCTTGGGCAATAGACTTAATGCGTGTTAGCCCTCGAAGCATTTCAAGGGCTTTTTCCAGATAGCTACGGTCATCAGCCAAATAGTCTAACTGACGGTATATCTCAGCATTTAGTTCTATTGTATTCATCTTTGCATCACAATGCACGCTGCAAAGATAAAAAGAAAAATCCGAACCGCCAAGCGATTCGGAGAATATTTTTGAAAGAATGTCAGAGAATCAGAGAATCAGATTCACCACAGCCACTACGTCGCCGACATCGATGATGCCGTCGCCGTTGACATCGGCAGCCTGCTCGTTGAAGTCGGCAGCGGGATTCTCCAGGATGAAGTTGACAATGGCCACTATGTCGGCCACGTCGACCACACCATCACCGTTGGCATCGCCCTTGACGGTGGCCCACTCGAAGAGGAAGCCGGCGAAGCCCAACTTGGAACCGCTGCAGTAGACCTTATAGGTACTGCCGGCCTTGACGGGGAAGTCGAGGGTGTAGATGTTGGGATCGGACTCAGCCAGCGTCTTGCCGTTGAAACCTGAAAGTGCCGTGCCGTCTTCCTCGACATAGAGAGGCTTCACCCTATTCTGCACCACGCCCACATGGAGAGTGCCCTCCTTGGCAGGACGGAAGAGATAGAACGTGCCGCCAGCCTTGTTGCCGTTGACATTGTTGCCCGGCGTATAGGCTGTGAACTGGTCGGTATACGGCTCGGGGAAGGCTACCCCGATAGCTGCCAGGAAGTCGGCACCGCCCTCCTCACCGTAGGTCAGCGAGATATGGGGGAGCGTGACGGTAGTACCCGAGGGGAAGGTGTCGCCCTTCTTGACGGCATAGACCGTGCGGCCTTTCGGCTGGTCGGGATCCGGCTCTGGACTCTTAAGACCTATCTCCGTCACGTCGGCAGACAGCAGGATGTCATCGTTGGCCAGTGTGGCCCCTGCACCCTTGGCTCCCGTCAACTTGTCGGGCACCTCAGTGGCTTCGAAGTAATTATAAAGGTAGGGCACCTCCAGCGACTGGTCGGTATTGGTGGCATCGTTGTACTTGCCAAAGCCGATGTTGCCACGTGTCAACCAGAAGAGGTCGGACTGACCGCCGGGCTTGAAAGGATTGTTGATGCCGTCGATGGCGTAGTTGCCCTCAACGAGGGCATGCGAATTGGCATTGATGGCGATGGCCACGGAATTGCCCAGGCAGGTGTAGTAGTTGTTCAGCATGTGGATATATACCCAGTCGGCCTGCGGCAACCGGCGCTGGCATCCCTCGCCCCAGATGTTATAGGCGTAGGTGATGTACTGCAGGTAACCCTGATTCCATCCCGTGCCATTGCTATAGGGATGGGAGAAACTGCGGTCGGTATAATGGAACTTGTTCCAGGAATAGGTGACATACATCTCGGCAGGATGGTGACCGCTGTCGAGGTTGCCGTCCAGTCCGTCGATGAAGTCGCAATGGTCTATCCAGACATGGTTGGCACCGTTGACGCTGACGATGTCGGCACCACCCACATCGACACAACCGGGACCCACCAACACCAGGTTGCGGAGGATGATGTTCTCGCAGGTGCTCTGAAGCACGAAGAAGCCGGAATTACGGTAGGCCTCACTGGCATCGCCTGTGTAGTCGATGATGGTCTGGCGGGTATGCAGCTCCCGTTCCTCGCCGACGGTCCTGCCATTGCTCAGCGTGCCACCAGTACCTGAACTGGTGGAATACTGGTTAAGGTTGGCGGCTTCGAGTACAGCCTTCAGTTCCGGAGTGATATGCCACTGGGTGCAGAGCCGTGCGTTGTTACGTCCCACGATACTCTTGTTCTGCATATTTACCAGACTCATGGGATGCGAGATGATGAAGTCGCCCTGTACACCGTCGAGCACGATGATGTCGTAGCGGGCGATGGCATCCATGATGGTCTGGTAGTCATCAGCACCTGAGGCATATACCACAGCCGTCTTCGGTTCGGCATTGCGCCAGCCGCCGTCCAGCGTGTACGGCTTACCTGCGGAATCGCTGCACGTGCCCCATCCGAAGGGTTCCAACAAATCAGGAGGCAGCGGCCCTGCCAGGTCTTCATCGAGATTGGAGGTGGTATACCCCATCTGCTCCATCTCCAGCGATGCCCATACGAAGGGACCTACGCCCTTGGCATCGTTGTCGCGGATGGACTCACTCATATAGTATTCGAAGGAACCGTCGCGGCGGGGATTGCTGTCAGGTCCAAGCCCCGACACCGAGCAGCACTTGGAAAGTGACAGCGTGCCGTCGTCGTTGACCTTGACAAATTGTTTCACAATACCGCGATAGGCCTTCAAGCCGGCTTTCAGGTAGCTCTTGTCGAGGTAGCCCAGACGGGTGCCCTTCAGCAGACAGTAGGCAAACATTGACGAACAGGTAGCCTCCAGGTAGTTTCGCGAGTCAACGACATCCATCACGTCGTACCATACGCCACTCTCTGCATCCTGGTAGTCGACCACCGAGCGCATCACTTTCTGGAAGAGGACTATCACCTCGTCACGACGCTCGTAGTCCTGCGGCAGGGCATCGAGCACCTCGATGATGGCCATTGAATACCAGCCAAGGGCACGCCCCCATGTGTGCTGACTCTGTCCCGTCTCGCTGTTGGCCCAGAACATGCTGTGCGTCTCGTCCCAGGCATGCTTCCACAGGCGCGTACCAGCATCGTAGGTACGCTGGTCGGTCTTGCAGATCTGGTCGACAGCATCGTCGTAGTATTGCTTTTCCTGTCCGGGACGCAGCAGGGGTGCCGCCATCGTGTAGTAAGGCAGTCCCATGAAGATGCCGTCGAGCCACACCTGGTTGGCATAGATCTCCTTATGCCACCAGACTCCCTCCTGGGTGCGCGGCTGGTTCTCCAGTTGCTGGAACAGCGTCTCCAAGGCCAGGGCATTCTTCTCCTCAGGCCACTGCTGATGATAGCGCAGCAGGAAGTGGGCCGGGCGCACATTGTCGAGGTTGAAGGCCTTGTAGCTATAGCCTCCACCAATAGACCCATCGGAGGACACCATGTAGTCGGGATATTCTTTAATATAGTTGAGTACCTGCTCGTTGCCATAGCGCAGGTAGACATCCATCATCGGTTCTATCTCTACGGCGATGGAATACTGCCACTTGGGCTTGCTGCAGAAATCGAGGTTGTAAGGATGGGCTACACGTTGCATCTCGCTCTCCACGATCCATTCGCTGTAGTGCTTGTGCGAAGGTGCTGTCGTACCATTGGTACCGTCGCCCCATGCTGCCAAAAACACAAAGGTCAGAAGAGACAACACGGAAATCATTCTTCTCATCATATCATTAGTAGTTTAAGTAGTTTTGTTTCCTCTTTTTTCCACTCCGCCGCTACAGTTTCTCACCATAGCACAGGTCGCCGCAGTCACCAAAGCCCGGCACAATATATTTATGCTCGTTCATGCCAGGATCGATGGCTGCACACCAGATGGCTGCATCGTCGGGCAGTGCCGACTTAATGACATCAATGCCTTCCGGAGTCGCTATCACACAGGCAATATGTATCTTCCTGGGCTTGCCCGTCTTCACCAGTGCCTCAATACTGGCTGCCATAGAACCACCGGTGGCCAGCATAGGGTCTACGATAAGCAGTGTCTTTCCCTTCACACTGGGCGATGCCATATATTCGGTATGTACCCCCACCTCGGTATGTTCGCGGTTGGTATACATGCGATAGGCCGACACAAAGCCATTCTCAGCATGGTCGAATACCCGAAGGAACCCCTGATGGAACGGCAGACCGGCACGCAGCACCGTGGCAATCACCACATCGTCCTTGGGCAATGGAATATCTATCGTGCCCAATGGAGTGGTGACGGTCTTCGGCTTGTAGTCGAATGTCTTCGAAATCTCGTAGGCCATCAGTTCCCCCAGTCGCTCAATATTGGTACGGAACACAAGGCGGTTGCGCTGGTAGCTCTTGTCGCGCAATTCGGCCATATACTGATTAATGATGCTGTTCTGTTCGGCGAAATTGATTACTTGCATATCGTCTTAGCTTTTATAGTTACGGGGGCAAAGGTACACTTTTTTATTCAATTATTGACAAGTCGGCGTGACAAAAGGACTGTCACACACGTAGTTTTTAAATTCTTTAACCTAAAAAGGACTATGCATGAGCAAATAATTCTTAATTCTTCATCCTTAATTCTTATTTTCTTCGTACCTTTGCATCCGATTTCAAGATAATAAGTATAATTCATCTATAAAAGTATTAATAACATGGCAAAGTTAGATTTGACACAGTATGGCATCACCGGTAGTACAGTGATTGCCCACAATCCGTCTTATGAGTACCTCTTCGAGGAGGAGACAAAAGCTGGTCTGGAAGGTTTCGATAAGGGTGTGAACACTGAACTCGACGCCGTTAACGTAATGACTGGTATCTACACTGGTCGTTCTCCTAAGGACAAGTACATCGTGAAGGATGCACAGAGCGAGGACAAGGTATGGTGGACCACTGAGGGTTACAAGAACGACAACCACCCCATGTCTGAGGACGTTTGGAAGACCGTTAAGGATATCGCCATCAAGGAGCTCTGCAACAAGAACCTGTATGTGATGGACGCTTTCTGCGGTGCCAACGAGGCTACCCGTCTGCGCGTCCGTTTCATCGTGGAGGTGGCCTGGCAGGCTCACTTCGTAAAGAACATGTTCATCCAGCCTACCGCCGAGGAACTGGAGAACTTCGAGCCTAACTTCGTCATCTATAACGCTTCTAAGGCAAAGGTGGAAGACTATCAGGCACTGGGTCTGAACTCAGAGACCTGTGTTGCTTTTAACACCACCAGCCGCGAGCAGGTGATCATCAACACTTGGTACGGTGGTGAGATGAAGAAGGGTATGTTCTCCATGATGAACTACTATCTGCCCCTGCAGGGTATCGCTTCTATGCACTGCTCTGCCAACACCGATATGGAGGGTAAGAACACCGCTATCTTCTTCGGTCTGTCTGGTACAG
>CAMKTS010000014.1 GCA_946415755.1 uncultured Prevotella sp. | reverse complement strand
TTCTTGGCCAGACAGAAGTCTGCAAGCACAGCCACCAGCTATACCAGTACGCTGGATAATGCTGTCAGAGAATGGATTAATAAGGAAGTGGACGGTAACGCAGACTCTGTATTCAGCTATACTACTTCAGAAGATGTGCGTCTATGTATTGATATGCTCAATGCTTCTGATGATTATGTCGCTGAAAACGACCGTAAGCATCATTCCATGTCAGCGGCTCTAAACCAGTATTTGCTGTTTATAGAGGAATGGGAAAAAACAAAGAATAGTTGAGAGAATGCTCACTCGGGTCTGTCCCCCTGTGAGGTGTTACTTGGTGCAACGATGGCTCATTTGACAAAAGCATTGATGGAATCATTGATGGTTCCCATTCCCACCCTCGAAGAGCAATCCCGTCTCGTCTCTATCCTCGACACTTTCGAGGCGAGCATTGCTAACTTAGAGGCCCAATTAGAACTGCGCGAAAAGCAATATGAATATTATAGGAATAAACTGCTGACGTTTGAATAAAGCTTATTCGTAATGTCCTTTCAACGAGAAAACATAGACGTATATTTGTCCGCTACTGATGGAGTAAACCATACGGTGTTCGTCAGTAATGCGACGGCTCCATTTACCTTGAAGATTGCCTTTCAATGGTTCAGGTTTACCCAAGCCTGTAAATGGATGCTTCTCTATGTCTTTAAGCAGGGCGGTAATGCGCTTCATGATCTTTTCATTACCTGTTTGCTTCCAGTAGTCACGGTCTTTCTTGGCCTTCTTGAGCAGAACTACTTCCATAGGTCATCAATTGCTACTGGTTGGAAATTGCCTTCAGCGATTTCTTTATCTCCTTGGCGAACGATATTCTCCAGTTCAGCCATAGACATGGGCTCTTCAGACTTTGCCTTTTGTGCAGCAATACGTTTCAGTGAGCGCACAGCTTTTTTCATCAAACCTTCGTCTGATGATATGGTCTGGAGAGCACCGAAAAGCTCGGAATTGAGTTGCATTTGCAATACAGTCATAATAACAATTGTTTTTATCTGCCTGCAAATTTACGAATATTATTTGAATTAACAAGACAATAAACTAAAAAAATAACTTATGGCATACTACGACCTGATTTCAGAGAATGACGAGAGTACCGTTGTGGCTGAGTTTGAAGAAGGAATATTATCGGAATAGACTATGACGTTTGAGTAAGACAAAACGTACTTGAAAAGCCTCCTCAAAAAACTGAGGAGGCTTTTCAAGTACGTGAGCTTTGCTCGAGTACATTCACGTTCGGAAATGTGAGTTCGCTCTCATTTCACTCACTTATTCATGTACTTACGGCCGTTGATGATGACCAGACCCTTGTAGGCCTTCGTCACTTGCTGGCCGGCAATGTTGTAGATGATGCCAGTAGCGGGAGCAACAGCCTGCTTGTCAACGGGCAGCTCGCTGATGCCAGTGGCCTCACCGACACCATACACGTAGATGTCGTGTACCTGTCCCTTTGTACCGCCATTCGTGTGGGCTACGCGGACATAGACCTGCTTGGCCTCGTCGTAGCTGACGCGGGTGCGCTTGATGTAACGCTGGGTGTCAGCCATCTTCACGTCGCCAACCTTCGTCCAAGTCTCACCGTCCTCAGACACCTGAATCTCCAGGCCTGGCTTGTTGTCTGGACCGTTGCCGTTGGCAGCAATCACCACCACGTCTAACGGAGCCTGCAGCTTGTCAGTCGTCTCGATGCGGGCGGTATACTCATAGGTCTCACCTGTTTCGGCATTGGCGCTCATCTTAGCACCGAAGGTCATCTTACCCTTTGTGGGAGAAGTGATATAGTCAACAGCCTCCTCAGCATAGTAGCCTGTAGCACCATTGCCTACACCAACGGCAGCAGCAGCAGTCAATTCGCCGGTCATCACCTGTCCCTGTGACTTCAGCACCCAGCCGTTAGCTGTGTTGGGGTTGATGGTCTTCACGGCTTCCCAAGAAGCAGCTTTATTGCCCCAATAGTAGTAAGCCTTGGCTTCGCCAGAACCGCCGTCTGCAGAGTTGTCAACAAACCAATCGGTCTGGTTGGAATCGAAGTGAGCCAGCTCCTTGAAGCGGTCAAAGCCCTGTACGGCAACCTCCTGCTGAACTTTCTCAGAAGCCAGTTTGCCTTCTGCCTCTACGAAAGCGTAGATAGTAGCGGGTTCGGTCAGCTCGATGGGATCAGTGTAGGCCTGTGAGAGGGCTGCGGTGGCAGCACCGTCGCAGTTGAAGTAGATCTTGGCACCCTCCACGTCGCTGGTGATGGTCACGGTAGTCTTACCTGCCTCCTGAGCGATAGCGATGGCGGGAGCGGCAGCCTGGGTGGCGATGGTCACCACCTTCTCGGCAATGGCACTGGGAGTGTAGCCGTCGCCGGTAGCCCATGCTTTGACGGTGGTCTCAGCGGTCAGTTCGAAAGGCTCGGTATAGAGGGTGCTCTCGGCGGTAGGATCGGTGCCGTCGAGGGTATAGTAGATCTTCTTGCTGTTGGCAGCAGAGATGGATACGGTGGAAACGCCGTCGGCCTGTGTGAAGCTGATGACGGGAGTGCCAACGGCCTGGACATCCTTCTTGGTGGCAGCAGCAGCTACGAGCACCTGCGGGATGAAGTCGGTGTAGACAACATCGGCAGCCACATCCTCTGCACCGATGGGCAGCAGGTAGTAGGCATTGCGCTTGGCATTGTGGACGTGGATGGCCACGGTATTGTCGCCAGCTACAGCCAGCGTGTCGTCCTTGGCGAAGTAGTCACCGAGTGTGACACCCGTGATGTTGCCCTGCATGAACTCCATCTGTCCTTCGGCGATGGTCATTCCCTCGAAGATATCATGGCCTTCCTTCTTGACGGTCAGCATACCTGTTGCGGTAGCTGCCTCGTCGCCATAGCCCCATTCCTTGTACAGCTTGGTGTTGAAGTTGACCACGGGGATGTAGGCCACCAGGCCTTTCATGGCAGCGGCATACTCTGCCGACACAGAGGGACCGATAGCCACGGCATCGTAGCCAATCTGCTCGTCGCCCTCAAAGGTAGCTGCCGACAGGCTCTCTAAGGTAGGATTGCTGGCGGGGTCGATGGCGTAAGGTGTCACCTTGTCGTTACCATTCAGCATCTGGAAGATGAGGTCGCTCTCCGAACCGATATAGGCCACCTTCTTGGCAGACTCAACGGGAGGCGTGTCGCCCTCGTCGATCATAAACAGCGTGAAGTCGATACCAGCATCAGGGGTCAGCGTGAACTGGATGTCTTGAGCCTCCGCTGATTCTGTTTCCACCTTCCACACAAAGGTATAGGTGCCTTCAGAGCCTTCTACTTGGCCGCCCACGAAGATGCAGGCTCCGCCAGTCTGAGGAGAGCTCTCGTCTGCCTGGAACTTGATATAGTTCTGGACGGGGGCGATGCCGCGATTGACAGCAGTGCCATTAGCCGAGCGGCCAACGATGGTAATCTTCTGACCGTTCTTCAGCTTGGGGAAGGTAATCTTGGTGTTCTTGCGGGTCAGGCGGAGCTTGGTGGTAGCCAGATGAATGCTGTTGCTTCCATTGCTGCCAATGTCAATCAGCAGGTCTTTTAACTCGGCAATCTCCACGCCATTAGCAGTCCAAGGTTCTGAGGCTGTGTGCTTGGCGTTGTTCTTCCAGTTGTTCACATTACCGTCGCCATCCTTGCCGTTTTCTGCCCAGTTGGTGGCATCGGCAGTCAGGTTGGCAATCGTCTCATCGCTGAGTCCCTTGGTGAAGTCCCACGACTTCTTGTACTCAGCATCTTGTGCATTGGCTCCCACAGTGAATGTCAGGAGCAGTGCCATGATAGATAGTTGTTTCTTCATTTTGTTTTTTAGTTTGTAATTGATGATGAATGATTGGATGTTATTGTATTCCCAGATTGTAGGGTACCCAGTTGCCACCCGACAAAATCTTGCCGCGAATCTCGGCAGCACGGCCAACAGCCTCGTACTTTGGACATACGCGGTCTGCTACGATGGAGAGGTCGCCATAGCGCACGGCCATGCGGTTCATCAGGGGATAGACCTTACCCTCGCCGGCAAACTCCAGCATGCACTCATCGAGGATGGCCAGGTCGTTGTAGCGGATAACGGCAGCAGCACCGCTGATGGCTACATCGTCGGCTCCCTTGACGGGACGTGCCGACAAGCCCGTGATACAGCAGCGGACACCCTCGGAGCGATAGCGGCGCGTGCCGAAGCTGGCAGCCGATGTCCAGTCGCACTTCGACGGGTCGTACTTGCTGGCAAAGCCTTCCCACTCTTCCCAGCCAGCCTGCTCTACACCTTCGGCATCGTAGTGGGGGATGAAGTCGGCGGCCAGCACACCAGAATTGAACACACCATTGAAGGCCTTGAATCGGCGCAGGTGGTTCAGTGCCTCAGCCAGCATCATATGATATTGCGTGGCACGGTAGAGGTAGATGTGACAGTCGTCCTGATAGGCATTGACGCGAACCGTGCTGCCTACGGGACGGAACTTGGCCAGATAGTAGCTGCCCGACGACTGGCCGAAACAGGTCTTGAAGCGTGTGTCGCTGATACCCATGTTGCCAGGATTGAACGTGGCATCGGTGAAGCGGCTCATGCCAACCTCAGAGGGGCGCAGCAGGAACTTGTTGGGATACTCGTTGGAGAAGTGCTTCAGCAGCGTGTTCGTCTGGTTCTTGGTGTAGTCGTAGATGAGAGCTGCCACCGACTCGTAGGGATAGGGCTGGGCATAGTTCCAGATGGGAGCATAGTGGCCCGGCGTGGCACCCGACGGTAGCCAGTAGACGCTGGAGCCGGGGTCGCTGGTACGGTCGATCTCTTGGTTGAGGGCTACCAGCAGTTCGTCGGCAGCCGTCTTGTAGACAGCCTGAGCATCCTGCTGGGCAGCATCTAACAGCGCACCCTTCCACAGCGACAGCTCGGCATGGAGGCCGGCGTATGGAGGAATCATATAGTTCCACTTGCGGTAGCTACTGTTGGCGATGTCACCCACCTTGCTGGGGTCGAGCCAGGCTATCCAGTCGATGTTGGAATTGGCAGCACTGCCGTCGGAGCCTGTCTCCAGCGTGGTGAGACACTTGTTGATGAGCTGTTCTAACGGCATCAGCTGGAAGCGGGGGCCGTTGACAATCTCGGTGACCTTCGTGATGGGGTCGTCGAACCAGACGGCCTGCCCATAGATTTCGGCCAGCGTCTTATAGGCCCACACCTTGATGCGGAGCGTAGAGGCTACCAAGGGGCGGTAGGCCTCTTCGGTAACGGCAGGATTGCTGCGGTACTGAGCCATCTTCGACAGGTAGTCGTTACAGGCGATGATGACCTCGTAGTAACCGTCGGGGTTGGCGTAGGAGTTGCCCTGCAGGGTGGGTTCGTAGTTGTAGAGCTGGCGCAGCTCGGTAGACGAGTTGTCGGTAGGCTCTATCAGCTCGCCACGGGTCTCAGTCAGCAGGATCTCCTTGTCGCCGATGGCCTGCAGTTTGGTCATAATGCCCAGGAAGCCTGTATACATCTCCGTACTGCTGGAGATATAGTCTTCGCCGTTCAGCTCGTCATCGGTCGACGGGTCGAAGAAGTCGGAGCAACTGGTAAGTGTTACGCACAATGCGACAGCGAATAATGAAATCTTCTTTATGGTAATCATATTATTCAATGTTCAATGTTCAATATTCAATGTTCAATGTTCAATGTATTAGAATCTCAGATTGACACCCACCTTGAAGGCACGCGGAGCAGTCACCTTGGCATAGTCGACACCCTGCATGAGGGGACTGTACGAATAGGAGAACTCCGGGTCGGTACCCAGGTACTTGGTGAAGCATACCAAGTTCTGGCCGGTTACGAAGATGGTACCGCCCTGCAGGAAGTTCAGCAGCGGCTTGTTCCATGTATAGCTGAGTGTGACGTCGCGCAGCTTCAGGTAGCCGGCATCCTCTATCCAGCGGTCGCTGAAGGCGTTGTTGCCCACCACGTCATTGTAGCGTACACGGGGGATGTCGGTCTGCTGACCCTCCATCGACCAGCGGCGCTGCAGCGACGTGCTCTGGTTGGAGAAGTCCTTGCCCGACTCTGTGATGCGGCGCACTGCATTGTAGGCCTTGTTGCCCACGCTATAGGCAAAGGTCATGTCGAGGGCAAAGCCCTTGTACTCGAAACGGGTGAAGAAGGAGCCGAAGAAGTCGGGAGTGGCAGACCCCAGCACCTCGTAGTCCTGATAGTCGATGACACCGTCACCGTTCTTGTCGTTGTAGTGGATGTCACCGGCCTGGAACTTCTCGCCGTTGGCAGAGAGGTTGGCCGCCTCGGCCTCGGCCGTAGTAGAGAAGACTCCCAGGGAGCGCAGGCCATAGAAGGCATACGGGTCACCGTCGACACGTGTGATGATCTGTGCGCCGTCGTCCAGCGTGTTGACCATCTCCGTCAGCGTACCGAGCGACTTCACCTTGTTGGTCAGCGTGGTGAGGCTACCGCCAATCATCCAGCGGAAGTCCTTCAGGATCAGGGGCGTGGCCGAGAAGGACAGCTCGATGCCCTTCGACGAAAGCTTGCCCTCGTTGTTATAGTACAGCGACGAACCCATCACTGAAGAGCGCGTTCCGGTGAGCAGCACGTCGGTGGCCTGGGTGTTGTAGTAGCCAAAGCCTACCTGCAGTCGGTTGCGCAGCACAGAGGTCTCTATGCCGATGTTGAACGTACCGTCGCGTTCGGGCTTCAGCTCGGTGTTGGGCACGTTGGCACGCACGATACCGGAAATGGTCTGGTAGGGATGCGACGTATAGTAATACTTACCGTACTTCGATGAGTAGCGGCTGTTGCCCGTCATGGTATAGCTGGCATAGACGTTGAGCTTGTCGAGCCAGTTGACCTTCTGGAGCATGGGCAGGTTCTTGCCCATGAAGACAGCATCAAAGGCAGGATACATGTACATGCGCGAGGCATCCTTGCCGGTAGACGAGGCTCCGTCGATGGAGGCTGTCAGACCGAGCTTCACGAGGTTGTTCCACGTGTAGTCGGCATGTGCATAGATGTTCATCCAGTTCCACTTGTTGTTGTAGCCGGTGAAATACTTACCCAGCGACTGTGCGTCGCCCAGCGTCTTGTAGAAGTCGTTGTTGGAGTTGCGGCCGTAGGCGGCATCATACTCGAAGTTAGTGGTGAGCAGCTGCCAGCCGAGGTTGAAGTTCAGCTTGTGCTTCTCGCCGAACTTGAGCTTATAGGAACCGTTGACGTTGAAGTAGAGGTTGAACGTGTGGTTGGTACCCACGCGCACCGAGTTCTCTGCCTTGCCGTACTGGTCGAAGAGGGGTACGATGTCCTCGTTGTCGATACCGGGGATGAAGCCCTCCTCTTGGTTGTAGTTATAGTACATGCCCACGATACCGTTGACGGTGAGGTCCTTCAGCGGCGTATAGATGAACTGTATCTTCGCATTCATGTCGTACTGGCGGTTCTTGCCCGTCAGCGTACCGATGATGGCAGTGGGGTTAGACACGTAGAAGTCGGAGTTGTTGATAGCTCCGAAGCGGTAGCCGGCATACTTGCTGATGAGGTTGCCATACATGTCGCTCTGGCTGGGATTCAGCAACGGCGAGCGGCGGTAGGCAGCCAGCAGGGGGTTGGTCTCGTAGATGAGGCCCTGCTCCTGGTACTTGCCCTTCAGATAGGCCGTGTTGATGTTGGCACGTATCTCAAAGCGCTTGCTCACCAGCACGGAGGCGTTGATCTGGGCATTGTAGCGGTCGCTGTAGGTGTCGCGCAGCACACCATTGTCGCCCATATAGCCCAGGGAGATATTGTACTTGGCGATGTTGTCACCACCCTCTACGCGGAACAGGTAGTCCATGGTAGCACTCTTGCGGAAGATCTCGTCCTGCCAGTCAGTGTCGTACTGATAGAGGTACGACTTGTTGGCATTGGGGTCACTCAGGAAAGTGAAGTCGTTGAAGAAAGCCTCCATGTTGGGATAGTAGGTCAGACCCATATCGGTCAGATAGCTCTTGTACTCGGTGGAGTTCATCAGCGGGATGCGCTTCGAGTTCCAGTTCATACCGGCGATGGCCGAGAAGGTGATGCGGGTATTCATGTTGGTCGTACTGGCCTGATCGGTCTCAATCATCAGCACACCATTGCTACCCATCGAGCCGTAGGCGGCAGCCTCGGCACCCTTGAGCAGGGTGATGTTACGGATGTCCTGGCCGTTCAGTGCCTGGAACCAGGAGCGGGAGTAGCCGCTGATGATCTGGCTGAGATTGGCATCGGGCATGTAGGGCACGCCATTGATGACCACCAACGGGGCGTTCTCAGCCACTAAGGAGCGCACGCCACGGTACTGCATGAAGGCACCCTCGCCGGTCATACCGCTCTTGTTGGTAACCTGCAGGCCGGTCAGCTCACCCTTGAGGGCATTGTCAATCGACAGGGAGCCAAGGGCGAAGTCCTTACGGTTAATGTTGACATTGCCACCGCTGACCGTTGTGTTCTCACCGGTGGAGAACGGGGTTACGATGGTCTCGTTGTAACGGCTGCGGTTCTCCTCTATCAGGTAGACGCGCAGGTTGTCGGCCTGGTTGTCGCTGAGGAAGATGGACTTCCTGAAGTAGCCGTCGTGCCACACGCTGAGTGTCTGGCCTTCCTTCACACCGTCGATGGTAAAACTGCCGTTGTCGGCAGAACGCACACTCTCACAGCCCGGGCAGGAGATGACGGCATCGACGATAGGCTGGTTGGCCGAGGACAGTACATATCCACTCACTTTCTGTGCATAGGCTCCTGCTGCCAAAACCACTGGCATGGACAGACAGAGCATCAGTCTCTTCATATTGTTAGTCATATCGATTTACAATTGGACGATTTACAATTTACATTTATACGTTGAAGGGTAGGGGGCGCAGACACCAGTGGTGCAGCTTGATGTTGGTCTTAGTAGCCCAGTCGCTGCAGTCAATCTGGATGATAATGCGCACAGGACTGTTGTCGCCTACCAGGTCGGGAATGGTCAGCTCTTCAGTAACCATACCACCATCGGTGTCGTAGTTGTCTGCCTTGCTGTTACCACCAACGGCCCTGACGGCCGAGGCATCGTAGCCCTCCGGATGGCGGTTGGGCAGCGTGGTACCACGGTCGTAGTGGTAGGCCGTGTTGGAACCCAGCACCACTTCGCTCTCACTGATCAGGTTGCCGGCAGCAATGGCGTTGGCGTATAGCCTTACCTTTACCGTCAGATCGGTATACTGCACAAAACCCATAGCCAGACGATAGGTGCCCGGCGGGATGAGGAACGGCTCCACGGTACCTTCGCTGTTCAGTCGAATCGGTGTGAAGTTAAGGGTAAAGCCCTCCTTGTCGTCAATGTCTGCGTTCTTGTCGTAGCGCAGCACGCGGTTCTCGTGGAGCGGCCAGACACCAGCCAGCGGAGTCCATGCAGACACCTCGGTATCGCAGCTCTTGAACGTCATGTTCGTGGCATCGAAATACTGCGTCTTCTGCTCGTCGCTGCAATACTCATAGAGATAGAAGTAGTCCTTCAGACGGTAGATCAGCACATTATGGGGCAGGATGAGCTTGTTGACCTTGTAGACCACACCATTGGAGAGCGACTCGCCATTCTGGGTGTCAATCTTCTGCACCTTGGTGTCCCACACCTTGCTGAAGATGCTCGACAACGGCTCCTCGGCAGTCTGCAATTCTGTGGGCGTGTATTGCTTGCGGAAGAAGGCCACCTTGAGAATCCAGTCCTTCAACAGACTGTCGGAGCGCTCCAGTCCCCAGCGGTACAGCCGGTCGTGGGCTTCGTCCAGGGCATCTTCAATCACCTTGTTGGAGAAGAGCAGCATGGTGGCGGTGAGCGACTCAGAGTTCATATCGAAGTTCTGGTCGTCGAAGAACTTGTTGGTGTAGATGAATACGGAGTCGTAGACCGTATTACCCTGCTCGTTGATACCGATGGCCTTACTATTGGCACGGTCGAACTCACGGCCGCCGGAAGCCAGCACCATATCCCTGAAGACGGAGTAGTCGTCGCCCAGCTCATTGATGTAGTCGCGCAGCGACGTCGGCGTGTTGATCATCTGGTCGATGATGTAGACATAGCCGTTGGTGGTCTTGACGACCTCCAGGACGTTGGCGTTGTTGAACATCACATGTCCGATGATATTGCCCTTCTGGCCCAACTCGTCGATGGTGACGTTGACATACTTGCCGTGCCACATCATCATACGGTCGCCGTCGTGCAGGTTGGCGGGCGACATGGAGATGTCGCTGACGTGCGAACGGGTGATGTAGCTGACATTCTCGGTTGGCTGGGTGAAGTGGCTGTTGGTAACGGCCAGGATGGTACACAGCTGACCCTTGGTCTGCAGCTGAGTAAAGATGCCCTGGCTCTGCAGCAGGCTGTTCATGCTGGACAGGTCGGAGCGGTTGGCCAGATACTGCTCTACCGACTCCGATACAATCTTCAGCTCGGCATTGGAGACCACGGTCTCCGAATTGCTGTAATGGTCGTCGTCCTTCAGCTCCGAGCAGGACACTGCGAAGCAGGCGGCGAGCAACACTATGGTTAATTGACTGATTTTCTTCATGATCATAGCGGTCTTAGTTTATTCTATAGGTATAAACGTGATGGTATCGAACTGGAGAGAGAAGTTGCCGTTGGTGCTGGCGGCGGGGTCGAGCACCACAAAGCCGAACTGATGGCTGGCTGTCTCAGAGAACTCTATCTCCTCGTACAAGGTGGTGGAGTAGACACCCGGCAGAATCTTCGGCACCTTGGTATAGGGAGCCGTGAAGATGGTGTACTGGCTGTCATCGTCGAAGCCCATCTTGAGCATGCCGCCATTACCGTCGGACATGGTACGCATAAAGTTCTGGTTGGTCATATAGACGAAACTCAGTTCCACGCGGTACTTGCCTCTCACAATAACCGGTGTCCTCATGGATACAGAACCCATGTAGCCGAGGTTGAACACCACACGGTCGTTGTTGTAGGCCGGCAGGTTGCTCTTACACGTCACGTAGTCGATCTCGTGGTAGGTACGGTTCTTCGTACCGGCCTCGCCCTGCTCGAAGGTGAAGCACGGGGCGGTGGCAATACGGTAGATGTTCTCCTTGGAGGTCGGCTCGGCAGGCTGGAAGTTCTCTGCACCTACGATGTTCTTGATGTCGGTATAGTCGCCGAGGTCCCAGACGACGGTAGCCTGTTCCGGTTCCCAGACGGGCATCCAGTTGTCAAGCTGGTGGACGTAGCCGTTCTTGCAGAGCACATTCGACTTGCTGGCAACGAAGCGTGCCGGCTCACTCGACTTGTTGAGGATGTACTTGTCGGCATCGGCGACGGCCAGGCTGTCGTAGGTGACGGTGAATACCTGGTTCTGAGCCGATGTATTCCAGATGCGCACTACGTCAGAGCCGTTCATCACGCTCATATCATCGGTGGTGTATGAGTTACCCAGGATGTGGTAACCCACATACTCACGCAGCAGAGAATCTTCCGGGAGGTTCCTCTTGTCATCAGACTTCAGCTTGGCCATAAGGTCGCTGAAGCTGTTGATTCCCGCCTGGGCAAAGGTGCCATCGGTTACGTTGAGCAGCGTATAGTAATGATGTGTGATGACACGTTTACGCTCCTGGTTGTACGTGGTATCAACGATGGTGTTGAGTTGTTTGCTCCAGCCGCTCTGACGGATGGCCTCGGCCATGATGGCTGATTCTGACGATTCTGTCACACGGTCGAAAACGGTCTCCACAAGGGGAGTCATGGCCGATGACAATACGTAGATCTTGCCGTTGAAGGCACTGAGGCCCATCTCGACAACACGTCCTTCACCATTGAGCGTGATCTCTCCAGCATTGAGGGTGTCAATCTCAATCTTGATTTCGTCGTTGCTCAGGTTGTACACCATCTTCTTCTGCACAAAGGCATCGGGCAGGATGGAGTCTTTGACGGTGTGGTAGAGCATGAACGCTTTCGCATACTCGGCACCCAACTCCTCCAAGCTGTTCACGCCACGGCGGCGGTAGAACTGCTGCATGGCCTCGTTGGTAGGTACGAAAGCTGTAAAGCTGGTACCGTCCGACGACTGGTTGAGGGCATTGAACATGCCTGCGTAGTTGAGCAGTTTGACGTACTCGCTGAAGTCCTCACGCTCGGCGAGCGTGGAGGAGATTGGTGCGAGCAGGGATGTCTTGTAGGTCTCACCCTCGAACGGGTCGTTATTGAAGTTGAACACATCCTTGTCGCAGGCGGTGATGCATAGCATGGCAGCCACGGCGACCAGTGCTTTCTTGTATATATTTCTGTAATTCTTCATACGATATCCTCCTTTCGGTTACTTGGTCCCTCCATAATAGGGATTCTGTGTGAGTGCCTTGTTATGATCGATGTCCGACTGCGGAATAGGCATGTACCACGACCACGGATCTTGCAGCACAGAGAGTATCCACTGCTGGTTGGTGGTCTGGTTGCCCTCGATGACAGCGTTGACGAACTCCGTCTTGTACTTGTTGCCAGCCACACGGCCCAGCCACAGCACGTCATACCAACGCTTGGCTTCGCCCATAAACTCCAGCTCCTTCTGTTCGAGAATCTCCTCCAACAGGGTCAGCTCGTCGAGCTGCTGCACCTGCGTGGCTGCATCTGCAGCCTCGGTATCGATGCTGTTGTAGTTCTCAAGACCGGCGCGCAGGCGGATGCGGTTGATGAGGCGAACAGCCTCCAACCAGTTGGCAGAACCCTTCATCACCAAGGCCTGTGCCTTCATCAGCATGACTTCGGCAACACGGTAGAGAATGAAGTTGGCATCCTGGTTGGCGCGGATACCACCTGAGATGTCGGGCACATCGGTGCCGGCATATTTCCACAGGAGGAACTGGTTTGCCGTAGCCCAGTTGGCCGGTATGCCATTGTCGGGAACAAACGTGGCCAGCAGCATGCGGCCCATACGGCCTTCTGTGTCGCTATAGCCCTTGTCCTTCAGTGCCTGTGTCTCGCTCTTCATCAGCTCGGTAGCCACTGCGGTGGGTTTCAGCGTTGAAGAGGTAGACAGCGTGAAGAGTCCGCTGAAGTTGTTTTTCTCCTGATAGGTGGCGTAGTCCCAGTTGATCTCAAAGATCGACTCGTTGCTGTTGCCGGGATAGAACATGGTGTACCAGTCGGAGGTGTTCGACATGAAGACCGGACGGAAGGTGTCGGTGGCATTGAGAATCATGTCGGCATACTGGATGCACTGGTCGTAGTCCTCGCTCCACAGACAGACATCAGCCATGAGGGCGTAGAGTGCCCACTTGGTGGCACGGCCCTTGGTCTGCCACTCCACCTCGTAGGTTCCTTTGGCAGCTCCCGTGCTGAGTGCTGTACTGATATCAGCCTTGATCTGGGCGATGATGGCAGATTCCGATGACTTGGCAATATCGAAGCTCTCGCTATCGTCAACGTAGGCGGCTGTCACCAAGGGTACCTCCTTGTAGTTCTTCATCAAGATGAAGTAGCAGTAGGCGCGCAGGAAGTAAGCCTCTGCGAGGTGGGCATTGCGCATGGCCTCGTAGTAGGTGTTGTCTTCTACGCCTGGTGCATAGAGAATAACCGAGTTGGCCATGCCAATCACCTTGTAGATGGTCGACCAGTCGCAGAGGGCATGGCTGGGAGTCATGTTGAAGTCCTGCAGACGAGACTCCGAGTTGTTGCTGGTATAGATGGCACCGCCGCGCAGCTCACCCCACTTGATGAGGGTGGGCACACTTTGGCGCAGGTAGTAGTAGCCGGAAGCGATGACAGCCTCGACATCCTCCTTTGACTGCCAGTAGCTGTCGGTCACCTGCTCATTGTTGGGCAGCACGTCAAGCCAGTCGTTGCAGGAGGTAAAGAACCCGTTGAGCAGGAACAGGGCGCAGACTGACAGTATGGATTTCTTGAAAATATGCTTCATTTTAATCATAATTGCTAATATCTAAATGCTCATTACTAACTGTCTTTAGAAGTCGAGGTTAACACCCAATGCGAAACGTTTGGAGACGGGCGTCGTGGAGCTGTCAACAACGAGTGAGGTGGCACTGGGCATCTTCACCTCCGGATCCTGTCCCTTGTACTTCGTCCAGGTAAAGAGGTCGTAGCCCGTCACGAATACGTTGAGCTTGGTGATGCCGAAGCGCTTGAGGAACTTCTTCGGAACGTTGTAGCTCAGAGAGAGGGTCTTCAGACGGATGAACGAGGCATCCTCTACGAAGCGGTCACTACCGAGGTAGTTGTAACCCATGCCATAAAGGGCGCGTGGAATGTCCGTGATATCGCCCTCGTTGCGCCAGCGGTGCAGCACGGCGGTAGACTGGTTGCGCGTGTTGTACATGCTCTCCAGATTCATACGTCCGCTGTTGATGACCTTCTGGCCATAGCGTCCGTAGAAGAAGGTGGTCAGCGTGAGGGCCTTCCAGCGAATCTGGAAGCCACCACCGCCGATGAACTTCGGGTTGGCATTGCCCAGGTAGACGATATCGCTCTCGTTGATGACACCGTCGTGGTTGATGTCCTCATACTTGGCATCGCCGGGGTAGGCCTGCACGGTACCGTTCTTCATCATGATGGGCTGGCCGGAGTAGTCGTACATGACATTGCCACCGGCATCGCGGGCGTAGGTCTCGTTGGTGTTCTGGTAGACACCCAGGTAGCGGTAGCCGTAGAAGGAGCCGACGGGCGCATTCTCGATGACGCGCAGGGCATAGTTGCCGTTGCCGAAGGAGTAGTTGTCCATGACCCATGTCGAGGGCAGCTCCTCCACCTTATTAATATTACGCGAGATGTTCGCGTTGACAGAAATCGTCCAGTCCTTGTTCTTGAACACCTGATAGTCGAAGCGCAGCTCGAAACCCTTGTTACTCATACGTCCGGAGTTGATGTACTTGACAGACGAGTAACCCGTGGTGGCAGGCACCTTGGTGTCCTTGAGCAGCATGTCGGTGGTGCGCTTGTCGTAGTAGTCGAAGGTGATGTTCAGCTTGTTGAACAGGCGCAGGTCGACACCGAAGTCAAACTCGCGGGTGGTCTCCCACTTCAGGTTGTCCAACTGCATGCGGTCGGGCACAATGGCTGCCATGTCCATATAGTGGCCCAGGCTCTTGTAGGCACCGAGATAGATGGAGGCACCCGAGGGTGACGTTCCCGACCAGCCTAAGCCGAAGCGTAGCTTTGCCTCGGTGAGCCACTTCTTGATGGACTCCGGCCAGAAGTGCTCCTGTTCGATGTTCCAGGCAGCACCGAAGGCTGGGAAGGTACCCCAGCGCATCTTCTTACCCATGGTGGAGTTACCCTCGTAGTTGATGGTGCCGCGCAGCACGTAGCGGTTGTCGTAAGAAACGACGGCCTGTCCGATGAGCGACATGGAGCGGCGCTCTGAGTTGCCGGAGCCTGCACTGGCCACCACGCTGCCTACAACGGGATCGCTGAGGTTGGATGAGGCATTGCCGTAAGTGATGTTCGAACTGCTGAAGCTCTGGCTGTCGCTGGTCTTCAGAAGAGCTGTGGCAATGAGCTTGACTTTGTCGAAGAAGGTGTTGTTGTATATCAGCTTGTTCTCCGTCTGCAGCGAGAAGGCATCGGTAGTAGCGTCCGTGCTGCGGTTGGCGTATGTGTTGGTCCACAGCACACCGGTAGCCTCCTGCGGAAGGAACTGCTTGTTCTTGGTGGTACGCATGTTCATGGATACCCAGCCCTGGTACTGCAGGTGGAAGGGGAAGTCGTACTCCAAGGTGATGGTCAGTTTCTCGTCACGCTGTGTGGTCTTGTTGTAGCCCTCGTTCACCAGTGCCACAGGGTTGTAGTTGCTGGACTTGCTGCCCGAGAAAGAGCCCTGGAAGTCGCTTTCGGGAGTGAAGTAGATGCCAGTAGACTGTTTGGTCACATTGTCGATGTAGTAAGGACTGAGGTTCGGCATTTTCTGCATGGCCATGGCACGCGCATTGTCGAATACGTTAGCGTCCTTATTGGTGTTCGAGAACGAGAAATCGGTACGCACGCGCAGGCGGTCGCTGAAGTTATAGGTGATCTTCATGCCGGCACTGAGGCGCTGCACACCGGTACCCTTCGTAGTACCCTGCTCGTTGTAGTAGCCCAAGTTGAGCTTGTAGACGGCCTTTTCACCACCACCGGTCATCGAGAAGTTGTTGTCGGTAATCATGGCGTTCTGCTTGACGGCATCCAGCCAGTCGGTATCGACGTTGTACTCATTGTAGTAGCGGTAGGTGGGGTCGTAGTTCAGCTCTTTGTTGTTGAACAGCATGTTCAGCTCGTTGGCAGCGTTGCTGATACCCTTGGCATTGGCAGCATTCCAAATCTCGTCCTGCATCAGCGAGACATACTGTCCACCGTTGAGCAGGGGGATGGACGCCGGCTCAAACTTCCACGTCACCTTTGAAGAGAACGAGAACTTCGTCTTACCCTGTGTGCCGCGCTTGGTATTGATGAGCAGCACACCGTTGGCACCCTTCGTACCGTAGATAGCCGTGGCAGAGGCATCCTTCAGCACCTCAATGCTCTCGATGTTGGCGGGAGCGATGTTCAGCAGGGCACCGAAGTCTTCCTCGTTGGCCGTAGAGAAGTTGAAGTCGTCGGAAATGTCGACATCCTGCGGCACACCATCGATGACAATCAGCGGCTCGTTGCTGCTGCTGAGCGAGCTGGTACCACGGATGCGGATACTGCTGCGGGCACCGGGGTCACCGCCGAGGTTGATGTCGAGACCCGAAATCTGACCCTGCAGGGCTTCCTCGACAGAGGTGACTGGTGAGTTGTCGACAATGTCGGTCAGGTTGAGCTTCTGAACGGATGAGGTCTGTTCCATGCGGGAGATACCCATCAGGTCGCGGGCACCACGGTTACCGGTGATGGTCACTTCCTTGATGGTAGTAGAACTCTCCATGTTGAAGTTCAGGTGTGTCTGACCGGTATAGGCTACCGTCTGGGGTTTCATACCGATGTAGCTGACCCTGATCTTCAGGTTCTTGGCATTGTCGGGTACTTGCAGGTTGTAGTTACCGTCCATATCGGTGGTGGTTCCCTTGACGTAACGGTTCTGGCTGTTCACCAGCACCACGTTGGCACCCATGATGGGTTCCACGGAGTCACCGAACTTCTCGGTAACCTTACCTGATATCACATGGTTTTGTGCCATCATGCTCACCGAGCACAACAGCATCGTGATGATGATATATATCTTCTGCTTCATAGCTTTCATATTATTCTAAGATGTCATCAATGAGCTGCATGCAACCGTCGGAGAAGGCGAAAGGCAGACTGTCGTACTTGGTGCTGACCTGTACAGTCTTTGCTGCCTCACTGTCAAGCTTGACACTGAGGGTGCTACCATTGTCTATAATGGAGAGCGTCGCACCCGTCATGGTAAGGAAATCGCCCTTGCAGGTAGAGCCGGGATAGGGATAGCTGGCTACCGTGTTCATCAGCGACGATACGAAGTAGTTGCGCAGGTAGTTGGCCAGCAGGGCCTTGTTGGCGGTCGACACCGTACCTGTGATATTATAGCTCTCGTCAATCTTCAGCGCACTGCAACCGGGAATCTTGTCGATGTTCTGGCGGATAGCCTCGTTGGTGGGAACGAAGACGATATTGCGGATGTCATCACCGGCAACAGTCAGCGTGGCTCCGGAGGCGATGCCTGCTTTCTGCAGGAGCTGTGAGAAGAGGTAGTATTCGTAGTTGCGGTCATTACCGATGGCCAGCAGGTGAGCCACGCCGTCACCACTGCTCTCAGCAAAGAGCTGGGGAGCGTCGTAGGAGTAGGCGCGACCGTTGTCCCACGGCTGTCCGTCCATCGTGATCTCGTGGAAGTCGACGTATGGCGTACCGGTATAGCCCGGTGTGAGCTGTTCGTTGAACAGACTGTTGGTCGTAATCTGACCGTTGCGCACGAACCAATAGTTAAACGAGCTGTTGGTAGGTATTACCTGTACACCCGTAGCAGGCAGCTGGTTGACATTGGAAGCGGTATGGATATTGACCAGGCTCAGCATGGTGCCACGGCTGGCATTGACGAAGTCGCCGGCATCGGCACTGTACTGTTGCAGTGAGCGTCCCTGGGTCGTGGTGTAGAGACGGAAGGGCGGGTCGTTGTTGGTAAACTGCTTGTTGGTAGGTATCAATGCCACGAACTCCGACTTGTTGGAGGCCAGCGACAGAATGAGGTTGCTGCCGTCGAGGGCATAGAGGTAGTCGACGTAGGTGGTGTCCTTAAAGGCTGGGCCAACGACTGACGAGAAGATGGCGGGAGCCTTCATGTCGTCCATGCCGTACATGACACCGTTGACACACATCACACGGTCGGTCACCTGGTCGGGGTCGATATTGATGGGAGTGCCATACGAGGTAAGCACCGTGCCGTTCTTGATCTCCTCAGGGAATACCAATTCCGTGGCATCGGCAAACGACTGCATGATGAAGTATTGCGTGATGAGCGGGTCAAGGTCGCTAAGCTGCTTGTAGCCGCCCTCCGGTGTCCAGTAGCGCGTGAAGAAATTGTTCATGGCCTGGTTGGTGGGGGCAAATATGCTGTAGCCGCGGCTCTCCAGGGTAGCCATCTGCTTATAGTCAGTGACGGGCCACTCACAGGCAATGCTGGGCAGACTGCCATGACGATGGATGAAAGCCGTATATCCCAGGTTCTTGTTGGTCTCCTGGTCGGCCTCCTCCCATGTGGAGTAGGAATCGTAGAGACTGAGGAAGTCGCTGTAGTTGGGATTGGTTTTCAGAATGGTGTAGATGGTCTCCATCGGCGAGATGACCTGGTTGAGGCGATAGAGGTAGCCGTTGTCGGTGATGGCAGCCTTTCCGTCGGTCACACTGGCGTTGGCCACGTTGAAGCCGTAGTTGCCACCCGTCCATGTGCTGCCCGGGAAGAAATACTGGTAGTTGTAGGCGGCATCGATGCCCTTGGTCTCAAAGAGCTTGCTCGACAATACGGGCAGGAAACGCTCGTAGTGGTAGATGCTCAGCAGGGTGTCGTTGGCTGCTGTCTTCGTAAACTTCACACGCAGCTTCTCGATGTCGTCGGCACTACGGGTGCGGTGCTTGTAGTAGAGGCCGGCATTGGTGGCCTTCTGCTCATCGGTAGCTCCGTCACCCTCGTTGGGACGGAAGTTTACCAACTTGTCCCAGTCGTAGGCATAGTACATCAAGTGGAATGCGATAGTCTTCTTCAGCAGTGCAGGATTCTTGGCATGCATGTCCTCTACCGAGGAATAGCCGTACTTCTGCAGGAAACTGCTAAACGCATTGTCATCGGGAGCCATCACTGTGAGGATGCTCCGGCCGTCAACCAAAGCGCTATAGCCAGTCAGGTTGATGCCCTGGAGGAACTGTGAGTAGTTACCCTCTGAGGACAGCATCTGATAGGCATTACCCTTCAGCCAGTCAGGAACCTTGTACTGATCGCTGTCTTCCAGCTTTTCCTGACATGACACGGCCAATGCAGCGGCCACAAACAGGCACGCCACACTTAAAAAACCTTTCAATTTTGCCATTATTAACGCGATTTGTTTTAAATTTAGTTTCATCATGTGAGTTAGTAGGGTGCAAATATACTGGTTTTTCGTGGGATAATAAACAGTTTTCTTACTTCTTTAAGAAACATTAACAGTATAATTGGGCGGCACATCAGTGCAATTGACAAAAAAAGCCGTACCTTTGCAGCGCAACTAAAACAAATCTGCAAATAATGACTAATAGTAAAATACTGAAAATGAAGAAGAACTGCATGCTGTTAATGGTCATGCTGACCGTCTGTGTCGGCATGAGTGCCCAGCAGCTGGCCTTCCCCGAAGCTCAGGGGTGGGGCCGCTTTGCCACGGGCGGAAGAACTGGTAAGGTGTATCATGTCACCAACTTGAATGATTCGGGAACGGGTTCGCTGCGTGATGCCGTCAGCCAGGCCAACCGTATCATCGTGTTCGATGTGGCGGGAGTCATCAACCTCTCGTCACGACTGGTGTTCAAAAACAACCTGTATGTTGCCGGACAGACGGCACCGGGAGAGGGCATCACCGTATATGGCAATGGTGTCAGCTTCTCGGGAGCCTCGAACATCATCGTGCGCCACATGCGTTTCCGCATGGGACATAAGGGCGACAGCGGCAAGGATGCAGCAGGTATCGCCAATGGTGCGAATATGATCTTCGACCACTGCTCCTTCTCATGGGGACTGGATGAGACCTTCTCCATCAACCCCGACGGCAAGGGTACCACACCGGAGAACATCACCCTGCAGAACTGTGTCATCGGACAGGGTTTGATGACTCACTCGGCCGGTGGATTGATGCAGGCTGACTATATCTCGCTGGTGGGTAACTTCTATTGTGACAACTCTACCCGTAACAACAAGATCAAGGGTATCAACCAGTATGCCAACAACATCGTATACAACTGGTCGAACGGTGCCTATATCATGGGTGGCGACTCAGAGGGGTCGTCGTATGTCAATATCCAGTCGAACCTCTTCATCAATGGTCCGGCAAAGGGCGGTGCTGCCTTCACCGGTGGCAATGCCGATTTCCACTGCTACGGCGTGGACAACTGGCAGGACAACAACATGAACGGTGTGTTCGACCCCTTTGAGATTACAGACTATAATGCTGCCACTCGTGTAGATACTCCTTATGACTATCCCACACTGAAACTGAATCCCGGCAAGACCCTGCTGGAGACCAACCTGCCCACGGTGGGTGCTACCTTGCCCTATCGTGATATGGCCGACTGCTACATGGTCGATGAGGTGTTGAGCTACGGTAAGAGCGGCGCACTCATTTCCAACGAAGAAACGCTGGTTTATGGTGCCCCCAATACCTGGAAGGTCTATGCAGGTGTGAAGAAGCAGGACACCGACGGCGACGGTATGCCCGACGAGTGGGAGATAGATCACATGACAGACCCCAACAAGGACGATGCCATGGTCATCAGTGACACGGGCTACACCAATATTGAGAACTACATCAACGACATCACCGTCGAGGACCGCGACTTCTTCCTGCGTACTCCCGTAGGCCTGACGCTGGACAAGGCCACCACACAGACGCTGGCCATCAGCTGGCGCGACTATACCTACGACGAGGATGGCTTCATCATCGAACTGAAGAAGGATGGCGACTTTGCCGAGGTGGCGCGCACCAAGGCCAATACGAAGAGCTATACCATTGCCAACCTGGAGCCGGGTGTCAAGTACACGGTACGTGTCAGGGCTTTCAAGGGCAGCGACCAGTTCTCGGAATATACGGCAGAGACAGCTATGTCGACGCGTCCGTTGGAGACTGATGTCGTAGATATCGACAGCTACCAGCCCGACTACACATGGACGGGCGGCGACTATGATAAGAGTCAGGCAGAGGGTAAGAACGTGTTGCTGGCACCTGCTAACGATGCTACCCTGACCCTCAGCGAGACGACATCGCCTGCTGCCGTTGTCTATAACGAACCCGTCAACCTGACTGTCAGCGGTACGGGGGCCATCAGCGGAGCAGCCTCTGTGAACAAGGGTGCTGCCGGTGTGCTGACGCTCAACACCACCAACAGCTATACGGGGGCTACCGTGGTACACGATGGTGTGCTGGAATTCAACACCCTGAAGAACGGCGGTGAGGCCAGTGCCATCGGCAGTAGTGTGGAGTTTGCCCAGAACTGGGTATTCGACGGCGGTACCTACCGTTATACTGGCGGTGTCACCACCACCAACCGCTCTGCCAAGCTCTCACAGACCTCCACGTTTGATGTCAAGTCGGCTACGGTGACGATGAATGGTGTGATAGAAGGATCCGATGCAGGCAGCGACTTCATCATTGACGGCAGTGGACAGATTACCGTTGCCACCAACAAGTTCTTCGGCTACAAGGGAGCCACCGTCCTGAAGGGTTCCACACTCTACCTCAGTACCGCTGACATCTCGAAAACCGGCATCGGTACATCGTCGAAGCTGGTGATGGCCGGTGGTCACCTGAAGACGAAGGGAGAGTCGAGCGGCTATGAAACCTACGCCTTCCCCATCGAAGTGACGGAAAACACCACATCGCAGTTCTCACCCAACCGTAATTGCTATATCAACAGCAAGGTGAGCGGTAAGGGCACTATCCAGCTGAACATTCCCTACCTGCGTGAATATGTACAGGGCGACTGGAGCGAATTCAGCGGCAGACTGATTGCCAATGGCAAGTCCAGCGACAAGCGCGGCTCGCTGCTGCTGCTTGACAAGAGTCCGAAGCTCGACAATACCATCATTGAGCTACAGGGCAACACCAACCTGTGCTATTGGAGCACCACCGGCAATCTGACCCTCGGCGGTCTTTCCGGCACCAGCACCACCTACCTGAACGGTTCCAGCAAGCAGACCGACAACTTTAAGTGTACCTGGACGGTGGGCAGTGCCAACAGCGATGAGACCTTCGCAGGCAAGATCAACAACTGGTCGTGCAGCGGCAGTGGCCATACCGGCACAGTGAATATCGTCAAGACCGGTACTGGACTCTGGCGACTGACGGGTGCCAACGACTACAAAGGTACTACCACGGTCAACAGCGGTATGCTGGTCGTCAACGGCAATAACTCCGGAACGGGAGCCGTCACCGTGGCGCAGGATGCCATCCTCGCCGGTAAGGGTAGCATCGCCGGAGCAGTGACCATCAATGGCGGTGGCATCCTGCAGGTGGGCGACACGCTGGCCAGCGACAAGGGTCTTACCTTCAAGGGCAATGTGACGCTGAAAGACGGTGCCATCCTGCAGCTGAACAATGCCATGATGGCTGCCACCCATCAGAATGGCAAGACCATCCAAGTCTTCACTCTCTCTGGCAGCACCGTCAGTGGTACGTTCAGCGAGATTGTTCCCGCTACACCGGGAGCCGGTCAGACGTGGGATACCTCCAAGCTCTACACCGACGGCATCCTTACCGTCATGGGCGATGCCACAGCAATATCGGCATTGTCAGCTGACGGCAAGGTACTTCACGAGGAGTATTTCACCCTCTCCGGCAAGCGCGTCGCTACACCGGCAAAGGGAGTGTACATCCTGCGTACTACTACAGAGAACGGACAGGTAACATCGCGCAAGGTGGTGCGATGAACCTGTCTACTTCACCTTCCAGATATTCAGGGTGATGCCTCCTCCGCTGTTCTGCGGAGAGAAGTCGGGCGTACAGAGGAAGAGGCTGTTGTTCAGCCAGTCGTAGCGACTGTCGGTAGGAGCCTCGAACTGTGGCGCAGCCTTGAAATAGAATGATGGTTGTCCGTGTTCATCCGGACCATTATAGATGATGCCGCGATTGCGGATGTGGATGTATATGCCATCATCGGTCTTGATGGAATAGATGGCTTCCAGCGTCGTGCGGTGCCCACTGGCCAATTGCCAGTCGGCACCGCCGTTTAGTATCTCTCCCCGAAGCAGGGGACCTTCAAAGCTACCGCCCGTGATAGGAATCACCGTACGCCGTCCCTGTGGTGTGTCGCCAACGGTATAGGCTTCGCCCAGTGTCACCTTCAGCTGCATGACGAATTCTGTAGAAGGTGCTGGCGACTGTTGTTGTGCTGCTGTCGTTAGCGACCACGCCACAACGACTGATAGAAAAAAGTGTCTTTTCTTCATGATTGTCCTTTGAGGATGATGTTTACCACGGCCACCACATCGGCCACGTCTATCACGCCGTCGCCGTTCACGTCGGCAGCCTGCTCGTTGAAGTTCTCGCCCGGCTTGTTCAGGATATAGTTCACGATAGCCACCACGTCAGCCACGTCTACTACGTCGTCACCGTTGGCATCGCCAGGAGTAGCGACTATCTTGCCTACGTTAATATTGAACGGTAGCTTGTCGAGCAGATGTTTTGTACCGTCCTTTTGGGTAAAGACGGCATTCTCTATCCGAGCCTTGTAGATGCCATCTTCCACCTTGTCGCTGACATGCAGCGGGAAGGAGAGCACGTTGCCATCGGTGCCTGTGATGACATTCGTGTTAGGTGACATACACAGGAAACGGTACTTGACAAAGTCGGCATACAGGTGTACAGCCAGCTGTTCTACCTGTAATGACTGGGCAGCATCGGCATAACGCGTGCCTTTTTCGGCAATAAGACGGCCTTCTGCATCGGTAGCAATGGTGAAGCCCAGAGGCAGCACCAGATCGAATTGGTAAGCGGTAAAGTCGGCTATGTCATTCTTCAGACCTACATCGACCATAGAGGTCATGCCGCTGTTGACATTCGTTCCGCTGACATTCAACTTGTTTTTGGCCGTGACATCGTTGCCGCTCATCTCCTGGATGTTGTCGAATTTCTTCCATCCTTCGGCCTCGCGGTAAAGAGACTTGGTTCCATCAGGCACGTAGAGTGTAACGTCGGAGTAATGGATTTCCCTGTACGCGTCCCAATTGCCGTAATAGCCATATACTTCCTGCACTACTCCGTTGCTCATGTCGATAATGCTGTAGAGACTGGCAGGCTGCTTCATGTTGACCACTAACTTGGTGAGGTTATAGCAGTCACCCACAAAATTGTTGCCCAGTTTGGTGATAGAGGCAGGTATGGTCAGTTCTTTCAGCAGGTAGCAACCTGAAAATGCTCCAGTACCGATACTGTCAAGGCTCTCTGGTAACAGGAACGACGGAATAGCTGTACAGCCGAGGAAAGCATTGTCGCCAATGGTCCTCAGACCCATGTTCAGTGTCAGGCTGTTCAATGCCGTGCAGCCATTGAAGGCATCGCTGCCGATGGTCTCCAGACTTTCAGAAGCAGTGAACGTCTTCAGGGCTGTACAGCCCATGAAGGCTTGGTTGCCTATCTCCACCATGTTAGCAGGCAACGTGAGTCGTTGCAGTTTTTCGCAATTCATGAATGCCGCATTGCCGATGTTCAGTGGAGTGTGGGCTGTACGCTCGGCAGACTTCACGATGGCGAGGTTCGTGCAACCGCTGAAAATACCATCGGGCAACAACTGTACCTTTGGACCGATGGTTATCAGTTCCAACGATGTGCAGTCGCTGAACAGGTTCTGTGCTACGGCCTCCACGGTGTTATACACTACCGTCGTCAACTTTTCACTCTTGTAGAAAGCCTCGTATCCTATCTTCTTCAGATTTTCCGGCAGTGTCAGCTTGGTCAGTGACGGGGCGTATGCAAAGGCATGCTCGCCAATCTCCTCCAAGGCATCTGGCAGCGTGAGCGTCTTGACGGAGAATGGTGCATCGCCGTTGCTGCTGACTCGGCTCTTGAATGCATTGTCGCCTATGCGCTTCAGCGTGGATGGGAAACTGATGGCTGTAACGTTCTTGCCGTAATACTGCGGATAGATGTCCATCGTAGCTCCGAAGCCGTCGGCGATGGAGGTGGTTCCCTCGCGGAAAGTTAGCGTGGCAGGTGATGCATCTGCCACCCCGCTCGTCGTGTCGTAAGCCATGGCGATATGCCCCATGTACTTGATGCCGTCTTCTACGGACAGCGATTTTATCCATGGTGTGTTGCTGAAGCTGGTGTAGTCTACCTGCAACAGTGATTCAGTATAGTTCACATCCTCCAGCATGGCACAATCGGTAAACACGTTGGGTGGCAGTACCGTTAGCGATGCCGGCAGTGTGATGCGCGGCAGCGTCTTACAGCCACTGAAGGCATATTCGCCTATGTGCTTCGTGCTCTCCGACAGGCGCACGTCGCTCAACATGATGCACTTGTAGAACGTATATTCAGGGATAGAGTCGACCTGCGGCAACGACAGCACACCATTGTCGCCCGTCAGACGGGTACAGCCTTTGAAAGCCTGGTTGCCAAGATACTTCACACCACTGATATGTGGAACGTCCTGTAGCATCTTACAGCCATTGAAGGCATCAGCATGGATAGAGTCGACACCCTGTAGGTCTACCGATGTGATGCTATAACAATTCAGGAATGCCCGTTCGTCAACTTCCGTGATGCCATTGGGGAACTCTATGCTCTGCAGCTGCGAGCAGCCATTGAAAACATCGGCAGCAGCCTTCCTCAAAATAGCTGGCATGACGATATGCTTATAAGCTTTGTTGAGAAACATACCGGCCAGGTTGGGACCGTAGACGGAGGTGGTCAGTGTGTAGTTGCCTATACCCGGAGTGTGTGTGCCAGGCAGATAAACCTGTTCCGTCTCGGCCAGGTAGTATTTTGTCACATCGGTCTGGATAGGCCATACGTCATCGTGAGAGACCGACCTCGTTGCGTAGGCTTCGCCGCCGTATTGGAACGTCACCTCGCTGAGGTCCAAGCTCTCCAAGTCAGCCAGTTTGCCTTTGCCCTCTACGATGTATTGCAGGTCTTCGTAGTTCAGCTTACCCTTGATTTTTAGGCGACTGATGGCCTCCTCGTCGCTTTCCACGATGGCCAGACGCAGCTCGCCAGGTTCATCTACGGTTATGGTCACCTGTCCCTGCGCCCAGTCGGTATTTTCGCTGTCAGCACCTATGATGATGAAGTCCTTCCAGCCGTCGGCACTCATAAAAGCTTTCTCACAGCCCTTTGGTACGCGGAGTAAAGTTTCTGACATATTGTGCATGAGTGTGCCAACGCTGATGGGGACTGTCAGGTTACAATAGATGATGTTGCCCGCCAATGCATACGCACCGATGGAGGTGGTGGTAGAGGGAATGTTCATGGATGTCAATCCTGACTGCTCAAAGGCATATGAGCCGATGGTCGTGACACCTTCTGGTATGTCTATAGAAGAAAGGCTGCTACAATATCTGAAAGCAGAGTTTCCGATTTCTGTCAAGCCGTTGTGCAGCCTGATTTCCTTGAGTTTGGTGCATCCATTGAACATCTGTTCGCTAATCTTGGTGACACCAGTGGGAATCACGATAGATGTTAGGCTGGTGCAATTGAAGAATACACTATTCTCAATAGTGGTAAGCCCTTCCGGCAATGTGATTTTTGTCAGGTTCTTGCAACCTGAGAACGCGTTAGACTGAAGGGTGGTGACATTGGTAAAGTATTTCAGCTCGTCGAAACTGATGAGTTCTATGGTATTAGAGAACTGGCCCAATGTTGTTACCATCTGGGCCTCGCCCATACTTATTTCACCGTCGCCGTTGCGGTCGTATTTTTCTACGCACAGACGCTTGGCCTCTGCGTCGGCAAACTCAATCACGGCCATCTGCTCTGGGGTGCCGTCCATCTCCACAATGTTTGTAAAATTCCAGCCGCCAACGTTTTTGTAATAATTCGATTTCATGTAGGGCACGCGCAATATTGCCGTAGCTTGTGTGGAAGAGTCGAATGCATAGTTGATGTTGAATGGCTGAATAATATACGATGTTACCAGTTGCAAGCCTGTACATCCTTCAAAGGCATACTTGCCAATACTGGTTGTGGCAGACGAAATGGTAACTTCTGTAAGTCCTGTTTGGCCTTGGAAAGCATAGTCACCGATGGCGGTCACCGATTGGGGGATGGTTGTCGAGCTGCAGCCCTGTAAGAGCTTGTTTGTAGCAGTGTTGATGATAGCATTACAGCCGTCGCGTGAATCTAATTCCTCATTATTGGCATCTACAGTGATTGTTTTCACTCCCGTACATCCCGAAAGAGCATAGGTTGAGACCTCTTTCACACTCTTGCCCAAATGCACGGTCTTCAACGACCCGATTTGTCTGAACCATGTTCCAAATCGGGAACACTCTAAAGTGACTTCCTGTAGCGCGCTACAGCCCTTGAAGGGTGAGTTAACTGAACTCGAGTTTGAGCCATAGTCATTCATAGTTACCTTGGCAGGGATGTTGACTTTCTTTAAGTTTGTACAGTCAGAGAATGCGTTTCTCTCAATCGTCTCCACATCGTCACCTAACTCAAGGGCTTCTATATACGTGGAACTGCTCCAATCGCTGATGTTCTTCTGGTTGAGGGATAGTGTAAAGTTGCAATCGGAAAACGTAGTGCTTTTGCTGGTGCAACTGACGCTTTCGGGGATGTAGAGCCACTTCATGGCCGTACAGTTAGCAAAGGCACTGTTGCTGATATATGCTACCTCGTAACCAAACAATTGCGTGGGTATTGTGACGCGCTTGGCAATGTCCTCGGTATAACCGACGATGCGATAATATGTTTTGTCACTGGCTTGTGCGAGTTCGTACTTTAAGCCCTGTTGGTCGGTGAACATAATCTGTGGTCTGTCTTCACCTTCTTCGTAAAGGATTAAATTCCACCCGGCATTTTTGTAAGCACTTCTCGTACCGGCAGGCACCTGCAACACTGCATTCTCGGAAATTTCTTGAGAGAAGGCACCATTTAGCTTTACTTGAGACGGGTCTGCAATAAGAGATGTGATGTCCGTAAGTGCAGAGCATCCGTTGAAAGCATTACAAGTGATAGTGGTCAAACTGTTGGGAAGTGTCACTTTGGTTAAAGAGGTACACCCTCCAAATGCATACATGTAAATCACCTTGACTGGAGCATTGGAAATGCTGGCAGGGAGTATAATTTCGTCTGCCAATTCGTCGGTATGTCCTATCACGTGATAGTAATAGCTTTTGTCGGTGCTATCCTGCTGACGAGAATAAATAACTCCCTGCTCGTCGGTAAATTCTTTCTCTACAATGGGTTCGCCTTCCTCGAATATGGCAACAATACTGTTCCATCCTTCTGTGTTCTGATAAGCCGTTTTTGTTCCTTTGGGCACAATGAGTGTTACATTCAAATTAATATCTGAACCAAAATCGGCCACATAGAAAGGTTCCTTAATTAGAGAAACAATCTTAGTAAGAGCACTTCTGGTAAAGACTGTGGTGCCCATGCTGTTGATGCTTGCAGGTATAGTTATGGTAGTTAGATTGAGGCAGTAATTAAACGCTTTAGAAGCGATAGTTGTTACTGGGCATCCATTGATGTTGTCTGGAATAACGACATCAGAAAGAATCTCGCTGGTATATCCCGTTACACTGTAATATTTCCCCTCAATAGTTGTATTCAGCGTATATTCCACACCTTGTGGGTCTGTGTGGTTTCTTGTCCACACCGTTTCGCCTTCCTCGTAAATGAATTTAAAATCGCTCCAGCCATCAGTTCCCTGATAAACTGCCCGTGTACCGCTTGGTACGATGAGGATGGCGTTGTTTTTGACGGAACTATTAAATACGTTGGTAGTGAACGGCTCTGCGATTCTCGATGTTATTTTAGTTATGTTGCTACACCCTTCAAAAGCTTTTTCGCCGATGGTTGCTAATGTTGAAGGAAGTGAGATTTCACTTAGCCCTGTAACCTTATAGAATGCCAGTTTGCCGATGCTCGTTACGCCTTCAGGAATAATTGCAGTATTCAAATTACACATGCCATTAAGAGCATTATCAGCAATGCTGACGATTCCAGATGGAAATTCTGTGTTTTGGCAACCGTAAAGCAATTCGTTTGTACTTGTTTTTATGATGGCATTGCATCCGTTACGCGAATCATAAGTAGTGTTTGCTGCATCTACCTTTATGCTTTCCAGTCCACTACAGCCAGATAGTGCATTATTTTGTATTTTCGTAACGTTTTTTGGAATATAAACAGACTTAAGACTTTTGCAGTCGTAGAATGTGGCATTTAGGCTGGTTACACTCTCAGGGATGTTGACAGATTCCAATAGTGGACAAGAACCAAAAACTCCGATAAGAGAGGTAATTCCCTCGTGCAAAGTTACAGAAACCAGTTTCCGACATTGAGAAAAGGCGCACTCGCCAAGGGATGTAAGACTTTTAGGAAGAATAACTGATACAAGATTGTGACAATTGTTAAAAGCGTAATTGCCTATAGTTGTTATTCCATCAGGGAAGACGATGGACTCTAACTTCTCACACTGAATAAAAGCATTGTTTTCCAAGGTCTTCAGGGAGGTGAAGTAACGTAACTCATCAAACGATGTGATGACCATATTGTTCTTAAATTTCCCATTCAGCGATTTCACTGCGGCCGCTTCGCCTTCACTTAGTTCACCGTCGCCATCCGTATCCCAGTTGGTGACACAGATGCTCTTTACCTTGCTGTCAGCAAAAGTGATGATATCATTCTCTGCACTCCATGCCAACGTACTGCTCAGTACGGCCAGCGCAAAAAACAGTTTCTTTTTCATATTCTTCGTTTTAAGTTTTCTATAGATGTAAAACTCCGTTTTAATAAGTCGCTTGCAAATTCGGCATTTACCTTAAATAGGTTCCTTTCATCTGCAAAGATAAGCCCACATTTTTGAACAAACAAAGAATTAGGACATTATTTTAGAACTTGTAGCGAAGACCAGCACAAAGCACACCCTTCTCGCCAAGACCAGCCTCGACAAATCCGCGGAAGGCTTCGCTACCGAACTCAACACCTACTGCTGTAGCCTGGAACATAAACGATACCAACGTCTCGCTCTTGGCATCTGGATCAGCAGCCTTAGCGTTGTCATTAGGAGACACCGAGAGGAACATAACTCCGGCAGAAATCCCGGAATACATACCGAAGTGCTTCTTGCGCAGCCAGTTGAACTTCACAGATGGCATGACGGTGAAAAAGTTCTCGCTCAGATCTCTTTTATGGGTCTTCTCGTCTTCTGCCTTACATCTGGCATACACTGCTACTGCTCCTATGCCCACGACGGGCGTGATGTGGTGATAGTATTCAATACCGATGGGTCCCCACCAGGAACTTTGGTCTCCGGCAGATGCAGCAAATGCTCCCGAAAAGGCTGAGAACAGGTTTGATGCTGACCCTGTGCCGTAAAACACGCCAATTTCATTCTTCTTCTCGTCCTGGGCATTCACATTCACTACAGTCATCATGGCGACTGCGGCCATCATTAATAATTTCTTCATGCTTCAATATTTTTATATGATTAACAAATTCTGCTGTTCCAGCATCTCCGTGTCGCCAGCCGTTCATTCACCCACGATGAAGCCGTGCGCCTTCAGGTAGGCACGGGCATGGGCATTAGCCTCAGGGCTGTTGGCATTGCCACCTTTTAGGATGATGTTCACCACAGCCACCACATCGGCTACGTCTATCACGCTGTCGTTGTTCACGTCGGCCGCCTGCTCGTTGAAGTTCTCTCCCGGCTTGTTCAGAATATAGTTCACGATGGCCACTACATCAGCTACGTCTACTACGCCGTCGCCGTTTGCATCGCCAGGCTGGTCGTCACTGCCGACGTATTCCTGCCAAGAATAACCGCCCCAATCATCCAATTCCCCATCAGAATAATACGGCATCCAGCCCTTTGCCTTTGCAGCTGCAACCTGAGCGACGGTCATCACATTGCCTTCGTTATCGCCGACGATAACAGCCATTTGACCGTTGCTTACCGTTGGCAGACTCTTAACAAATGCATCCATCGCTGCAGCTTTAATCTTGTTTTGATAGACATACAATAAGTGAAGTTCTGAACATCCTGACACATCAAGTGATGTCAGCTGATTGTCGTTGCAGTATAGAGCATTCAACATTGAACATCCCGACACATCAAGCGATGTAAGCTGGTTGTCGTTGCAGTAAAGCATTCGCAGATTACTACATTCCGACACATCGAGCGAAGTAAGTTTGCTGTCTGTACAGGCCAGATACTCCAATCCCTTGAAATATCCTATGCCTTTAAGGTTTTCAATGTCAGTCCCATACATATCCATATATGTTATTTCTGCAATCTCTGCTTCTGTCAGCACACCGTCAGAGCCATAGTCCTGTTCAAGTAGATATTTGCGGAAGTTCGCATCCGGGAAATTCGTCTCGTTGATGGCAATTCCAGTAATCGTCACTATGTTGTATGATTCTTCCATTACGTCACTATCCTCATAACCATCTTTGCATGCGATAGCTTTTAATGTACATGAAGCATTGATGGTGATGCCGGAAGAAGTGTAGACAGTGCTATTCATAGAAGGCGTTGTGCCATTCAATGTGTAGTAGATGCTGGCGCCAGATACCTCAGAACTATTGGCTTTAGCCGTAAGGTACACTTTTGTTCCTGCAGTCACATCGCCACCGGATGGACTGGCCGAGAGTGATAGTTTCGGTTTGTCGTCATCTTGTCCACCATTTGTGGTATCCTCCACAATCTTTTGGAAATCCTTCCAGACATCTGCGGATCCATAGGCAGCGCCATAACCTGGCAGTACATGCAGTGTTGCGGAATAATTGGTGAAAACTAATGATGAAATATCCTGAGGGGTAGTAGCATAATTGTAAATATCGGTCAACGCAGTACAGTCTCCGAAAGCCCAGTTTCCCATCGATGTCACACTTTTACCGATTGATAACGAAGTAAGAGCGCCGCAGTCATAGAAAGCATACTCTCCTATCGATGTCACACCGTTACCTATTGATACCGATGTCAGGCCGTCACAACCATAGAAAGCACTTCCTTCGATAGTTACCACACTGTTAGGGATAGTCACCGATGTCAGGCCGTGGCAACCACAGAAGGCATTCTTCCCAATAGATGTCACACTGTTACCGATTGTTAACGAAGTAATGTTGCTGATTTGACGGAAAGCATTCTCTCCAATCGTTTTTACGCCGTTGCCTATTGTTACCGAAGTAAGGGTGGAGCATTGGTAGAAAGCATAATCTCCGACTGTCTCGACATCATCCCCAATCTTCACGGAACTGAACTTGGAACCATTGAATACACCGTTACCTGTTGTAGAAGGAATATTGCAATTTACGGTAAGTTCACCTGTACAATCATAGAAAGCACTACTTCCAAAAGATGTTACGCTGTTGGGAATCGTTAACGAAGTAAGGGCGGAGCAACCGTAGAAAGCATTATTTCCGATTGATGTCACGCTGTTACCAATTGATAACGAAGTAATACCGGAGCAAAAACGGAAAGCATCCTTTCCAATCGTTTTCACGCTATTGCCTATTGTTACCGAAGTAATGCTGGAGCACCAGTAGAAAGCATAGTCTCCAATAGTCTCGACATCATCCCCAATTATCACGGAACTGAACTTAGAACCATAGAATTTCCCATCACTATATGATGAATATACAGAAGGGATGTTGCAATTTACGGTAAGTTCACCTGTGCAACCAGAAAACACATACTTCCTAATGGTAGTAACACCGTTGCCGATAGTTACCGAAGTAAGACCGGAGCAACCATCGAAAGCAGACTCTCCAAGCGTTGTCACGCTGTTGGGAATCGTTAACGAAGTAAGGGTGGAGCATTTATGGAATGCCTTTTCTCCTATAGAAGCCACGCTGCTGCCGATAGTTAACGAAGCAAGGCTGGTGCAATTTTCGAAAGCAGATTTTTCGATGGATGTCACGCTGTTAGGAATCGTTATCGAAGAAAGGGCAGAGCAGCCATAGAAAGTGTTATACTCTATGGATGTCACGCTGTTGGGAATAGATACTGAAGCAAGGCTGGTGCATCCGGTAAAAGCCTCGCCTTCGATTGTAGTCACAGAGTTTGGTATGGTTATTGTCGTGAGTGATCTGCAATTTCCGAAAGCAATGTTACCAATACTCGTCACAGAGTTGGGGATGGTTACCGACTTGATGCCAGTACCATAAAACGCAGACATTTCAATGTTTGTCAAGGAAGTGGGGATGTTGATTGAACTTATCATCGAACAGTTACGGAAAGCGCTTGCCCCAATGCTTTCCACCGAGTTGGGGATGTTGAAAGAACGAAGTGAGCTACACCCAGAAAAAGCACCACTTCCAATGCTGTTCAAGGTGCTGTTTCTTCCAACGCTCACCGTTGAAAGTTTTCCACAGTCCTTGAAGGCATTTTCTCCAATACTTTTCACTGAATTTGGAATGTTGATATACGTGAAATTTCTAATCTTGTAGAATGCAGAATTGCCAATACTTATAATGGTATTGGGCAGTTCAACGCTACGAATAAAATAATGTTCAGAAAATGCATTGTCTGCGATGCTTGTCACCGTATATGTATAGCCTTCTTCGTCGGTGATCGTTGCAGGGATTGTTGCACTACCAAGCTCATCGTCACAACCAGCTACCTCTGCGGTGTTATTACTATAATCAAGATTGTAATAGACTTGATCAACTTCAATGGCACTTGCCAAAATCGGCATAAATGCCAGTAACGTAACTATAATTTTCTTCATAAGCTCTGTAGGTTCTATATATGTCAAGACTGCCTGTTTAACCCCTGAGGACTCACAGGTGATGCTGCAAAGATACTGTTTATTTTTCAATTGACCAAATAAAACGGGCAATAATCTGCAAAAGTCCTTGCAATCTTGCATCCTGCAAAAAGGGTAGTGAAAGGGGCAACGGAAGATTTGGCCAAATGTTATATAACATCTAGCCTGGAAATCAAGATGCCCCTGCCGCTAATGAGTCTCATTAGCACACGGGGTCTGTCCCACTGTGTCATTTCCTCCTTGCAAGGCATGCCGATGTAAGCATCGCTCTGCACTTTGTGGCAGAATAGAATTAATGAGAAATTCATGTTCAATTCATGGTAATTCCTGTTCAAAAAAGAAGCAGGTAGCACTGCCTACACTGACCGCTGAGTATCAGGTACTTACATACCAGGTACCCTACACTGGAGGCTACACCTGAGGCTACACTGGAAAAATCTTCAACAAGTACCTTGGTGAGTGGCCTACTTATTCCAGTGAGTGGCCTACTTATTTCCGTGAAGAGGCTCCTCACGGTCGTGAGTGGCCTCCTCATTTCGGTGAGTGGCCTCCTCACAAAAATCCCAACGAATCACAGGGGACAGGTTCTTGATGTGGAATCACAGGGGACAGGTTCTTGATGTGAATTCCAAAATTCAATCAAGCAACCTGTCCCCATGATTCCATCATTTACCACCCCGCCGTTCAGTGTAGCCTCAGGTGTAGCCTCCAGTGTAGGGTGCCTGGTATGTAAGTGCCTGATACTCAGCGGTCAGTGTAGGCAGTGCAGGGTAACTGTTTTTAATGCCTTGGTAGCCCACGAAAACATAGCCCCAAAACCTGGCAAAACATAGTGATAACCACTATTTCTTACACTTACATAGTTTAAGGTATTCTTCCGTCAGACTATTCATGATTTGCTCTCTTTTTACAGCATGAGCGGTTGCTTTTTTCGACAATTTGGCAATCTTTACTTGTATAGGATTCTTAGCATCATACTTAGGAAGATAAAGATGCGATTTTTTCAGGCTAAAGCCATTTGTCTTAAACGTGTTGTGAATGTACGCCTTAACAATCGAACTATTTAGAACGCCATTGATATAATGTGCTTCATCTTCACTGATAAAATGGCCATCAGTACCCTGACTGATGATGATGGTGTGCTTCACGCAGATGGATTGCTTTATTTCACCCCATGGGGTCAGCGTAGGCTGAATGACACTGGCACAGAATGTTGAGTTGTCACGCGCTGCAACCATGTGGGGAGCAAATGTGTAGGGGCCAATCTTCGAGAGCGCATAAAACTCATTGCCACGATGCATCGTCTTGCTCTTTTCAGACTGTTGGTCAAGCAATGACTTGTGATTGGCAAAATAAACTGCAAGGCTTGGACTCAGTTCATAAAGAGCGGCCATGGGTACTGGCTTCAAAGTATTGTCTTCCTCGTATGGAATAATATGGTAATTGTTGCCTGTATCATATTCGAAAGGCTTCACACTGGGGCCTTCCACGATAGGATAGACGTAGCGAGTGTCGAAATCCCAACCATCATCGGGTATGTCCTCTACTTTATAACGAGAAGTCTTCAGCTGCTTGTTCCTGAAACGGTAATGGGTGTTCCCATGTTCTGACGGGCCTACACCTAACATCTTGAAAATCTCGAAAGGTGTTGATTCTACGCCAGTACGATAATGATAGGCTGTAGGGCCGATAATGGAAGAAAAATCAAACTGTGACGATATATATGTGAAGGCGGTAGACGTGGCTGAAAGTTGCTTGGCAAGTCCTTCTTCAATAGTAAGGTGATTTTGTGCCTCGTTCCATGTCCGACACTGATTGATAGCTTCATCGCTGATGCCTCGATGCTTACTGATGGTATTAACAGGAACACCCTGGGCATAGTCTGTGACCTGACGGCTGTAATAGTAGGTGTTGAAGTCTTGCGCCACCGACTTATTACCCACCTTGAACGGCCTGAGTGGAGCCATCCATCGGTCAATCCTGTTCAAGTACATCCGTTCGCGTTTCTCGTAGTCGACATAGAAATTTCGAAACTCCTCGTACGAGTTCTGCGACATGATGCTGTCGGGCATCAGGAAGGCTAAAACGCCCTCTTCTGTCAGCCAGTTTGCAGCCACCACATTACTGATAAGTGCACATATATTCAGCTGGGCTCCACCATACATGCCTCCATCGTTACAGAAGATATGTCGCACGTCACAGAACTCTTTGATACGCCGTGTATAGGCTGCTGGCAGATGTTCCCACTTTACCCATGGTGGGTTGCCTACAATCATGTCTGCCCGCCTCATTTGAGCCACCATCATGAAGTTTGTGATGATGCGTACCCAAATACCGTCCCAATTGTTTTGGTGCAGATGAACCAGACTGTGAACCATTGTCTGCAAATAACTCAATAACATCATCGACTGTCGTTCCTTGTCAGTCAACTTCCCTGTGAGGATGGTCATAATGCTATCCTCACTGTCAGCATTGACCATCGACTGAATATCGTCCATCAGATATGTAAAGCCATCGGACTCCACTAAACGTTTGGGGAGAACCACACGGATGACCTCATTGCGAAGATTATGGATCGTATAAGTATAGCAGTCGATACTATCGATAATTTCTAACGAGGGGACCAATGCTGAGTCACCTAAAAACACAGGTATCTCTACATCTTTTACTTTTCCTATTTGGCTGAGAGCAAGATAGTAGCTGACGCGGGCAGACAGGACTGACAGCGGATTAATGTCAACGCCCTTTACGCGGTTGGTGATTTCGCTGACGAGCGTCTGCCGCTCTGCATTTGTCAGTTCGCCTATGGCAGTATCGCCAACAACTTTTCTGATGAGTGCAATCAGAAAAATTCCAGAACCACAGCATGGGTCAATAGCTCGCCAATCGTCAGCCTTTATTCTGTCAAGTGTGCCGCAAATTACGCTGTCAGCCAGCCATTCTGGAGTAAAATATTCTCCCATGGAATGTCGCACTGACTGCGGAATAATACCCATATAAAGATCTTTGAATATGTCAACAGGGGCATACTTGACACCTAGTGAAAAGGCCGAATACTCCTCAATAACAGACAATAATTCCTGCGCTTCATTCCAGAATTCCTCGCTCCATTGTTCCTTATCAGCATACCATGAAAAGAAGTCGCCTTCAAGCAAATTACGTACACGCATGTTTCGATAAGAAAGGCCCTCCTCCATTCGTTCGAAGAATTGCTGCATCTTATCACATGGCAAATTGGAAAGAGATCCCTCGCCAGCACTCTCGCCAAGCACGTGACAAGCAATCAATTTTACAATGACGGCATACGTAGTATGAAGGGCGTAAAGAGCCTTATACTCAGCCTCGGCATCATCAATGTGAAGACGGAATATTTCCGACAGATCGCGACGGCGCTTTTCGATGTCAGCGCTCTTGCCGTTGTCGTCAATGGAAAGATGTATCAGGCTTTTCCACTCAGCATATAGCATCTTGCTCTTACCGGTAATCTGTTCCGTCAGCCCCTTAAACAATGTAAGTGCGATATGGCGAGTCAAAGAGTCTGTTTGTCCTGAAAGGGAGAAATCACAAACAATATTCTTGGGTGTAAATTTCTTTGTATGATGATGCAGGATAGCCTGGATAATTTTGTCAACATCTGCCGCTGAGAATTTTCTCAAAGGGGTGTGACTTACCGCATTCTCGACAAAGGAAAAATAGGAAATATGCAGTCCGTCTGTCAATATGGCATCATACTCAGTACCCTCTATTAGTTTCTTGGCATTCAGATAGTCTTCTACCTGATGAATAGCTTGTAATGTATCCGTTTCATTATTTAATTTTGAATGATGCTTATACTCAATAATCAAGTTGTTGATGACAGCATCAAGTCGTCCATGTCCGCTCTTCCTCCCTGCCAACCCCTTGAATGTATGGGTCAAATGATCTATATGTTGTTCTTTGCTGATGTCAAATTCAATACCAAGTTCACTGCGGAGAAAGAAATACAACTCACGTTCGAAAACAGAAGAAGTCTCTGACTCGTTTTGTGCAAGTTCTGACTTCCTGGCAATATTTGAGAAGAGTGCATCCACTTTCTCAAGATACTCTGAACTTTCAAACCACTTATTAATATCAAGTATTGTCATAACAATCCGTTTCTTAGTTTGCAAAGTTACAAATTAATAATGATAATATACTCGATTTACACTGGATTTTACACATATTTAATAGAAGTATCTACTCAAATAGATTCCCTTCTACCATTCTATCCTCATTTGAGAAACGTATGGTGGGCATGATATCTTTGGTAGAGATGGAATCAACGGTTCGTGTTTGTTGTTCAACATTATGGGGCGTTTGGCCAAACAGAGATTCACCACCACAAGTGAATGAGGTCATACAACACACTTTCTCTGCCAATAAGAACAACTTGGTCATTGCCACGTCAATCAGTGCATCAATCGAAAAGAACTTATTTGCAATCATAACTGTAATATTTTTAGTTTCGTTTGCAAATATACAATATGGGGTGTCCCAAAAGTCAGGACACCCCATGAAGTTTTAATATCTTTTAAGAGTTTCGACTATCATTTGCCGCATTCTATCTCGCAAATCCAGCGGTTCAAGCACTTCGATGCCTTCACTATGCCTGAGCAGCTCGCCAAGGAAATCGGACGTGGGGCGGATGTCAAGGGAGAAATCAGTGTAGTCGGGCGTTGATGCCAGTTCGCACTGCGAGTGATGCAGCGGCAACGTGCGCAGGTAGTTGGGCATCCACTTATGAGCACGGATGATGACGTGAGCCATGGGTGTGTCGTTGGTCAGCACACCAAAGTATTCTGAGAAATAGGCCCCAGGCGAGAAATCCTCAGGCATCTCGAACGGCTCGTCAGTCAGTTCTAACATCGTAACACGGTCGAGGGCATAGATACGCATCTGGTCTTCATCGTTAAGTGCCAACAAGTACCAACGTTGGCGGAATAACTTCAAAGCGTATGGGCAGACCACCTTCTCGTAGCCCTCGGCTTGAAACTTTTTGTAGCCAATGAGCAGACGGCGATCAGTGCGGATAGCGCGAATGATGATGTCGAGATATTGCTCACCAGCAGGCGCATTCTCCAGCACAAGACGTTCCTTTACAGCGGCACTGTCGGCAAGTATGCCATGCACTGTGAGCGTGGAGAAAAGCCAACGCTCAATGCTGTCGTCGCAAAGCACTTCCTGATTGCTGATATAATACTTGTAGGTCTTCTTGTCGCAGTCGATGATGATGCCAAACATGTCGAGGATGGCATCGCGATGGCGGTTAAACGAAGACCGCTGCAAAGGGTTGCCATCGGCCACCTTGTCATCCTGCCACTTCTGGTTCAACTCCTCAAAGGTCTGCTGGCGGTAGGCCCTGAGCGTATTGATAATCCAGATGTACTGCTGAAATATATGAGCTGGTTTCATGACTGCAAAGGTACAAAGATGTCTCTGCCGCTAAGCGGCACTTTGGCGTGTTAATCAAGCGGACTGTTAACAGGGAGGCGGAACGGCACGGCGGGCAGCCCCTCTTTGGAATAGAGGTTGGCACCCGCGGGGTCGTCGCTCCATGCATAGCGGACGCAGACAGGATGGCTGACGGGCGATGACAGCGTGACAGTGGTGCCTTGGGCGTGTGCAGTGGCCGACACGTAGCGACCATCCGCTCCGGCAACCTCGATGCACTGCACGTCGACACCGCGTAGCGGCTGGTCGAAGGTGAGCGTCAGCGTGGTGGCATCTGCGGTGATGCCGACAACCTTCGGTGACAGCGACACTTTCTTCTGGAATACCAGACGATCCATACAGCGTGCCACACGCTCGGCAACCTCCTTCTTGCGCAGGGGGTGGATGTCGACCGTCTCACCGAGGTCGATGGCTACTGCCAGCTCGGCGTATGGGTCGCCATCGGCTACAGTGCGCTGGGCATCGCGCAGCTCTGCCCAGTTGCTGCGCTGTGAGATGCCACGCTGACGGGCAGGTTGTGGCACGGCCGACTGCTGGTTGGGGTCGTAGTTGGCCAGCTGAACGATGCAGAAAGGTAGTGAGGGGTCGCCCCAAAGGGTGCGCCAGTTGCCCATCATCTTGCGCAGCAGGGGGGCATAGAGCTGAGGCTCGCCGACATTCGACTCACCCTGATACCACACCACGCCGCTGATGGCGTAGGGTGCCAGCGGGTGGAGCATGGCATTGTAGAGCACGGTGGGCAGGTTCTGTATCGATGTGCCGCCGGAAGGGCAGGAGGGCATCAGCTTGCCGCGACGCACCTTCCATGTGTCAGAAAGGCGCAGCGTGTCGGAAGGGCCGAAGATCATCATATACGGCTTGTCAGGCAGGAAATGGGGGATGCCGTACTTGTTGACAAAGCGCACGGTGATGACGTTGTCGCCCTCGTGGAGCAGACCTTCGGGTACTTGGTAGCGACGCGGCGGATACTGGTAGTAGGTGCGCCCCACCTCCTGACCGTTGACGTAGGTGTAGTCCTGGTCGAAGAGTGTTCCCAACAGCAGACGGGCAGCCTTTCCGGCATGTTCCTTGCTGATATGGATGTGCTGGCGGAGCCAGAGAGAGCCGATGTAGTTGCTGCCTGGCTGACCGGCAATGTTGCCATACTGGTTGACGCTGTCCCACGACGTATCGTCGTACCGTTCGGTGCTCCACTGTTCGCTCACCCCAGGGTCTCCCTCGTTGAGCTGTTGGAACCATCGGTCGCCAGCGCGCTGGTTGGCCTTGTCTTGTGCGGCCACCAGTTCGTCATCCTGCCACAGGCGCGTGCGCTCTACATAAAGAGGAAAGTCGCGCACCAGCGAATCGGCACCTACCCAAGCCTCGACGGGAGTACCGCCCAGGGAGTTGCAGATGATACCCTGTGCAACGCCCGTCTCGCGCTGCATGCGCAGTGCCAGAAAAGTACCCAAGGCCGAGAACTTCCAGACGTTCTCCTTGGTCAGCACCTTCCATTCCGTAGGCAGGATGTCGCTCTTCGGGCCGTGGGTGTCTTTGTCGGTCTGAACACGGAAGAGACGTATCTTGTTGTTGCAAAAACTGTCGATTTCATCGGGATATTGAGGATAGACGCGCTCGATGGTGACATCGACGTTTGACTGGCCGGAACAGAGCCATACGTCGCCCACCATCACATCGGTGATCTCCCTCACTGCTCCATCCTCGCCACTCACCACCAAGGTGTATGGACCACCGGCCTTCATGGCGGGCAGGTCGACGCGCCACCGTCCGGCATCGTCGGTCTCGCAGCGGTATGGGCGGTTGCTCCAACGGATGGTGACCGTAGAGTGGGGGGCGGCAGTGCCCCAAACGGGAATGGGCTTGCCGCGCTGAAGTACCATGCCCGACTGGAACAGATGGGGGAGCCAAAGGGCTTTGCTATCAGTGATGCCGGCACGCTCTGCCGGACGGGCTGCAGCCGTCAGCATACAGGTTGCGGCAAGCAGGAGAAGGGTTAGTCTGCGTATCATCTTTTTGCGTTTTAATCGACTGCAAAAATAGTGAAAAAACCTGACAGGAGAGCATGTAAAGCGCTTTTTCTTTTGTTATGAAACAAAACGGAAGGTTATTTGTAACATGTGAAAACATCTGTTTCAAAAGAAAACACTACCTTTGCAAGCGACTTCAAACCAAAGTAAATCAGTAAATTATCAAATAGTCATGGCATCACAAGAAACACAAGGAGCCAAGGGCTTCTACAAACTCTCCTGGTTGCAGCGAATCGGCTTCGGCTCTGGCGACCTGGCACAAAATCTCATCTTCCAGGTAATCTGCACCTACCTGCTGTTCTTCTACACCGACATCTACGGGCTGACACCGTCGGCAGTGGCCGTTATGTTCCTGGTGGGCAACGTAGCCAACGTCATCTGGGACCCCATTGTGGGTACCCTGATTGACAAGAGCAATCCGCGTTTCGGCAAATACCGTTCGTACCTGCTCTATGTGGGCATCCCCCTTTCGGGCTTTGCCATTTTGTGCTTCTACAACGGCTTTGCGCCGTCGCTGATCTATGCGTATGTGACCTACGTGTCGATGCAGCTGCTTTATACCTTTATTAATGTACCCTACGGAGCACTGAACTCATCGCTGACACGCGACACCGACGAGATTACCATCCTCACCTCGGTGCGTATGTTTATGGCCAACCTCGGTGGCCTGGCCGTCAACTCAGGGCTGCCCCTGTTTATCGCACTGATAGCCGGAGCACCGTCAGACAGTCTGCCGAAAGACCCGTCGGCATGGTTCACGACGATGACCATCTACGCCATCGTCGGATTCTGCCTGCTGCTGTTCTGCTTTACGCAGTGCAAGGAGCGCGTGGTGATGGATGCCAAGGCAACGGAGGATGTGAAGGTGAGCGACCTCTGGATGGAGTTTCTGCGCAACCGCCCCTTGCGCGTGCTGGCTTTCTTCTTCATCACCGCCTTCGCCATGATGTCGGTGGGCAATGCTGCCGGTGCCTACTTTATTAACAGCAACCTGCACGGCTCGGCACAGGAGCTGTCGGTATTCATGGCGCTGGGTTCGCTGCCAGCCTTCCTGTTTATGCCACTGGTGCCCTGGTTCAAGCGCATGGTGGGTAAGAAGAACATGTTCTACCTGTTCCTCGGTGCAGCCATCATCGGTATGGCCATGCTCTACGTGATTTCCAAGATGGAGCATCCCAGCATGATGATGATCTACGTGGCACAGTTTATCAAATCGACGGGCGTGATAGTGGCCACGGGCTATATGTGGGCACTGGTGCCGGAGGTTATCTCGTATGGTGAGTACACCACAGGGCGTCGCATCTCGGGTATTGTGAATGCCCTGACGGGCTTGTTCTTCAAGGCCGGTATGACGTTCGGAAGCATCGTGGGGCCTGCCGTCTTGGCATACGTGGGCTATAACAGCAATGTGATCGACCAGACTCCGTTTGCCGAGGAGGGTATCCTGTGGCTCGTCTGCGTCATTCCCGCCATGCTGCTGGCTCTGGCCATGTTCATCATCAGCCGCTATGAACTGACCGACGAGGTGATTGACAAAATCAATATGGAAATCGAGAAGCGCAACAAGTAAAAAGGTAAAACAGTAAAATCATGAAGAGGACGAACAGACAGTGGCTGCTAAGGCTGGTAACAGGAGTTTTGCCTTTTTGCCTTTTTGGTTTTCTGCCTTTAAATGCACAGACGCTGAAGGATGCCTACCGCGACTACTGGTATACAGGGGTCAGTGTGAACCAGTGGCAGGTGCAGGCCGACCACAGTGGCAAGAATGAGCACGACGTGACGGGATTCATCTCTGGCGACCAGACTGCCGACTGGCCAGTCATCGTGGAGAACTTCAATTTCGTGGTGGCCGAGAACTGCATGAAGTGCGAGGTGGTACATCCGCAGGAGGGCATCTATGACTTCACGCTTGCCGACCAGTTTGTCAACAAGGCCAAGGCTGCCGGTATGCGCGTGCTGGGACATGCCCTTATCTGGCATTCGCAGTGTGCTCCCTGGTTCCACTACGACAAGGACGGCAAGCTCGTATCGCGGGAGGTGCTGAAGAAGCGCATGCGTGAACATATCTATACCATTGTGAGCCACTTCAAGGGGCGTGTGGATGCCTGGGATGTGGTGAACGAGGGCTTTGAGGACGACGGCACGCCGCGCAAGAGTCTGTTCTACGAGATTCTGGGCACCGACTATATCCCCCTGGCCTTCCAGTATGCCCATGAGGCTGACCCCAGCGCAGAATTGTATTATAATGACTTCTCGATGAACAAGGCCAAGAAGGTGGAGGGTGTCTGCAACTTCTTCCGGCCGCTCATCGAGCAGGGACTGCCCGTTACTGCCATCGGTATGCAGGGTCACATGATTCTGGAGGACAATGTCAACAACAGTGTTATCAAGCAGTATGAGCACTCCATCGAGACCATTGCTGCTCTGGGCGTGAAGACCTTCTTCTCGGAACTTGACATCTCCGTACTGCCCAATCCCTACGGTTTCTCGGGAGCCAATATCAGCGACAAGTTTGCCTATCGTCCTGAGATGGATCCCTTTACGAAGGGAATCTCCAAGGCTAAGGAGCAGGAACTGGAACAGTTCTGGATTGACTTTTACAAGATGCTGCTCAAGCACCATCAGGTCATCAGTCGCGTCAACTTCTGGTGCCTGAACGATGCCAATTCCTGGCGCAACGACTTCCCCATCAAGGGACGTACCGACTATGCCACGCTCTTCGACCGTCAGAGCAAGCCCAAGCCATTCATTCAGAAATTGATTAAATTAGTACAATAACATGAAACCAAGGTATCTATTCCCCAGTGACTATATGGCAGACCCCTCTGCCAATGTGTTTAACGGAAGATTGTACGTCTATCCCAGCCACGACTGGGATGCCGGCGAATGCTTCGACGATGACGGCGGTCACTTCCAGATGAAGGACTACCACGTGCTGTCGTGGGATGATGTTGAAAACGGTGAAGTCACCGACCACGGTGTCATCCTCGACGTGAAGGACGTACCCTGGGCTGAAAAGCAGATGTGGGACAACGACGTTGTGGAGAAAGACGGCAAGTATTTCCTCATCTTTTCGGCCAAGGCTTACGATGGTGTGTTCCGTCTGGGCGTGGCAGTGGCTGACAAGCCTGAAGGACCTTTTGTCCCGCAGGCACAACCTATCCGCGGATCGTTTAGCATCGACCCCTGTGCCTTCAAGGATGACGACGGTCAGGTATACATCTACTTTGGCGGCCTCTGGGGCGGTCAGCTCCAGTGGTGGCATCCGCTGCCTGGCGGACAGGCTCCCGTCTTTGGCAAGTATGGCGACCAGAACGGACTCGTCGACCTTGGTGCTGCTCCCGACCATAAGGGTGAACTCTTCACCGCTGCCGACAGTCCTGCCATCAACAGCTGTGTGGTGCGCATGAGCGACGATGTGATGCAATTTGCCGAGGCAGCACGCCCTGTAGTGATACTCGATAAGGACGGTCAGCCCCTGAAGGCCGGTGATCCGCACCGATTCTTCGAGGCTTCCTGGATGCATAAGTACAACGGCAAGTATTACTTCTCCTATTCTACAGGCGACAGCCACTTCCTGTGCTATGCCATTGGTGACTCACCCTACGGTCCGTTTACTTATCAGGGTGTTATCCTCGACCCCGTCGTAGGATGGACTACCCACCACAGCATCGTGGAATACCGTGGTCAGTGGTATCTGTTCTACCACGACTGTGTGCCTTCGAATGATATTACCCACCTGCGATCCCTCAAGGTGCAGCGGCTATTCTACAACGCTGACGGTACCATCCAGAAGGTAGACAACGAAGGTTGACCCTACAAGAGCGGCGGCAGCTCGAAAAGACGATTGCTGTTGCTGCCCTTGATGAGGATGTAGTAGCCGACAGGGGCCTGACAGTTGAGAGCTGCCTTTACCTCCTCTACATCGCGGAACCACTTGAACCGTTCATCAGAAAGGGCATCGGTGGCCGTGAACTCGTCGCCGACGAGCCACATCTGGTCGCAGCCTGACTGACGAAGCAGGTCGACAAGTCGCTGGTGCTCCTCGTCGCAGACATTGCCCAGCTCTCCCATCTTGCCGATGATAGCCATCTTGGGCGACACCTCCATTCGCTGGAAGTTGTCGATGGCAGCCGCCATACTGGTAGGGTTGGCATTGTAGGCATCGACGATGAGGTGGTTGTTGGCCGTTTCCGTCAGTTGTGAACGGTTGTTGGTGGGGATGTAATGCTCGACGGCATGGCAAATCTCTTCGAAGGGAACATTGTTGACGTAGCCCACGGTGATGGCTGCCAGGATGTTGTCGAGGTTGTAGGCACCAATCAGGTGCGTCTGTACCTCCATCCATTCTCCGATATACCCTGCATCGTAGTCCTGCTCGCGCCAGCGGAACTTCAGGAAGGGAGCACAGGAGATGACTTCGCCGCGAATAAGAATGTCCTCGTTGTCACTCTGGCCATAGTAGTAGACATCAAGGAGCTTTTCTGACATCCGCACCAGATGCTCGTTATCGCGATTCACAAATACGGGCCATTGGTGTTCGAACAGATAGTCATACAGCTCACCCTTCGTCTTGCAGACACCCTCGAAGGAGCCGAAGCCCAGCAGGTGGGCGCGTCCTACGTTGGTAATCAGGCCACAGGTGGGTTCTGCCGTCTCTACCAGTGTCTTGATGTCGCCAGGATGCGATGCTCCCATTTCCACTACGGCAATGTCATGGTCGTCATTCAGGCGGAATAGGGTCTTGGGCACCCCTACATCATTGTTGAAATTGCCTTCCGTGCCCATCACGTTGTAGCTCCTTGACAGCACGGCACGGATAAGTTCCTTGGTAGTGGTCTTGCCGTTGGTTCCCGTGATGCCGATAACGGGGATATCGAACTGGCGACGATGCTCGCGCGCCAGGTCTTTATAGGTCTGCAGGCAGTCATCAACGAGGATGAGACGGTTGTCCGCATTGTCCATGACTTCCGCATTGTCGATGATGGCGTAGGCGCAGCCCTTTTCGAGAGCCTGGCGGGCAAATTTGTTTCCGTCGAACGTCTCGCCCTTCAGGGCCAGGAAGATGCTGCCTTTAGGACAGTTGCGTGAGTCGGTGGTGATACATGGATGCTCTTGGTAGAGGCGGTAGAGTTCTTTGATATCTATCATATTCGTGTTGGGGTATTGTTATTTCTTCTTGATATAGTCGTTGTAGACCTTGATGCCAAAGATGATGCAGCTGCACGTAGTGGTAACGAGGTTGGTAATCAGCAGTGCCCACAGGATGTCGGGCTTGTGGAACAGTCCCTGCAGGATGAATGCGAAACCGCCAACGGCCATCATCGAGAAGGTGGGTAAGGCAATGCCGTCGGTGTTGCGGGTGCGGATGGTTTTAATAGCCTGTGGCAGATAACCCAATATCATGCCGATGCTGGCTATCCAACCGCAGATTTCGAAAAATACACTCTGTTCCATAGCAATAAGAATTAATTTGATGGCAAAGATACGAAATAATTTTTATTTTTTATTTCTTATTCTTATTTTTTTCGTATCTTTGTGGCTGATATGGATTATACGCTGAATTGCAAAGGAAGATTGGTCGACCTCAGCGAGCCGTTGGTGATGGGGATTGTGAACGCAACACCCGACTCATTTTATGCCGACAGCCGACAGCAGACTGAGCAACAGGTGGCAGTGCGGACACGGCAGATACTGGATGAAGGGGCAGCCATCGTTGATGTGGGTGCCTGCTCAACAAGACCAGACAGCACTCCTGTTGATGAGGCAGAAGAGATGGAGCGGCTGCGCATGGCCCTGACAGCTGTGCGCCGTGAGGCTCTGGAGGCTGTGGTCAGTGTCGATACGTTCCGACCGGACGTGGCGCGCATGGCCGTGGAGGAATATGGTGTGGACATCATCAACGATGTTGGCGGCCCGGTTGATGTCCAGCTTTCAGCCGTCAGCGTTCAACGTGAAATGTTCCGCATGGTATCACTCCTGCGCGTACCTTATATATACATGTCGCGGAAAGCTACCATGCGGGAGATTCTGCTCGACGGTGCCGAGGTGGTCGATATACTGCGCTCCATGGGGCAGAAGGACATCGTGCTCGACCCCGGCTTTGGCTTTGGTAAGACACTGGAGCAGAACTACATCGTGCTGTCGCAGTTGGAACGTATGCAGATGATGGGAGTGCCCATACTGGTAGGTGTCTCGCGCAAGTCGATGGTCTGTCGCCTGTTAGGAATCCGGCAGGAAGAGGCACTCAACGGGACATCGGTATTGCACACCAAGGCACTGCTAGGGGGAGCCAACATCCTGCGTGTGCATGATGTCAGGCAGGCTGTGGAATGCGTCAAGATAGTGAGACAAATAGAAAATAGTAAACTTGTAAATTAGGATAAGGTGTTTTTTGAATTCGGACTGAAAGATATTATCGACATTGTCCTCGTCGCCTTGATGCTGTTCTATATCTACAGGCTGATGAAGGAGTCGCGCTCACTGAATGTGTTCATGGGCATACTGGTGTTCGTCGTGCTGTGGCTGGTCGTATCGCAGGTGTTGGGAATGAAACTGCTGGGCAGCATTATGGACAAACTGGTGTCCGTAGGTGTCATCGGTCTCATCATCCTCTTTCAGGAGGATATCCGTAAGTTCCTCTACAACCTGGGAGCACATCAGCGCATGCGAACCTTCCGCAGACTATTCTCCAATGCTGACAAGAACCGTAATCCGGAACAGTTGAAACAGACGATCATGCCCATCGTACTGTCGTGTATGAGCATGAGTAAAAAGAAGGTGGGAGCACTGATTGTGATTCAGCGGGCCACGCCGCTCGATGACATTGTAGCCACAGGAGAGCGCATCAATGCCGACATCAACCAGCGGCTGATAGAGAATATCTTCTTCAAGAACTCTCCGCTGCACGATGGAGCGATGGTGATAGTTGGAGGGCGTATCCGTGCTGCCGGTTGCATTCTGCCCGTCAGCCATAGTCTCGACATCCCCAAAGAGTTGGGCTTGCGCCACCGTGCAGCCCTGGGCATCACCCATGAGAGCGACTGTATCGCTATTGTGGTGTCGGAGGAGACTGGCGGTATCAGTGTCGCCATCCGCAGCGACTTCCAGCTACGCCTCTCGGCCGAGAAACTGGAAAGCATCCTCACGGAAGAAATGGCATAAATAATATTAAATTTGTGATGGATGGATGATGAATTATGAATTATTTCGTACCTTTGCAGACAATGTGTGATAACAATTAATTTATAATGTAAAACAAACTATGGATTTATTAAGTCAAATCGTAGCGCGTGCTAAGGCAAACAAGCAGCGCATTGTGCTCCCAGAAGCAGAGGAGGAGCGTACCTTGTGTGCAGCCGACAAGGTGTTGGCCGACGACATTGCTCACCTGATTCTTATCGGTAATCCTGACAAGGTGCATGCCTTGGCCAAGGAGAAGGGCCTGACAAACATTGACAAGGCTACCCTTATCGACCCGGAGAACTGTGAGAAGAGTGAGGAGTATGCACAGCTGTTGGCAGAACTGCGCAAAAAGAAGGGCATGACTATCGAGCAGGCCCGTGAACTGGTGAAGAACCCGTTGTACCTGGGTTGTATGATTATCAAGACAGAAGGAGCTGACGGTCAGATCAGTGGTGCGTTGTCGACAACGGGCGATACGTTGCGTCCTGCCCTGCAGATTATTAAGTGTGCTCCTGGCATTACCTGCGTTAGTGGTGGTATGCTGCTCATCACCAAGGAACCGCAGTATGGAGAAAATGGCGTATTGGTGGTTGGCGATGTTGCCGTAACGCCTATGCCTGCTGCCAATGAACTGGCACAGATTGCCGTCTGCACGGCACAGACCGCTAAGTCGGTGGCTGGATTTGCTGACCCGCGTGTTGCCATGCTCAGCTTCTCAACGAAGGGCAGTGCTACCCACGAGGTGGTAGACAAGGTGATTGAGGCTACCCGTCTGGCTAAGGAAATCGATCCTAGCCTGAAGATTGACGGTGAGTTGCAGGCTGATGCCGCCCTCGTACCCAGTGTGGGCAAGAAGAAGGCTCCCGGATCAGAAATTGCCGGCAATGCCAACGTTCTGGTGTTCCCCAACCTCGAGGTAGGCAATATCGGCTATAAGCTCGTGCAGCGCCTCGGCGATGCTATCGCCATCGGCCCCATCCTCCAGGGTATTGCCCGTCCGGTCAATGACCTCTCCCGTGGCTGTTCTGTTGATGACATCTACTATATGGTAGCCATCACCGCATGCCAGGCTATGGACGCAAAGAAATAAAACCCCTCCCGACCTCCCCTAAGGGGAGGAGGGCCTGCGGGCAGAAATAAAAAAATTAACCGTTTAGAAAGTCTGGTATCCCCCTGAAATCCGCCAGACACTCCCCTCCTTGGGAGGGGTTGGGGGAGGTTCTATGAAAATATTAGTATTGAATTGTGGCTCTTCGTCTATCAAGTACGCATTGTACAACATGGACGATAAGAGTGTGATGACCAGCGGTGGTGCCGAGCGTGTGGGTTTGGACGGTGCCTTTGTAAAAGTAAAGCTGGCTAATGGTGAGAAGAAGCAGATTATGCACGACATTCCCGAGCATACCGAGGGCGTGAAGTTCATCTTTTCGCTTCTGACTGACCCGGAGATTGGTGTCATCAAAGACCTGAAGGAGATTGATGCCGTAGGTCACCGTATGGTGCATGGCGGTGAGAAGTTCAACAAGTCGGTGCTGCTGACCGATGAGGTACTGGAGGCTTTCAAGGCCGTCAGCGACTTGGCTCCTCTGCACAACCCCGCCAATCTGAAGGGCGTGAATGCCGTGAAGGAGCTGATGCCGGGTCTGCCTCAGGTGGGTGTGTTTGATACTGCCTTCCATCAGACCATGCCTGCCAAGGCATATATGTACGCTATTCCCTACGAGCTGTATAAGGAGTATGGCGTGCGTCGCTATGGATTCCACGGCACCAGCCATCGTTATGTAAGTGCTCGCGCACTGGAGTTCCTTGGCATGAAGCCGGAAGGTACCAAGGTGATTACCTGCCATGTGGGTAATGGCGGCTCTATTGCTGCTGTGGTTGACGGCAAGTGCGTAGACACCTCGATGGGGCTCACTCCGTTGGAGGGGCTTGTGATGGGCACCCGCTCTGGTGACATTGACGGCGGTGCTGTGACCTTCCTGGAGAAGAAACTGGGTTTGGATGCCGACGGTATGTCTAACTTGCTCAACAAGAAGAGTGGTGTGGCAGGTATCACTGGCGGTTCCAGCGATATGCGTGACGTGGAGAATGCTGCCAAGGAAGGCAACGAGCGTGCCATCTTGGCTCAGGAAATGTATTTCTATCGCATCAAGAAGTATATTGGTGCCTACGCTGCTGCAATGGGTGGCGTCGATGTCATCGTCTTTACTGCCGGTGTCGGTGAGAATCAGATTAGCATGCGTTCTGCTGTCTGCCAGGGATTGGAGTTCTTAGGCGTGAAGTTTGATGAGTCGAAGAACAACAAGCGTGGCGAGGAGTGCATTATCTCAGCTGACGATTCTAAGGTAAAGGTTGTGGTCATCCCTACTGACGAGGAGCTGATGATTGCCACTGATACGATGAACCTGCTGAAGTAATATTTTTATTCTGCTATACTTAAAGGGTGTACCTGATTGGATTAGGTACACTCCTTTTTTTATTCTATAGTCTTATAGAGTGTCGAAGGATTGTATTTCCCGAACATCGCATCCATGATTTCTTCTTCTGTCAAGAGGTTGAAGTCACCTGGAACAGTATTTTTGAGGGCTGCTGCAGCGAGCGAGTAATTTAGCTGTTTTTGACGGTCGTCTGGGAAGAGGCTGACGGCATGCAGCCAGCCACCCATAAAGGCATCACCCACACCAACAGGGTCTACAACATCAGGGATGTCGACGATGGGAGCCTGGAGCAGACGACCTTCCGTCCAGAGCAGTGCTGTCAGAGTGTGATGGCTAGAACTGACGATGTTTCTCATGCCCATCAGCCAGTGTTTCAGACGTGGATATTGTGCATGCAGCTCGTCAAACCATGCTTTATACTCTTCCATCTGCATCTCGAAGTGAGAGTCAGTAGCTGTAAACGGGGGCTGCGGATGCTGTGACAGCCAGTCGAACTCGATGGCATCGCCAAACATCATGTCACAGCGGGAAAGCATGCGGCTCAGCGTCTCACGGGGTGTTGCGCCCTCATATTTCCAGAGATTCTTGCGGTAGTTGATGTCGAAACATACCGTTACGTCCAGTTCGTCAGCAATGTCGAGAGCCTCGAAAGTGGCTTCAGCTGCCTGCGACGAAATGGCTGCCGTAATGCCTGATACATGGAAATAGGCACAGTCCTTCAATATTTCGTGCCAGGGAATCATGCCGGGCTTCAGGTCATAATAGGCAGAACCGGAACGGTCGTAGATGACCTTTGCGGCACGCATGCCTGCCGGTGGCTCGTAATAATAGCTGCCAATACGATGCCCGCCATATAGCACATGACTGGTGTCGACACCGAGCTGTGCAAGATTCATGGCTCCCGCATGTCCCACAGGGGTGTCCGGCAAGCGGGTGATATAAGTCACATCCTCGCCTTGCATGGCCAAAGATACTGCCACATTGGCTTCGCTGCCACCATACTTGCTGGTGAACATGTCTCCCTGTGTCAGTCGCAGATGTCCTGACTTGGAGAATCTTAGCAACAGCTCACCGAATGTAATGATCTTCTTTCTCATCATCAACTTTTTATGGTTGGCTCTCACCTTCTACATATTCTTCGAGGAACATGTGTTCCCCATCGTAGACGGCATAGGTAAACTGACTAATCCAGTCGCCAAGAATCATCAGACGGGTATGGCGCGCCAGTTTGATGTCCAGCTCAATATGGCGATGGCCGAAGATAAAATAGTCTATCTCGGGATGTTCATCGATATATTTACGGGCATACAATGCGAGTGGCTCCTTGTCCTCTCCCAGATAGTAGACATCGTTCTGTTCCTTGTGTTTGACATAGCTGTGGCGTGCCCAGGTCAGACCGAAACTCATTCCCCAGCGGGGATGTAGCGCGGAGAAGAGCCACTGGCACGTGCGGTTGTGGAAAACGGCACGCAGGAACTTGAATGAGGTGTTGGTGTCGCCCAATCCGTCACCGTGGGCCAAGAAGAACTCATGGCCGTATATCTCGGTGGTCAGCGGCTGTTTATGGAGCGTTACGCCGCACTCCTTTTCTAAGTATTCGTAGGCCCAGATGTCATGGTTGCCTGTAAAGTAGTGTACCTCGACACCCATGTCGGTCAGTTCCGACAGTTTGCCGAGGAAACGGGTATAGCCCTTAGGCACCACATAGCGGTATTCGTACCAGAAGTCGAACATGTCGCCAAGCAGATAGATGGCTGCCGCCTTCTCCTTGATGCTGTCCAGGAAGCGAACCAACCGTCGCTCCTGCATCCTTTGGTGCGGAACGGCCCACGACCCTAAGTGGGCATCTGAGAGGAAATAGATATGCTTCATTATTTTCGGAATGTCGTGATAACGTTTTTAGTCGAAGCCGAGTTCTACGCGGGCCTCTTCACTCATCATGCTCTGGTCCCAAGCCGGCTCAAAAACGAGGTTGACGTTGGCAGAGACGACACCTTCAACGCTCTCCACTTTCGTCCGCACATCTTCTAGGATAAAGTCGGCTGCCGGACAATTGGGTGCCGTAAAGGTCATGTCAAGTTCTACGGAGCAGTCATCCTGAACGTCAATCTTGTAAATCATTCCCAGGTCGTAGATGTTGACGGGAATCTCTGGGTCGTAGACGGTTTTCAGCACGTCGACGATACGCTCTTCGAGCTGTGTCTTTTCTTGTTGTGTCACTTGCTATGTATTTTGATTTGGGTGCAAAGATACAAATTTTTTTTAATTCTTAATTCTTAATTCTTAATTATTTAGTACCTTTGCATCTTGAATGGATCATAAAAGCTACAGACAGTTGCTGCGGGAGTCGCTGAAGTCGAATGAGACGGAAGAGTGGCTTGACGTATGGTTTACACGACCTATAGGACTCGCATTGGCATTGGCATGCGGACGTGTTGGCCTTACGCCCAATGCTATTACCATCATAGGAATCGTGCTGGGTGCTATGGGGGGATGGCTGTTCCATTTCTCCGATCTGTGGCATAATGTATGGGGTGTAGTGCTGCTCATGGCAGCCAATTTCTGCGATTCTGCCGATGGCCAGTTGGCGCGCCTTACCAATCAGAAGACGCTGTTGGGGCGACTACTTGACGGATTTGCCAGCGATGTGTGGTTCTTCTTTATATATGTATCCATAGTGGTACGCCTGTGGCATGAACCCATGCCTTTCATGGAAATGGAGTGGCAATGGAGGGGGTTCCTGCTCTGTGCCATAGCGGGATTCGGATGTCATGCCACGCAGGCTGCCCTGGCCGACTACTACCGTCAAATACATCTGTGGTTTCTTCGGGGCGATGCAGGTAGCGAGCTGTCTTCCTACGAACAGGAACAGCGCAACTACGATGCAGCGAAGGCTGGAGACCGTCGGGGGTGGGGTGGCTGGTCGTTCGACCGTCTGTACCACTTCTTTTACAAAGGATATTGTAGGAAACAGGAGCGGCTGACACCGAAATTCCAGGCGTTCTTCAAGAGAGTCAAGGCATTGCCAGAACTGCTGACTGCCGCATCCCCAACATCTGGCGATACTGCCCTGTCCCTCCGTGAACGCTTCCTTTCAGGTAGCCGACCACTGATGCCGCTGACCAATATCCTGACGCATAACATACGAGCTATCGTGCTTTTTGTGGCGGTGTTAGCAAATATTCCTTATCTGTATCCGTTATTTGAAATAGTGGTGCTGATGCCGCTATACTGGTATATGCGGAGCCGCCATGAGCATCTGAGTGAAACATTAAACATGATGATATGATACATACAAGCATAAAACCGGCAGAAGGTAGGCTGGGCATATTGGTGGTTGGCTGTGGTGCCGTAGCCACAACATTCATGACCGGTGTGCTGATGACCCGCAAAGGACTCGGCAAGCCTATCGGCTCGATGACACAGTATGACAAAGTACGCGTTGGAAGTGGAGCAGGCAAGCAGTATTTGCACTACAGTGAGATTGTGCCGATGGCACGACTGGACGATATCGTGTTCGGCTGCTGGGACGTATACCCGCAGAATGCCTATCGGGCTGCCATCTATGCTGAAGTGCTGAAGCGCGAGGACGTAGAACTGGTACGTGACGAGTTGGAGCAGATAGTGCCCATGCCAGCAGCATTTGACAAGAACTATGCCAAAAGGTTGGATGGCGAGAATGTGAAGAACCTCCCCCTGGCACCCTCCCAAGGAGGGGGAAACAAGATGCCTTCCCGCTGGGAAATGGTCGAGATGTTGCGTGAAGATATCCGCACCTTTAAAAGCGAGAAGCAGGTAGACCGCATTGTAGTTCTCTGGGCGGCATCGACGGAAATCTATGTACCCATTGACAAGGAGGTGCATTATTCTCTGGAAACCCTTGAAACGGCCATGAAGGCTGATGACCGCGAGCACATCGCCCCGTCGATGTGCTACGCCTACGCTGCCTTGATGGAAGGCTGTCCGTTCGTCATGGGTGCTCCCAACACGACGGTTGACATTCCCGCCATGTGGCAGTTGGCTGAGAAGACAAAGACACCCATCTGCGGCAAGGACTTCAAGACAGGACAGACCCTCGTGAAGTCGGGCTTTGCACCCATTATCGGCACCCGTTGCCTGGGACTCAGCGGCTGGTTCTCGACCAATATTCTCGGCAACCGTGACGGACTGGTACTCGACGAGCCACAGAACTTCCGCACCAAGGAGGTGTCGAAGCTCTCCACATTGGAAACCATCTTGAAAGCCGACGACCAGCCGGAACTCTATACCGACTACTACCACAAGGTGCGCATCAACTACTACCCGCCGCGCAACGACAACAAGGAGTCGTGGGACAACATTGATATCTTCGGCTGGCTGGGCTACCCCATGCAGGTCAAGATCAACTTCCTTTGCCGCGACTCCATCCTCGCTGCTCCCGTATGTCTCGACCTATGCCTGCTCATGGACTTGGCAGCACGTGCCGGATACCACGGCATGCAACGGTGGCTGAGTTTTTTCCTTAAGTCGCCTATGCACGACTATACCGTGGGTGAGGAAGCCGTCAACAACCTGTACCAGCAGCATACCATGTTGAAGAATGCCATCCGCGAGATGGGTGGCTACGAACCTGACGAAGCACTGGATTGACCTTGCCGTAGCAAAGTGCCTGATGGACATGAATGAGAGCAGAGTATTTTTTTGATACAACAATATTAACTTAAAACAATGTAACAATGATGAAAAGACAGAAAAATATGCTTAGCCGGCTATTTCTGCTGCTGATGCTGATGGCTGTCACAGCATGGGCGCGGGCTGCCGACGTCAAGTTCCTTTCGCTGAATGTGAACGGAACCCCCATCGTCATCAATTTGGCAGAACACCCGAAGATTACCTACACCGGCAATGTCTTGCATATCCAGACCGGCAACAGCGAAGCCACTGTTGACGTGCCTGTGGCCGACATTCAGGCAACGACGTTCCAGGAACTGTCGGAAGTCATCGGTGATGCCAACAACGACGGTCATATCGATGTGGCCGACGTGGTTGCCGTGGTTAATGACATCCTTGAGAATCCTGCGTCCAGCTTTGTGAAGAAATTTGCTGATGTCAACAACGACGGCAATGTTGACGTGGCTGATGTGGTACAGATTGTGAACCTCATCCTACAGGGGAAGTAACACATTCCCAATTGATTAATTCAAGAATAATAAAAACCCAAAAACAGAAAGACAATGAAAAAGACGATATTCCTGTCGCTCATCGCGGCATTTACCATGACCCTCACCGCCAATGCACAGAGCGAAGAGACAAATACCTACAATATGGTTATCACGATGGCCAATGGCAACAGTATCACCATCGGTCCGAACGAAATCCAGGACATCGCTTTCAACGATGGTGCCGTTGTCGTGACTGGTCAGAAAATCGATGAGATGGTGAATCAGATTCTCCAGAATGAAAAGATGATTCAGCTAAACAGTGATCAGATTCAACTTAACAAGGAACAGATAGATGCCAACAAGGCAAGAATAGAAAACGTTGAAGGCATTTATGCTCAGAAAGAATTTGTATATGCTATACTGGCTAATTATATGACAAGGAACGAGTCGGCTATGACGATAGACCAATCCTTTAATGATCGTAACAATTATGAAAGCACGGGGTTATATAAGGAACTTCTGGAAAGGACGCACATGTTGCAGGCACAGATTAATGTCTTGCAGGCACAGATAGATGCCTTGCAGAATAAGCAATAGCTTTTTATACGCGCCCTGTTTCGTGGTAGCTGAAGTAGGCCCCGTCGGTGATGATGACATGATCCAGGAAGTGGATACGCATCACCTGACAGGCCTTCTTGATGCTGTTGGTAATGTCGTTGTCGGCCATACTGGGACGCAGGCTGCCCGACGGGTGGTTGTGGCACACGGCCAGGATGGTGGCTCCAGCCAGTACGGCTTCGCGCATGATGATCCTTACATCGACGCTTACTTCCGTAATGCCGCCGTGTGCTATGCGCACCTTCTTGATTAGCCGGTGATTCTGGTTCATCAGCAACAGCCAGAACTCTTCCACGTCCAAGTCTTGTAAGACAGGGTGCATGTAGTTGTAGATTCGTGTGGCAGTGCCCAGGTCAGGGCGTTCTTCGGGCGACTCCATCTGTCGTCGCTTACCCAGTTCGCATGCTGCCAGAATAGTGATAGCCTTAGCCTCCCCCACACCGTTGTATTCGCAAAGCTGTCGGATTGTCATCTTGCCCAGCGTATTCAGGTTGTTGTTGCAGTCGCCTAACACACGCTTCATCAGGTCTACGGCACTTTCTTTCGTACTACCCGAACCGATGAGTATTGCCAGCAACTCGGCATTGCTCAGCGACTCAGCACCCAGCCGCATCAGTTTTTCGCGCGGCCGGTCTTCCTCTGCCCACTGGTTGATGTTTAGCTTATCCATCACCTATTTCTTTCTGACACAGTTGACCCACCAGCTTTCTATGAATCCCACGCCATAGCCGATGAGTTGGATGAAAGTGGCCACGACTGATAGCCACCCAACCTTGATGCTGCGGTTGCGGAAGGTGGCATCCAGGAAGATGAGCAGGCAGAACAGCAACAGCAGTAGCAGCGAAAGCCCACAGGTAAAAGGAGCCAGCAGCAACAGGCCGATGCAACCGATGGTGAAAACCGACGGCAACGCATGTACCGGTTTCAATGCTTCTGGATACATACGCCACAGGTTGATGCGGGCATAGCCACTGTTGTACACCTGTCGCCAGAAACGACGGAAGTCGGTACGTCGCTTGTGCCATAGCCATGCTTCTGGAAATAGACGACAGCTCAGCCCGGCCTTGTAGATGCGGATGCTGAAGTCGATATCCTCGCCGTAGAGTGCCATCTTGGAAAAACGTGTTGTTGAGAAGCCCCCCAATTGAATGTATGCTTCACGACGAACACCCAGATTGAAGGAGCGGGGATAGAACTTGTCGAGCTGTTTCTTGCCGCCACGGATGCCGCCAGTGGTAAAGAATGATGTCATGGCATACGAGATGGCCTTCTGGATATCAGTGAACGACTCGTGGGCAGCATCGGGGCCTCCCCAGGCATCGCAAGGTTGACGGAGCAACTCGTCGTCAATAGCCTGAAGGAATCCCGGTGGTGTGACGGCATCGCTGTCTACTATGACCACGTATTCGCCTCGTGCCCGTTCCACGCCGTAGTTACGGCTCTGTCCCGGCCCACTGTTCTCCTTATAGTAATAATGCAAGTCAAGGATGCCTGCATATTTGTCGCAGACATCCTTGCAAGTTATTTTCGATCCGTCTTCAACGATGACTACCTCGAAGTCCTTGTACGTTTGTGAGCAGAGGCTTTCCAGTAGTTCGTCTACTTCATCGGGACGATTGAAAACGGGAACGATAATGCTATAGTTCATAGATGAACTGGATTATTACTCTTTTGCACGAGCCAGGTAAGAGCCGTCGCGCGTGTCAACCTGAATCAGGTCACCCTCGTTGATGAACAGTGGAACGCGCACCTCAACGCCTGTCTCCAGCGTGGCGGGCTTCAGGGTGTTGGTAGCAGTATCGCCCTTGATTCCCGGCTCAGAGTGAGTAACGCGAAGAATGGTCTTCACGGGCATCTCAGCATAGAGGATAGTACCATCGGTCGTGTCGCTGACAACAGATACGACGTCGCCCTCTTTCATGTATTCGTGGCCAATCACCAGGTCGTTGGCGATGGGAATCTGCTCGAAGGTCTCTTGATTCATAAAGATGCGACCCTCCTGATCTTCATAAAGATACTGATAGTCGCGGTGCTCGATGACAACGTCCTCCAGTTTTTCGCCGATGTTGTAACGACGCTCCAGCACGCGGCCGTCGGTAACGTTCTTCATCTTGATGTTCATGATGGTGTTTCCCTTGCCAGGCTTACGGTGCTGGAAGTCAATGCATACCCAAATGGCACCGTCCATGCGGATGGCGGTTCCCTTTTTGATGTCTTGTGAATTAATCATAAAATGCTTTATTATAGTATGTAAATGTCGTTTTGCGGGTGCAAAGGTACGAAGAAAAATTAAAAATTAAAAATTAAAAATTAAAAATTTCGTGCAAAACTTGCACAATTAGAAATAATTATGTAATTTTGCAGCCCCAAACGACAATTATCGAATAAAAATAGGAATAAGACAATGAAAAGAACATTTCAACCGCACAACCGTCGCCGCGTAAACAAGCATGGCTTCCGCGAGCGTATGGCAACGAAGAACGGTCGCCGTGTATTGGCTTCGCGCCGCGCTAAGGGCCGTAAGAAGTTGACCGTTTCTGACGAGCATCACGGAAAGTAACAGCTTCGCCTGCTGGCGAAAGGTTGCGAACATTAGAATTGGGAGACAGTTGGTTGTCTCCTTTTTTTGTGTTCTGATGAAATTTCCTTGTCAAAGTTTGGTGTTTTCGAATATTCTTTGTACTTTTGCTTTCGATAAAACGAAGAACAATGAATTTAAGGGATTTCTTAAACAAAATATTCAGTCGTTACCTGATGCTCCACCTGTTTGCTATGGTCCTGACGGTGGTGTTGCTTTGCGTGGGTGTAAAGATTGGTCTTGACTTCTATACGCATCATGGTGAAGGCATCAGCGTGCCCAATCTGAGGGGCGTGAGCTACGACAAGGCACACGTGATGTTAACAGAGGCAGGATTAGGTATCGTGGTCAGCGATTCTGGCTACAACAAGGCGATGCCTGCCAACAGCATTCTGGGTCAGACACCCGGCTGTGGACAGCTAGTGAAGGAGGGACATGTGGTGTATGTGACGGTCAATTCGCCATCATCGCCAACGTTTGCCATTCCCGACATAGTCGACAACTCCAGCGTCCGTGAGGCCGAGGCACGTCTGATGGCTATGGGATTCAAACTGTTGCCTCCTCAGATGGTGGACGGAGAGAAGGATTGGGTGTATGGCATCCTGTGCCGTGGCCGCCGTGTTTCGAATGGTGACCGTATCTCTATTGAGCACCCCCTTGTGCTGATGGTGGGCAAGGGAACCTTGGACGAAGCAGATGACATTAATTATATAGATCCAGCCTACGATGCAGGCGTGGGCGAGGTCGATGAGTTTGTAGAAGTAAAAGAACCGCCGGTGGAGAATTGAGCATGAAGCAATTGGAAGCTATTGACGATATAGAGCTGTTTGACGACGAGGCAGGCGAGGCTGGCAGTGAGGCTGACGGTCTGCTGTATGAGCATTTGCGCATGGAGGTGGATGGTGGACAAGAACCAGTCCGCATCGACAAGTACATGGCCGAGCATACGCCTCATGCTTCGCGCAACCGCATTCAAAAGGCTGCCGATGCTGGTTTCATCAGGGTCAATGGCACTCCCGTCAAGAGCAATTACAAGGTGAGGCCTGGCGATGTGGTGACGCTGATGCTCGACCGGCCACACTATGACACGACCATTGAGCCAGAAGACATCCCCTTGGAGGTGGTATACGAAGACGAGGTGTTGCTGGTTATCAACAAGCCGGCGGGCATGGTAGTCCATCCCGGCTGTGGCAACTATCATGGTACGCTGGTCAATGCCGTGGCATGGCATCTGCGTGATGTCCCTGGCTATGATCCCAATGACCCTTCGGTAGGACTGGTACACCGCATCGACAAGGATACCAGTGGCCTGTTGGTTATTGCAAAGACTCCTGAGGCCAAGACGGAACTGGGCATACAATTCTTCCACCACGATACGCACCGCAGCTATCAGGCACTCGTCTGGGGAAATTTCGTGGAGGATAGCGGACGCATAGAGGGCAACATAGGACGTGACCCGAAGGATCGCTTGCGCATGGCAGTCTTTCCGCCTGACAGCGAGGTGGGCAAGTCTGCCGTCACTCACTACCGTGTGGTAGAACGCTATGGCTATACTACGCTGGTGGAGTGTCGCTTGGAAACAGGGCGTACCCATCAGATCCGTGCCCACATGAGGCATATCGGTCATCCTCTCTTTGGCGATGAGCGCTATGGTGGCATGGAGATGTTGCGTGGTGAGCGCACAGCCAGCTACAAGGCATATATCCAGAACTGCTTCAAGCTTTGCGGCCGACAGGCGCTGCACGCCCGTACGCTGGGTTTCCGACATCCCGTAACGGGTGAACAGATGGACTTCTCGGCCCCTATGCCTGACGATATGGGCGCACTGATAGAGAAATGGAGGAAATTTCTCCGAAATACTGAAACATCGTAACCCCGACATTCTGACATTCCGAAAAAAAATAAAATAATGAAACAACTGAAACGTAACATTGCTATTGTTTGTGGCGGCGACTCTTCGGAGCATGATGTGTCGCTGCGTTCAGCTCAAGGGCTTTACTCCTTTTTCGACAAGAAGCGCTATGATGTGTATATCGTTGATATAAAGGGCCAGGACTGGCACGTCGAGTTGCCCGATGGTACCACGGCACGTATCGACCGCAACGATTTCTCATTCGTAGAAAACGGAAAGGCCCGACTCTTCGATTATGCCTATATCACCATACATGGTACTCCGGGCGAAAATGGCATCCTACAGGGGTATTTCGACCTGATAGGACTGCCATACTCTACCAGTGGTGTGCTGGTAGAGGCTATCACCTTTGACAAGTTTGTACTCAACCAGTATCTTCGCGGCTATGGGGTGTCGGTGGCCGACTCCCTATTAATCCGACAGGGATATGAGCAACTGGTGAGCGATGACGAGATAGAACAGCGCATTGGTATGCCCTGCTTTGTTAAGCCTGCTGCCGACGGTTCCAGCTTTGGGGTCACGAAGGTGAAGAACAAGGACCAGTTGGCTCCCGCCATCCGCAAGGCCATGATGGAGAGTCCTGAGATTATGGTTGAGCAGTATCTCGAAGGTACCGAGATTACCGTGGGAATCTACAAGACACGCGAGAAGACTGTCGTATTCCCGATTACTGAGGTGGTGACCCAGAACGAGTTCTTTGACTACGATGCCAAATACAACGGCCAGGTGCAGGAAATCACACCTGCCCGCATTAGCGAAGACATCGCTCGCCGTGCCCGTGAGATTACCAGCCATATCTATGATATTCTGCACTGCAACGGCATCATTCGTATCGACTACATCATTTCTCCAGAAGGCAAGATATCGATGCTAGAGGTGAATACCACGCCGGGAATGACTCCCACCAGTTTCATTCCCCAGCAGGTGCGTGCTGCCGGTCTGGAGATGAGCGACGTGCTGGCAGAGATAGTGGAAAACCAGTTCTAAGGTGATAGTAAAAAGTGAATAATATGCTGCAGCTATGAGTTGTGCTATGCCAAAAGAGTTTGATGAGATACGTCCCTACGAGGCTGAGGAGATGCAACAGGCTTTCGAGGGTCTGCTTAACGACCGTCAGTTCTCGCTCATGCTGAAGGGCTTCGCTCCATGGTTGCCCAAGAGCGTGCGCAATGGTGTGCTGCGTCTGGCCTTCATCGGTGTGAAGACACCGTTGGACTTCCAAAAGCGTTTCATGCGTCCTATCGTGCGCTATATCATCCGCAAGCATACCGATGGCCTCACCTTCGATGACAGCCAGTTGCGTGAGTGTAGCCACCCCGGCGAACGCTACACCTTCGTCAGCAATCACCGTGACATCGTGCTCGACTCGGCATTTCTCGATGTGCTGCTGATAGCGGCCGGCTATCCTACCACCGTGGAGATTGGTATTGGCGATAACCTGCTTATCTATCCGTGGATCAAGCGGCTGGTACGCATGAATAAGGCGTTTACTGTGCGCCGTGGACTCACCGCCCACGAGATGATGCGCTCCAGTCAACTGATGAGCAGCTATATCCACTATGCAGTCACCAAGAAACAGGAGAACATCTGGATTGCCCAGCGCGAGGGACGAGCCAAGGACTCTGACGACCGTACTCAGGACTCTGTGCTCAAGATGCTGGCCATGGGTGGCACTGCGGACAGCGGCTCGCCAGTCGACAGTCTGCGCGAACTGAACATTGTGCCGCTCACTATCAGCTATGAATATGATCCATGTGACTACTTGAAAGCACAGGAAATGCAGCAAAAGCGGGATGATCCCACCTACAAGAAGAGCCGTCAGGATGATTTGGACAATATGAAGACCGGTATCTTCGGCTATAAGGGTCGCGTGCATTATCATTGTGCCGGCCCCGTCAACAGCTGGATCGACCGCCTGTCCGACTTACCCAAGAAGGACTTTTTTACAGCTATGGCCCACCAGATTGACAAGGACATCCATCTGGGCTATAAGGCTTTTCCGGGTAACTACATCGCCATCGACCGTCTGTCAGGAACGTCTCTCTATGCCGATAAATATACCGAAGAGCAGGTAGCAACTTTCGACCAATATATAGAAGGACAATTGGCCAAGGTTACCATACCTCATCCTGACGTGGACTTTCTGCGCGAGAAGATGCTCTTGATGTATGCCAATCCTATCAGGAACCGTAACCAAGCAACACAAGTATGAGAAAACATGATTATTGCCAAACCGTCTGCGTGCTACTCACAGTCTTTCTGACAGCCTGCACCACCGACAGCTATGACAAGGGAACCGGCAAAGACTCGCTGGTACAGGGTGACTTTACGGAGGTGGCTGTTGATGCCCAGTGCAACGTAGTTACAGTGGCGACCGATGAGGGGGCTGTCTATGTCCCCGCCTCCTCCTATACAGCCTCCTGGATTACCAAGGGCGACACCACCTATCGGGCTATAGCCTATTTCGATATCCGTGATGCTCAGCACATTGCCATCCATTCGCTGACTCGCATGCCGACACTGATACCGCGAAAGGCCGAAGATTTCAAGCGACAGCCGGAAGACCCGTTGGGCATTGAGAGCATCTGGCTCACCAAGAACGCACGGTATATCAACATCGGCCTGCTACTGAAGAACGGGCGCATTGATGACGAGGAGGGCGTTCATGCCTTGGCGGTGGTCGATGATGCCCTGATACAGCATGCCGACCAGAAACGTACCGCCTGCTATCGGCTGCTGCACGACCAGGGTACGGCCCCGGAATATTATACCAATCGTCGCTATGTCAGTATCCTGCTGCCTGCCGACATGCCAGATACCATCCGCCTCACTATCCCCACCTATGAGGGTAGTGTCGTCAGGACCATTCCCGTCAGATAGTCTGACGGACAGTCAACAACTAATCTAACTAATCCAATCCAATATGAATAACCAGAACTATTGTGTCATCTTGGCTGGCGGACGAGGCCGCCGCCTTTGGCCATGTAGCCGTGACCGCCGTCCCAAGCAGTTTGTCGACTTCTTCGGTGTCGGACGTACACAGTTGCAGCAGACCTTCGACCGTTTTGCACGCATACTGCCCAAGGAGAATATCATTATCTGTACCAACAAGGAATATGCCCCTATTGTCCGTGAGCAGTTGCCCGATCTGCATGAGGAGAACCTGATGATAGAACCCGTCAACCGAGGTACTGCCCCAGCAGTGGCATGGGCCAATATGCGCATCTGCCGCCGTAGCAGTCATCCCAATGTGGTCATCACCCCCTCCGACCAGTTTGTCCTCAACGAGGAGGCTTTCTATGCCAATGTTGCAGAGGCCTTCTCTTTTGTGACGGAGCATCGTATCCTGCTGACGATGGGCGTAGAACCCACCCGTCCGGAACCAGGCTATGGCTATATTCAGAAAGGTGATGCTGCCGAGTTGCCCGATGTGTACCGTGTACAGTCGTTTACGGAGAAACCGGAACGTGATTTTGCGCGGATGTTCATGGACAGTGGTGAGTTTCTGTGGAACACGGGACTCATCTTCGCCAGCGGCCGTTACATGCTGCAATGCTTCAGGCAGCTGTTCCCTGACGTGTTGAAGCAGTTTGATACGTCAAGCTTCGATTACACCATAGAACAGGAGATGGAATTCGTCAACGAGAACTATCCCTCATACCCCAACTTAAGTATCGACCAGGGTGTGCTGGAACGCTGTGACAATGTCTATGTCATGCGTTGCGACTTCGGCTGGGCCGACCTCGGAACTTGGCATGCCATTTACGAGTGTATGCGCCACGGGCCGGACGATAACGTCATCGTCAATTCAGAGGTCATGCTCGAAGATGCGCACAACAATGTCATCAAACTCCCCGAGGGGCGCGTTGGCATTATCAGCGGACTCGACGGCTATATCATTGCCGAGGAGGGCAATGTGTTGCTGGTGTGCAAGAAGGGCGACTCTTCTGCGATGGTGCGCAAGTACGTCAACGAGGTACGAATGAAGTACGGTGATGATTTTATCTAACAGGTGATGACAACCATAGGACTGGATGCCAAACGTATCGTACGCAATGCTACCGGACTGGGCAGCTATGGGCGTACGCTGGTCAATGACCTGGTGCGTCTGGGCAACGACCAGATGCAGTTACGGCTGTATGCTCCTGATAAGGGACGTGATGAACTGCGGCAGCAAATCATTGGAGATGGCTGTACACCCTTCTGCTATCCAGACGGACATCCAGGTGGCCTGCGTAAGGCTTGGTGGCGGTCGCGAGGCATCGTGTCCGACTTGAAACGTGACGGTGTGACGGTCTACCACGGTCTTTCCGGCGAGTTGCCGGTAGGTTTGCGCAGGGCCGGTATTCGTGGCATCGTGACCATCCACGACCTGATTTTCCTGCGTCATCCGGAATACTACAGCCGCGTCGACGCACTGATCTATCGCTGGAAGTTCCAGCAGGCGGTGCGCGAGGCTGAGCATATCATTGCCATCAGCGAGTGTACGCGCCGTGACATCCTTGCTTTTGGCGGTCAGCATCTGGACGAACGTATCAGCCTGATCTACCAGAGTTGTTCTCCTCGTTTCGGTGCCGCAGTGCCTGATGATGTCCTTGCTGCTGTCCGCGAGCGTTATCACTTGCCAGAACGCTACATTCTTAGTGTAGGCACCATCGAACGACGGAAGAACCTGCGTCTTGCCGTAGAGGCACTGAACCGATTGCCTGCCGGTGTTCATTTGGTGGCTGTAGGTCGACAGACTTCCTACGTGAAGGAGTTGCCGGTATCCGACCGTTTCCACCTGCTCAGGAATGTTCCAGATACTGACTTGGCGGCCCTTTATGCGATGGCCGAGGTTTTTGCCTATCCCTCGCGTTATGAGGGTTTTGGCATTCCTGTCATCGAGGCTATTGCAGCCGGTCTTCCCGTTGTGGCTTGTAAGGGTTCCTGTTTAGAGGAGGCCGGCGGTCCTGACAGTCTTTATGTCGATGCCAATGATGTGGCGGGTATGGCCGATGCCCTTTGTCGCTGTCTGCGTGGTGCCGACGGTCGTGAGGAGCGCATCGCCCGTAGTCGTGAGTATATCCGTCGCTTTCAGGGGACTGATGTGGCTGCACAGGTAGCGGCACTGTATATGGAACTATAGCATCACCTGCAGTTGAAGTGTCAGGTCAGTCATGGCCGACCTGTTGATTTGTTGCAGACCGCTGCTAATGGTGCTGCGGTCTAAATAGTCGGTAACCCCCAGTTTTGCCGATGCCTTGAGGTGGCTGCCAATGTTGGCGAATGCCATGAGGGCATAGCGCAGTCCGTGGCCATAGTACATGGGGTATGAGAAGTCGTGCTGTACAGAGCGTTCATACTGATAGAGGCGGCTCTCGTAGTTGTCGGTATGGAAGTAGGCTGCATGGGCATTGATGCGTAGCCACCTCCACTGCCATTGTGCCTGTTCGCTGACGATGTAGCCACGGCTGTTGCTTCCAACGAAGTTAACCAGTATGCCGTCAGCCTGTGTCACCAGCTGTAGCCGCTGCGAGGCCGTAAAGCCTGCCAGCAGGTGTATGCGGTGCTCTGTACGGTTTTCTACCCTTGTTTTCTCGCTGTTGTCGCGTTGTTTGACATGCAGCCGGTATCGTCCGTCGAATGTCCACTGTTTGAAGCGCCATCGTGCCGACAGCATGGTGTCGAAGGCATCACTGGGTACACTTACCTGATAGCGTGCCCATGCAAAGTGGGCATAGTCTGCATACCATCGCAGTTGTAGTGAACGGTGTGGCTGCCAGTTTACGCCGGCATAGATGCCGTGTTCGTTTTGTACGCTGCTGCCCTCGCAGAAGCTGTTGGCATGCAGTGCGGTATAGCTTTTGTCATAGTAGCGGTGTAGGGCCATGACCGAAAGTGCATCGTTTAGCCGGTAGCTGATGGTGTGGATGGTGGCGATGGCTCCCTGTCGGTTGATGGCTGTCTCTCCAGCCAGCGAGAATCGGCTGTTGTTATATCCGTAGTCGGCACTGATGTTCAGGAAGTTGTTGCCCTCTATGGCATATCGGCGGTAGGGCGTGTTCGCCTTCATGGGATTCAGCTGACGGTTCAGATGGGTGAATACCACGTTGGCATTGGCATAGAGTGTCCCCTTCCGATAGCCGATGCTGCCGCCATAGTCTGTCTGGTGGGTGTTGTGTTTTTTCGCCATCTCTGTCGGTGTGCGGTGGTAGCCGTTGGTGACGATGGTACGTACAGAGCCGTTGCTGTTCAGTGTGGCATCAATCGGGCGGTACGAGGCAAAGGCTGTCACCTGCCACCGCTTGGCTATGCGTACTGTGGCTGCCGCCCCTCTCAGGTAGTTGGCTGACGAGCGTGAGGTGTGTGCGGTCAGTATGTGCGTAGAACGCCCCATCGACTGGAGCGTAGCCAGCTTGCCCAGGTTAAAACCGTTGTTCATCACCAGTCCCATTCCCATCTGTACGCGGAACATACCTATGTTGAGGGCCTCCAACCGTCCGATGTGGCGTAGCTGGAAGTAGTATGAGTAGTGGTCGTAGCCTGTGCTGTTGCCGTTGGTGAACAGTGGTTCTCCAGCATCTTGTGCCGCCGTGAGTCCAACTTTGATGCGGTCATTGTAGGTGAATTGATAGCGCAGGTCATGGCGGTATTTGTATCCTAAGTAGCCGTTGCGGTCGCCCTTACGCTCATAGAAGGGAATCTTTCCCGTAGCGGTCAGCGAGTGCTTTCCGTATTTCAGCACGTCTCGCATTTTGGGCCAGCAGCTTTTGCCCTTCTCCGGTCCGACAACGACAAAGTATTCCAGCAGCTGTCGTGTATCGTAGTCCAGGCTTTTGACCATCTGCAGCTCACCGACGGATCGTATTGGACTGTAGCGATTCAGGTATTCCACGATGTCCTCCACCTGCTGTGCTGTCAGGAACGGCAGTTGTTCCAGTTCCTCCCGACTGGTCTGGTTCAGGTTCAGTGGCTGTTCTGCACGCTCTTGAAGCATTTCCATGGTGTTCTCCGCATAGCTGTCTTCCATGTCCTCTGCCGTCATCCATGCTTGTAGGGCCTGCTGCCAGTTTTTCTGACCGCATGCCGTTTGTCCCAGTAGCAACAGGGTAGTGATGACCAATAGGAACCGTCTCATAGCACTCTTTTGCAAAAATGTGGTGCAAAGGTACGAAGAAAAATTAAAAATTAAAAATTGGAAATTAAAAATTGGAAATTAAAAGCGGTAGATTGAAATAATATGTGTATTTTTGCGGCGTGAAACGGCATATACTACTTTCAGGAGTCCTTATGGTGGTTGCTGTCTGCCAGGCTCAGACGGTGAAGACGGAGCGTCAGGAGGTGGACATGGACAGTCCTACCTTCGTTCCTACCGTGAAGGTGGGCAAGGTGCTGGAAGGCGGCGACAGCATTCAGTATATGGAGATGAACAACGTCTACGTTTTTCCCCCTGTCGAGTTCAAGAGCAAGCGGCAGGCAGGAGCCTATATGCGGTTGGTGAAGAACGTGAAGACGGTGCTGCCCATCGCCAAGGAGGCCCGTATGATCATGATGGAGACTGCCGAATATCTGGAGACGCTACCCACGCAGCAGGCCAGGGACGAACACATGAAGCGTGTGGAGAAGAGCATCATGAAGGAGTATAAGCCCCGCATGAAGAAGCTGACCTATTCTCAGGGCAAGCTGCTCATCAAGCTCATCTACCGTGAGAGCCATTCGTCGGGCTATGAGCTTATCCAGGCTTTTCTCGGTCCGGTACGTGCTGGTTTTTATCAGGCTTTTGCCTGGGCTTTCGGTGCATCGCTGAAAAAGGAGTACGACCCTGAGGGCATCGACCGCCTCACCGAGCGTGTGGTATTATTGGTGGAGGCAGGTCAGTTATGACAACTCGACTTGGCAAACCGTACCACAATAATAATAAATAAGGTTAAAACTCTTCACTCTTACTCTGTTAACTCTCAACTTTTTGCTACCTTTGCGCCACGAAATTCATTCAATATAATATTTAAATAGGTTAACATTATGATTATTGAACAAATTCACGCAAGAGAGATTCTGGATTCACGTGGTAATCCTACAGTAGAGGTTGAAGTAACTCTGGAGACTGGCGACATGGGTCGTGCCAGCGTTCCCTCTGGTGCTTCTACCGGTGAGAACGAGGCCCTTGAGCTTCGCGACGGTGACAAGAACCGCTACCTCGGTAAGGGTGTAGAGCAGGCTGTCAAGAACGTTAACGAGAAGATTGCTCCTGCCCTCATCGGTATGAGCGTGCTGGATCAGCGTGCTATCGACGCTAAGATGCTGGAACTCGACGGTACTCCCACCAAGAAGAACCTCGGTGCCAACGCTATCCTCGGCGTATCGCTGGCTGTTGCTCACACTGCTGCCAACTACCTGCAGATTCCTCTCTACCGCTATATCGGTGGAACTAACACTTATGTACTCCCCGTTCCCATGATGAACATCGTGAATGGTGGTGCTCACTCTGACGCTCCCATCGCTTTCCAGGAGTTCATGATTCGTCCCGTTGGCGCTACCTCTGAGAAGGAGGGTATCCGCATGGGTGCTGAGGTGTTCCACAACCTCGCCAAGCTGCTGAAGGCCCGTGGCCTCTCTACCGCTGTAGGTGACGAGGGTGGTTTCGCTCCCAACTTCGACGGTATCGAGGATGCTCTCGACACCATCATCGCTGCCATCAAGGCTGCTGGTTACGAGCCGGGCAAGGACGTGAAGATTGCTATGGACTGCGCTGCTTCTGAGTTTGCAGTACAGGAGAACGGCGAGTGGTTCTACGACTACCGTCAGCTGAAGAACGGCAAGAAGAAGGATCCCAACGGCAAGAAGCTCTCTGCCGCTGAGCAGATTGACTATCTGGAGCAGCTCATCACGAAGTATCCTATCGACTCTATCGAGGACGGTCTCGACGAGAACGACTGGGACAACTGGGTGAAGCTCACCGAGCGCATCGGCGACCGCTGCCAGCTGGTAGGTGACGACCTGTTCGTAACCAACGTGAAGTTCCTCGAGAAGGGTATCAAGATGGGTGCTGCCAACAGCATTCTGATCAAGGTGAACCAAATCGGTTCTCTGAGCGAGACCCTTGACGCTATTGAGATGGCTCACCGTCACGGTTACACCACCGTTACCAGCCACCGCTCTGGTGAGACTGAGGACACCACCATTGCTGACATCGCCGTTGCTACCAACAGTGGTCAGATCAAGAC
>CAMKTS010000013.1 GCA_946415755.1 uncultured Prevotella sp. | reverse complement strand
ACCACTTAGTTATTTTTCCACCTTCCCGTGTCTACTTTTCGTGGAGCAACACCCAGTACGGTCCTGTGGGCTTTGTGAACTACAACGACGGTATCAACGGCATCACTGGAGGCAGCACCGGCGAGGTGGTCAGGGTCACCAACCGACAAGACCTGGCCACATACGCCAAGGCCGCAGCACCCTATACGATTATCGTAGAGGGTAAGTACGAGGGTAACGGCCTGAACCGTCAGAAGGATATCATCGAGGTCAACTCGAACAAGACCATCGTTGGAGTAAAGGGGGCCGAACTGGCAGGCATCGGTCTGAACATCAACGGCAAGCAGAACATCATTATCCGTAACCTCATCATCCACCATGCTGACCCTGACGGCATCGCAGCCCGCAACAGCCACCATATCTGGGTAGACCATTGCGAGATATACAGTCAGGACGAAGAGAAGGAAGACTGGGACGGACTGATTGACCTTACCGTGGGGAGCAGCTACCTCACCGTGAGCTACTGCTACATACACGACCACCACAAGGCATGTCTGCTGAACTCCGGCACCATGCACTTCGAGGACTATGGCAAGAACCGTGCCACGTACCACCATAACGCCTTCCTGCGCATCGACCAGCGGTGTCCGCGTATCGGCTACGGACTGGGGCATGTGTTCTCCAACTACTATCAGAACATTGGCTGGTATGCCATCGGATTCCATACGCAGGCTAATGTCGTATCGGAGAACAACTACTTCGGGCAGAGTGTCAACCATCCCTTTGAACAGATGTATGCCGGCAGTCTCGACGATGCCTCGTGTGCCTTCTTTACCGACCGTGGCAGCTACTTTGCCGCCACACCTCCCAAGGGATTCAAGTACGAGCCGACAGGCACCAGCTTCAACCCCGACCAGTGGTATGAGTCGGCCTTTGCTGCCGATGATGCCACCACCGTGGGTTCCATCTATCCGGCACAGACCGGACCGGTGGAAGGTCTTGAGTATGAGCCTATCCTCTGGCCAGGCAACGGAGCCACCGACTTGCCGCTGACTACTCAACTCGGCTACAGCAAGATAGAAGGGATGACCGGTGCCGAGGTCTACTTCGGAACCTCACCCGACAACCTCACTCTTTACTCTCAACTCTCAACTCTCAATTCTCAACTCTCAACAGATCTGCAGCCTGCCACCACATACTACTGGCGAGTGCGTTTGCTCACCGCCACAGACAGCTATGGCTCACCGCTCTACCGCTTCACCACGGCAGGCGAGAAGGCCACCAAGCCCTATCCCGCCGACGGGGAGCAGAATGCCCAGCTGCGTGCCGCCACTGCTGCCGAGGCCAAGACCGGGGCAATGACGCTGGCTTGGCGGCCTGCTGCCGACGGCAAGGCGTATCAGGTGTTTCTTGCCACGTCGGAAGCAGACCTTGACAACCATCTTGTCAAATCCACGTCATCAACCACCTGCAATCCCGGTACGCTGCTCTACGGACAGACCTATTACTGGCGAGTGGATGTGGAGCAGACCGATGGCACCATCGTCAAGGGTGACGTGTGGACCTTCTCGGCTCCCGCCAGATATATTGCGTTAGGGCGCACCGAGATGGAGCACCTGGCACGCAGTGCCTACGCCTATCTGGAGCGTGAGGACGGCTCATGGTTCAAGGCCAGCAACGACAGCGTCACCGTCGGTGAGGCAGGCCCCGGAGCCATGACCGGCATCTGGAACGGCGAGGACGGCAGCTATGAGATGAGCGTCACCTTCTACGACGAGAAGGCCGGGCAGGCATGGATGGGGCTCTCCGTCAACGACGTACTCATCGACTCCTGGAAGGGCAGCAAGCAGTATGCCATGACCACCCGCGACATCAAGCAGGAGATAGCCCTCAAGTATGGCGACCAGATACGTATCGACTTCTATACCCAGAGTAAGATGCGCTGCCGCATCGACTGCATCGACGTAAAGCCCGGCTCATCGGGTATCGGTGAGATCGTCTATGACAACCGCCTCCAGCAGTCTGCCCCCGTCTACAACCTCGCCGGGCAGAAGGTAGACAGGGACTACAAGGGCATTGTCATCATCAATGGCAAGAAGTATATGAACACTCACAGCCGATGAAAGCCTATTAAATAGCATAAAGAATAATCTCAAAGAAGCCCGTCTGACCATCGAATGGTAAACGAAGATTTTAAGTTGTGACGAAGCTCCCCCCTCGGTTGCGCATTGAGTACAAACAGTAGTTTGACTCGTCATTAAGATAGAAGAAACGAAAGAAATGAAAAAGAACATTTTTGTGATGATCCTTCTTGGCTGTATGTTGCTGGCGGGGTTTGCTGCGTGTAAAGGCGGGGGAGAGCAGAAACAGCGTGTGGCCGTGGTGATTTCCACACTGAACAACCCATGGTTTGTGGTGCTGGGACAGACGGCAGTGGCGCGCTGCGAGGAACTGGGCTATGAGGCCACACTGTTCGACTCGCAGAACAACCCCTCGAAAGAGGCAGAACACTTCGACAACATCCTGGCATCGGGCTACAAGGCCATCCTCTTTAATCCGACGGATGCCGACGGCTCGGCGGTGAATGCCAAGGCTGCTGCCCGTCAGGGCATCCCCGTGTTCTGCATGGACCGCGAGATTAATGTCCCTGGGGCATGTGTCACGCAGATTCTGTCGGACAACTACTCGGGCTGCATCACCTTGGGCGAATACTTCGTCGAAGTGATGGGTAAGGAAGGGCGTTACGTAGAGATCCTTGGACTGGTGGGCGACAACAACACGTGGGCGCGCAGTCGTGGCTTCCATTCTGTGGTCGACTGTTTTGAGGGGCTGAAGATGATAGCCCAGCAGAATGCCGACTTCGACCAGAACAAGGCCATGGAGGTGATGGAGTCGATGATGCAGGCGCATCAGGACATCGACGCTGTGTTCTGTGGCAACGACGCCATGGCGATGGGTGCCTATCAGGCCGTATTGGCTGCGGGTAAGGCAGGCAAGACAAGGTATTCGGTTTCGACGGTGCCGACGACTGTGTGAATGCCATCCGCGAGGGAAAGGTGGAGGCTACGGGCATGCAGTTTCCCAAGACGATGGCGAAGACGGCTGCCACGCTGGCCGACCGCTATATCAGGGGTGAGCGCGACCTGCCCAAGAAACTGCCTGTCGCTGTGGAACTGGTGAATAAGAAGAACGTGGCACAATACGGGAACTTTGGCAGGAATGACGATGTTCCAAATGAGAAATGAGGAATGAGAAATGTAAATGAAGAAATGAAGAAATTTATAATATGTATCATCCTGGCCGTCGTGGCCCTGTGGGGAGCGTTTTATACGGAGAACCTGACAGAAAAGCAACGCCGAGAACAGTTGGCTGAACTGAAGCCTGATGAGTTGGTGGGGGTGCTGATGCGCGACTCGCTATCATCGCTCCAGCAGCGTGCCATCACGCTGAAACAGCTGAAGGAGGGCTACAAGGACGAGACCTTCGCCCAACAGTATGGTCGCGTGCTGGGCATCGGCTCGCCTACTTTTTATATGATTAAGGATGAGTGCGGGCATGCTACCATCGCTGACGATGAGATTCACGCGGTGGCAGAAGGTATTCAGATCACGATTCCCCTGAAATACATTTTCGGCAATACGGCTCGTGAGGCCAGTGGCTGGTTCAATATTGACAACTTCCAGAACACCACCGACTTCAACGCCGTCTCTGCTGCCATGAATGCCTATATCACCCAGCAGGTGAAGAACTTCCAAGTCGACGACGATGGCGAAGTGGAGTTTCTGGCTGGTGTAGCCGTTCAGAATGATGCTGACTTGCAACAAATCACCCTTATTCCCTATCAAGTGAAAACATTGAACATTGAACATTGAAGATTGAACATTGAACATTGAAGATTGAACATTGAAGATTGAACATTGAGCATTGAACATTGAAGATTGAAGATTGAACATTGAACATTGAAGATTGAACATTGAGCATTGAACTATGAACTATGAACTGCCGAAAGTTATCGTAGAAGCCCGCGAGGTGACGAAACGCTTCCCTGGTGTGCTAGCCCTCGACAGAGTGAGTCTGCGCATCATCAGCGGACAGGTGAATGCTCTGGTGGGTGAGAACGGTGCCGGCAAGTCAACGCTGATGAACATCCTTTCGGGTGTCTATACCGACTACGAAGGCGACGTGCTGGTAGATGGTGAGGTGCAGCACTTCCATAGCGTCACCGATGCCCAGCAGAAAGGCATCGCCATCATCCATCAGGAATTGAGCAACGTGCCCTATATGAACATTGCGGAAAATATGTTCATGGGTCGTGAGCCGATGACGCGCTTCGGACTCGTCGACCACCAGCGCATGCACCGTGAGGCCCGTCAGTGGCTGGACCGTCTGCACTTGGGCGTAGATACCCATACGCTGATGAACGACCTGCGCGTAGGTCAACAGCAGCTAGTGGAGATAGCCAAGGCGCTGATGCTGCAGGCTCGCGTACTGATTATGGACGAACCCACGTCGTCGCTGACCGACAACGAGACGGACATCCTCTTCGCCCTCATCGAGGAACTGAAGAGCCAGGGCGTGGGCATCGTGTATATCTCGCACAAGATGGACGAGGTATGGCGACTGGCCGACTTCGTGACCATCATGCGTGACGGACAACTCATTGCCGAACGCCAGCTGAAAGCCACCGTTCCCGACGGTTCTCCAGCCACTACTCCCGACGGTTCTCCGTCGGGTATCATCACCCCCGACGAAATCGTACAGCTGATGGTAGGACGCGAGCGTAAGGAGTTCTTCGTCAAGGAGGAACACCCGCTGGGTGACACCATGTTACAGGTGGAACACCTGACATGGAAAGATGCTGCCCACCCAGGCAGGAACATCCTCACCGACATCTCGCTCAGCGTGCGCAGCGGTGAGGTGCTGGGACTCTACGGACTGATGGGCGCAGGGCGTACCGAACTCTTCGAGGCCATCTTCGGACTGCATCCCAAGGAAGTCACGGGTTCCCTGATGATTGACGGTAAACCTCTCCCCCAACGGGGAGTCGGAGGGGGCTTCCCTATCCATCATCCTGAGGAGGCGGTGGCCTGCGGACTGGCCCTCTGCCCGGAAGACCGCAAGCGCGAGGGACTGGTATTGGGAATGACGATAGAGAAGAATACCACCCTGGCAGCACTGATAGAATGTCTGACAAACGGACTGCTCGACGGCAAGAAGGAGCGCCATCATGCTGACAGCTATCGTGAGAAACTGGGCATCAAGTCGACCTCCGTGCTGCAACAGGCAGGACAACTCAGTGGTGGTAACCAACAGAAAATCGTGTTGGGCAAATGGTTGATGACCAAACCTAAAGTGCTCCTCCTCGACGAACCCACTCGCGGCATTGACATCCATGCCAAGAACGAGATATACCGTCTGATCAACCAACTGGCAGCAGAAGGCATGGCCATCATCGTTGTATCCTCGGAGCTGCCGGAAATCATGGCACTCTCCGACCGTATTATGACGCTGCGCGAAGGTTGTGTAGGCGATACATTTGAACGACAGAATTTCGATGACAAACAAATACTTAAAGCTTCTCTTCCACAATGAAACAACTACTACAAAATCCCATAGCAAAACCGCTCATCGCCCTCTTGCTGATGTGTCTGGCCATGACGGTGCTGTCAGAGAACTTTGCCACCAGCGACAACTTCTTCAATGTGCTGCGTCAGACCAGCGTCAACCTGTGTATCTCGGTAGGTATGACTCTCGTCATCCTGACGGGCGGTATCGACCTGAGCGTAGGCTCCGTATTGGCACTCTCTGGTGCCATCGCTGCAGGCTTGGCCCATCAGGGCTTTGAACTGACCAGTGCCGACACCTATGTAGGCATCACCTTCTGGGGCTGTTGCTTGGCGGCGTTGCTCGTGGGTGCCGTCCTGGGTGGCTTCAACGGTGTGCTGGTCACCAAGTTCAAGGTGCCGCCCTTCGTGGCAACCTTGGGCGTGATGACCATTGCCCGTGGACTCACCATGCTCTATACGGGAGGTTTCCCCATCACCAGTCTGGGCGGTGGCTTCGAGTTCATCGGCACGGGATGGTTCCTCGGCGTTCCCATGCCCGTATGGATTGCCGTCGTCATCATTGCGGCCTTCGCCTTCTATATGAAGAAGACGCGCACCGGTCGCTACATCTATGCCATTGGCGGCAACGAGCGTGCTGCTTTGCTGTCGGGTATCCGCGTCAACCGTGTGGTGTTGCTGGTGTATACGCTGGCAGGTATCCTCTCTGCCGTAGCTGGTATCTTGGTGACGGCCCGTCTGGACTCTGCCCAGCCTAATGCCGGTTTGGGTTATGAGCTCGATGCCATAGCCGCCGTAGTTATCGGCGGTGCCTCGTTGAGTGGTGGTCGTGGCAGCATCCTCGGCACGGTGGTGGGTGCCCTTATCATCGGTGTGCTCAACAACGGACTCGTTCTGCTCGACGTGTCACCCTTCTGGCAGCAGGTCATCAAGGGCTTTGTCATCCTGCTGGCCGTCATCATGGACCGATTCTCGAAGAAATAAAGAAGGAGAGAGATGAAACTGCGATGGATAATGATGTCGCTGATAATAGCGACTTTCACGCTGGCAGCAAGAAGTCAGCATCTTCAAGTTGCCTTCCCCGGAGCCGAGGGTTTTGGACGCTATGCCACAGGAGGCCGCGCGGGCAGTGTATACCACGTCACGAATCTGAACGACAGCGGAGCGGGATCGTTCCGCGATGCCGTGAGCAAGCCCAATCGTATCATCGTTTTCGATGTGGCGGGTGTCATCCGTTTACAGTCTCGTCTTTCGGTGAGCAAGAATCTCTATATTGCCGGACAGACGGCACCAGGCGAGGGCATCACCCTGTATGGCAACGGCTTGTCGTTTACCGATGCCGACAACACCATCTGCCGCTATCTGCGTGTGCGCATGGGTGTCGTGGGCGATTCAGGACAGGATGCGCTTACGCTGTCTTCCGGCCATGACATGATCTTCGACCACTGTTCGGTGGCATGGGGTAGGGATGAGACCTTTTCCATTAGCGGAAGCAGTCCGCAGAATATCACCATCCAGAACAGCATCATCAGTCAGGGACTGTTAGGACACTCGGCAGGAGGACTGGTACAGACCGACGGTGGGGTGACCATCTATCGTACCTTATATATCCATAACGATACACGCAACCCGAAGTTCAAGGGTCGTCACCAGTACGTCAACAACATCGTCTACAACTGGAAGACGGCAGCCTACATCATGGGTGGCGACAGCGAAGGCTCGTCGCAGGCCAATGCCGTGGGCAATGTCTTCATTGCCGGTCCTACTGGCAAGGCCAATGCCTTCAGCGGTGCCAACGAGCGGTATGGCATCTATGAGGATGACAACCTAGTGGACGACAACCACGACGGACAGCTATCGCTGCGACGCATCGAGCAGAGCGAGTTTGGCGGTGGCCCGTCGTTCCTGTCACAGCCCTACGACTACCCGCTGCTGCCTACGACGGCGGCAGTCAGTCTTCTCGACGAGTTGCTGCCTGTGGTAGGAGCCTCGCTGCCCTATCGCGACAACCTCGACTGGATGCTGCTCGACGATGTGCGCTCCTTGGGTCTACGGGGCGATATCATCAGCGACGAGCACACGCTGGACATTGGCGCACCAGACACCTGGAACCTATGGAACGGTGCGATTGGCGGTTCCCCCGCCAATACCAGAATCGACACTGACGGTGACGGCATGCCCGACTGGTGGGAGCAGGAGAATGGTACCGACGACAGTAAGGACGATGCCATGACGATAGCCACGAATGGTTATGCTAACATCGAGAATTACATCAACTCCATCACCAAGGCGCAGTCACAGTATTTCCTGAAGTCGCCTGTGGCGTTGCGTGCCACAGAGCGTGAAGCCGAGGCTTTGCTGTTAGAGTGGCGTGACATGACCGACCTCGAGACGGGCTACTGTGTGGAACAGATGAAAGACGGCCAGTATGTAGAGATAGCCCGTACCAAGACCAACGGGCATACGCTAAAAGTAGAAGGTCTGTCGCCCAACACCGAATACACCTTCCGCGTCCGCGCCATAGCCACTGTTCCCGACGGTTCTCCGTCGGGTAATTCCAGGTATTCCGGCTATAGCAATGTGCTGACGGCAAGCACACGTGTACAGAGTGCCGACATCACGTTGCCCAGCCAATATCAGGCCGATGTCACATGGAAGGGCAGCGAAAGCAGCACCTGGGATACCACCACCGCCAACTGGCTCGCCAACGACGGCTCCCCCGTCGTCTACGCCAATGGTCAGCGCGTACTCTTCGACGATGGCGCAGACGGCGGCAAGGTGAGTGTCACCGGCACCATAGAGCCTGCTGCCGTGATGGTGAAGGGCGTGAAAGACTATGAATTGAGTGGTGTCATCGGTGGTACGGGCGGGCTGACAATGGCAGGCAGCGGTGTGCTGAAGCTCATTGGCAACAACACGTTCACTGGCAGTACCGTCATTTGGGATGGCACACTGGAGGTGGCCGCCATTGGCAACAGCGGTCAGGCCAGTCCCATCGGCACATCGCCCACATGGGTGTGGAATGGTGGTACAGTGCGCTATACGGGCAACAAGGCTTCTTCCAACCGCGAAGTATCGCTGCTGCGCCCTACTGCAATCGATATCACCAACAATGTTGTGCTGGCGCAAAATGGTGCTGTCACTGGTGAGGGCAACCTCATCAAGGAAGGACAGGGTTCACTCTCGCTGCCTTTAGGAACCCTGCAACATACGGGTGAGACCATCCTTCGCGGGGGTACGCTGACGGTGCAGGGTAAGGATGCCATAGGCAACAACCAGGCACTGCACGGCACGCTACGTTTAGAGGGTGGACGCTTTGAGTTGACTGGTGGCGACAATGCCGCCGAGGGTATCGTCAGCTTCCCCATCGTGGTAGAGGGTGAGCAGACCAGCACACTCCACTTCGGACAGCGCAACTACATCAAGGGCAGTGTCTCCGGAACGGGCAATCTGCTGTTACAAGTAGAGTATCTGCGTGAGTTCTATCAGGGCGACTGGCGACAGTATTACGGCACCGTGACAGCCCGTCAGACAGGCTCCAGCGGCAACCAGTTCTATGTGGATAACGCCACCTACGGCGGTATGCCCAATGCCCGACTTGTTTTGGAGGGTATACTCGAGATGCGCAGCGGCACTAACGGCAAGACCTATAGCATCGGTGCCCTGAGCGGTACGTCATCTACCACGCTGGCCTGCACCTTCCTGAAGAAGGATGGCGGCAACGTCACCTGGCGCATTGGTGGTTTGGGTACCGATGAGACCTTCAACGGCAAGATCACCAATGGCATCGAGCACAGCAGTCGCATCGGACTGACCAACATCGTCAAGGAGGGCGAGGGCTACTGGCGGCTGACAGGCCAGCAGAAATATCGCGGCACCACGCGCATCGAGGGCGGTACACTCATTCAGAATGGTACGCATGGCCAGGACAAAGATCATACCAACACCTACTTCACGCCCGGTCAGTACACCGTCTGCAGTGGTGCCACGCTGGCAGGCAAGGGTACTACCGAGGCTCCCGTCGTGGTGGAGAGCGGCGGCACGCTGGCTCCCGGCGACCAGGGCATCGGCACGCTGACCGTGAAGAACGACGTGACGCTGGAGTCAGGCAGCATGTTGGCCGTCGAGGTGAACCGCAAGACGAAAACCGCCGACCGGCTGACATCATCGTCAGGCACGCTGACTGCTGGCGGCACGCTGCATGTCGTGCTGCTCGACGGGGCGTTTGCCGAGGGCGACGTACTGACCGTTCTGTCGGCCAAGAAGTATGCCGGAGCCTTCGATGCTATCGAACCGCTTACCCCCGCTACCGGTCTGGCATGGGACACGTCGACCCTGTTGAAAGACGGAAAGCTGCGCATCACCAACGATACGGGTATCCATGTCATCATGGCTGATGGCAAAAACGCTTCTGTTTACAACTTGAACGGACAGCGCCTTACACAACCGCAAAAGGGCATCAACATCATAGGTAAACACAAAATAATCGTAAAATAAACGAATACAATAAAGACATCATAAAATGAAAAAACTATTCTCAGTAGCACTCATGCTGGTGTTCGCCATAGTCAGCATGGCTCAAGACAAGCAACTGGCCTTCCCCGGTGCCGAGGGTTTCGGACGCTTCACCACGGGCGGCCGTGGTGGCAAGGTATACCACGTCACTACGCTGGATGACAACGGCACGACATCGCTCCGCGGTTCTCTGCGGTGGGCCAACGCCCAGAGCGGCCCGCGCACCATCGTCTTCGATGTCAGCGGCACCATCATGCTACAGTCGGCCTTGCGCATCAGCAAGAACACCACACTGGCCGGACAGACGGCTCCCGGCGACGGCATCTGTATTGCCAACTACCCCGTGACGCTCGACGAGAACGTTATCGTGCGCTATGTCCGTTTCCGTTTAGGCAACGAGGCACTGAAAACAAACCCGAGTGCCCACGAGGGTGACGGATTAGGAGCGATGGATCGCAAGAACATCATCGTAGACCACTGCTCTGTCAGTTGGTCAATCGACGAGTGCCTCTCCGTCTACGGCTCGAAGGATATCACCGTGCAGTGGTGCATCTCGTCGCAGAGCCTGGTCGATGCAGGCCACTCCAAGGGCAAGCATGGCTATGGCGGCAACTGGGGCGGCAGCGGAGCCTCCTACCACCACAACCTGATGATTCATCACACCAGCCGTACCCCCCGCTTAGGGCCGCGCCCCGGCACTCAGACCGACGAGCGCATGGACTTGCGCAACAACGTTATCTACAACTGGGGCGGCAATGGCTGCTATGGCGGCGAGGGTATGAACGTCAACATCGTCAACAACTATTATAAGCCAGGCCCCGGCACGGCGTCGCGTAGCACCACCGTTCAGCAGCGCATCGCCAGCATCAACATCCGTACCTCAGAATATACCAAGCACGATACCTCGTCGCCCAACCAGTGGGACGTGATGTGGCACGTGTGGGGCAAATACTACGTCGATGGCAACGTCAACTCGAAGTATTCCCAAGTGACCAATGACAACTGGACTTACGGCATCTACAACCAGATAGATGCCAACGGCAACGACGGCACCTATACCCAGAAGACAAAGGACACCATCCGTCTGGCAGAACCCATCCGCTTCCTTGCCACCACCACCCATACGGCCGAGAAGGCCTACGAGCAGGTGTTGAAATATGCCGGAGCCTCGCTGCACCGCGATGCATTGGACGAGATCATGATCAGCGATGCCCGCGACGGCAAGGCCACCTTTACGGGCAGCGGCAACGCCAGCGGCTTCATCAACTCGCAAGACGATGTCAAGTCGAAGATTCCCACCATTTGGCCAGAGCTGAAGCAGGATGCTGCCAGGCCCGACACCGATGGCGACGGCATGCCCGACGAGTGGGAAGACGGCCACGGGCTGGACAAGAACAACAAGGCCGACGGCAATACGGTAGGGCAGGGCGGCTACACCCATCTCGAGATCTACCTCAACTCGCTCGTTGCCCACATCACTGCCGACCAGAACGAGGGTGGCGAGCTACAGGGTGAAATGCTGAAATCGGAGACGATGGGGATTGGGGCCATCCGGAACGACGAATGCAGGCTTACCGATACCTCCCTCTACGACTTGCAGGGGCGCCGCGTGCTGTCGCCCTGCCCCGGCATCTATATCCTTAACCGGAAGAAAGTCGTGGTCAAGTGAAAACATTTTTTTGATAACCAAAACGACTACTGATATGACCGACAAAAACGCATTGAAGAGAACTTGTGCAGCCTTCGTGCTGACATTCGCTGTGTTGGCAGCATCGGCTACCGACATCCATGTGGCCACTACCGGCAACGACAGTAACCCCGGCACTGAGGAAGCCCCGCTGCAGACCATCCATAAAGCCGTAGAACTGGTGCAGGCCGGCGACCGTATCCTCATCCATGAGGGAACTTACACCATCAGCGAGCGCATAAAGATTCCTGCCCTGCCCACCAGTGCCGAGCGTCGCTGCGAGATGCGCTGCTGGCCCGAGGATGCCGTGGGCAAGGTGATCATCGACGGCTCGGCGATGAACCACACAGCGATGAACGACTTCAAGATGGGCCGCTGCATCTATGTGAACCATGAGGCCAACTACTGGACGTTCTACGGCCTCGTGCTGCAGAACGCCGAGGACAACGGTATGAAGGTAGAAGGGTCGTACAACATCATTGAGCGTTGCACCTTCCGCTGGAACAACGACACTGGGCTGCAGATTGGCATGTACAAGGACTTCAGTATCGAGGAGACGAAGTCACTGCCCATCAGCGGTACGCCGCAGTTCAACCCCGGCTACACCTATTGCCGCTACAACAAAGTTATCAATTGCGATGCTTACGAGAACTACGACAGCCGAACCTATAATGGCACCGACGATGGCGGCGATGCCGACGGCTTTGCCTGCAAGCTGTTTCCAGGACCTGGCACCGAATTCCACGGCTGCCGTGCGTGGACCAACAGCGATGACAACTGGGATCTCTACATGGTCTATCACCCCGTGGTCATCGACCACTGCTGGGCCTGGCACGCCGGTTATTCGCCTGAAGGCAAGGCCGTGGGTAATGGCAACGGATTCAAGCTGGGCGGTGGCGGCTCGTCGGGCGGTGCGGCCTTCGATCAGTCGGTGGGTGCGCATGTCATCACCAACTGCGTGGCCTTCGAGAACCTGCACAAGGGTTTCGACCAGAACAATGCCTACGAGGGCATGTACGTCATCAACTGCGCGGCCTGGGGCAATGAGTTCAACTACCGCTTCCCCACGCTGTTCAAGTATGGCGGCATGACCATCCGCAACAGCATAGGCTGGGGAGCTGTGAAGCAGAATCACGAGTTCCTGTCGGAGGACAAGAGTGGCTCGCAGTTGCCCGACACCGACTACAACTCCTGGACTACTCTCGACGGATGCAACCCCTACAAGGAGGGACAGAAGGCGGCCAACGGCAGCAAGCCCTTTACCAACGACTACTCCGGCGAGTTCCTCTCGCTGACTGTTGCAGACTTTATGGCCCCCCGTGAGGCCGACGGCTCACTGCCCGATAATAACTTTGCACGGCTGAAGCCCGGCAGCGTCATGAAAGACTTGGGTACGCCCATCGTCGGCTATACCCCGACACGAAAGATGACCGAGGCCGAATGCTCCAGTGCCGGACTGGAGTATATCACTGCCGACGACCTCTACATCCCCTATAACGATGCTGCCCCCGACTTCGGAGCCTACGAGCTGGACGGAGTGCCGACAGAGTTTACCATTCCCGAGAAGATTGTGCTCACCTGCACAACGGCCAACTCCATGCAGGAGATAGTCCAGGGCCAGCCCATCGAGGATATCGTCTATGAATGGAGCGAGGCAGGCACCACGGTCAAGGTGGAGGACTTACCCGACGGTCTGGGCTACACCACCAGCGAGCGAACAGTGACCATCAGTGGCACGCCCACCTCTGGCGGCACCTTCAAGATCACCGTCTCCGGTGATGCAGAAAAGGGTGTAAAGCCCGTCAGTACGACAGGTATCATCACGCTCGTCATCCCCTTCCGTGTGCTGACTGGCGACTGGTATCACTTCCAGGACGAGGCCGATGCACTGCCCGAAGACCTGATGGGGGTCGTCGAGGCAGTACAGGGTACAGACAGCAGCCGTCCGTCGTACATCAGTCCTACCTATACAGAGAAAGACGGTGTCATACCTGGTGGCTGCACCATCGGAGCATTTGTCATGGGGCGAAGTGGCGGCGGCATCAGGTGGAACCTGAAAGACGGTACCACCCAACTGCTCGTCAACCTGCACTTTACCGGAGGGCGTACCTTCCGTATCAACTACACACTGGCCGACGGCACCACCAACAACGTCAACATCTCCAAGCAGGACAAGGGCACCTACTGCAACTGGAACGTGCTGGAGCAGGCTGGTATCACCGACGGCACGAAAGTACGCAGTATCGAGCTGCTGAACAACAACTCCAGTGGTGAGATACGTATCTACGACATGTACATCCGGGTGGCGGATACCGGTTCGACAGGTATCAGTGTCTTCAGCAGTGATAAGGCTGAGAAACCCTACAAGTTCTTGCGCAATGGGTGTCTTGTCATTCTTAAGAACAATGTGCAGTATAACGCACAGGGCCAAATCCTGAAGTAAACAAACGACGAAGCAAAGATATGAAAAAGATTATTATCCTGTTTATGGCATTCCTGGGCTGGCAGCACTGCCATGCCCAGTTGTCGCCAAACGATGGGAAAAAGCCACGAGTCATCGTGCTGACCGATGCCGAAACGGACGACCGTTGTTCGATGGTACACTTCCTGCTTTATACCAACGACATGCAGGTAGACGGCATCATCCAGACCAATTCCTGTTTCCAAAAGAAAGGCTGGAGCCATGAACCGTGGCTGCAGAAGCAGTTGGATGCCTACGCAAAGGTGTATCCGAACCTGAAAGTCCACGATGCCAATTATCCTACTCCCGACTATCTGCGACAACGAGTCTATGTGGGCGACGAAGACCCGTCGCACGTGGTGCTGAGTGGTAAGGAGTGTAAGCAGCTGCTGCCGGGAGCTACCCCCAAGGTAGACCCTGCGGGATGGGCTGACACCCCTGGCTCTGACCGCATCGTCGAAGTACTGCTGGAGCAGGATCCTCGTCCCGTTTTCATCCAGTGCTGGGGTGGTACGAATACGGCAGCCAAGGCTTTCCAGAAGCTGAAGGCCCAGTATCCGAATGATTATGAACGGGCGGTCTCGAAGGCGGTGCTTTACTGCATCTGGTATCAGGATGCCGGCGGACCGTATATCGAGCGTGAGCATCCGTTGGTGACCATCCTGCTGAACCACCACTTCAGCGGTAGCTGGGACTACGGCACGATGACGAACACGACAGACTTCGTAAAGCGATATCTGCATGACAAGCGTAACCCTTTGGGACTCTTGTATACCCAGCCTTATATCAGCGAGGGCGACACCCCAGCCTTCCTCTATTCGTTTGACAATGGTCTGCGCAGCTATGAAGACCCCACCTACGGCGGCTGGGGCGGTCGGTTCTACAATGTTCAATGTTCAATGTTCAATGTTCAATGTTCACGTGTCTACCGCGACACCGGCTTCGGACAGTTGCGCGAATGGATAGAACCTGCCATGCACGACTTCCAGGCCCGACTGCAATGGTGCGTATCGCCCCAATACAATCAGGCCAACCACAAGCCCGTCATCCAGGTGCCGCAGGGGCTTGACCTGACGGTGCATAGTGGCGATACCGTGCGTCTGAGTGCCTTGGTCAGCGACCCAGACCCCATAGACATCGATGCGCTGTGGAAGACACGTGGCGAGATGTGGGCACAGAAAGGCATCACCCGCCAGCAGGTAGAGGCCAATCCTGAGAAATACAACACCCCTTGGCGGGTGGCGTGGTATCAATACCCCTCGGGAACCTACAAGGACAACGTCGATTTGATGTACTTCAATGAACGCGACGCGCAGACGTGGTTTGTGGCTCCAGAGGTCACTGAGCCCCAGACCATCCACGTCATTCTGGAGGCCTACGACATGACGGCTCCCCGTCTGACATCGTATGCACGCTATATCGTCACCGTCAAGCCCCGTAAACCGCGCGTCATCATCAGCAGTGACATTGGTGGTACCGATCCTGATGACAACCAGTCGGTAGCTCATCTGCTGATGTACAGCAACGAGATCGACCTGGAAGGACTGGTGTCGTCGCCCTCCTTCGGCGACGGACACAAAGGCGAAATTTGCCGCATGATAGATGTCTATGAGAAAGACCTGCCCCAATTGAGCCGACATGTCAGCGGACTGATGACTCCCCAGCAGCTGCGCCCGCTGGTCAAGCAGGGTCGTATGAGCGAGGCTCCTGCCTGTGGATGGGGCGAGCCGACCGAGGGTTCTCAGTGGATTGTGCAGCAGGCTCGCAAGCAAGACGACCGTCCCCTGTACGTATTGGTATGGGGCTGTCTGGAGGATGTGGCCCAAGCCCTGCACGATGCTCCTGATATCGCCCCCAAACTGCGTGTCCACTGGATTGGCGGTCCCAACAAGAAGTGGGGTGTCAATGCCTACTGCTATATCATTGAGCACTTCCCCAACCTGTGGATGATAGAGAACAATACTACTTACCGCGGATTCATCTACGATTCGAAGAACAAGGACGAGTGGAATGTCGGTTTCTTCGAGCACCACATCAAGGATGCCGGACATCTGGGACGCGACTTTGCCGCCTACTATAAGGGCAATCCCAAGCTGGGCGATACCCCCTCACTGCTCTATGTGATGAACGGCAATCCCAGCAATCCTGAGCAGCAGTCGTGGGCAGGCCGCTTCGTCAAGACCAATCGCACACCGCGCTCCGTGTTCCATGGTGCTACCACCGCACAGGACACCGCCCAGATATGCGGCATCATCGAGTGGCAGCTGAAGGGGCCTAACCGCAAGGACATTGCCGTCGACTCGGCCTGTATTACGCTCGACATCCGCAAGCAGCAGTGGAAGGGCTACTACAAGGGCAATGGCCTCTATGTGTTGCGCCACAGCACCTACTATACCGGTACGCTCGACTATACCATCACCTCTACCATCAAGGGATTCAAACCCATCCAGGGACAGATTACCGTTGAGAATACTTGGAACAGGGGTCCCAAGACTACTGACCTGCTGGTGGGCAACCTGTGGTACACGGATAGCTATGCTCCTGCCGACTTCTGGCACAACTGTGCCGGAGCCAATACGCAGCTCAAGGTTCGTGAGGAAATTATGAAGGATTGGGCGCTGCGCTGGTCGTGGCTGAAGTAAATAGAAAAAGGTAAAAAAGGAAAAAGCAACAATACATCGCTTACACAAATGAGTAACAACAAATACCAGCTATGCATGCTTCTGGCCGCAATAATGATACCTTGTACGGCTTATGCACAGAAGAAGAAAAGTTCCCAGCAGGGACGTGAGAAATATGAGTTTATGCGCAACCTGCCCGTCTATGCCGACTCGCTGATTGCCGACCTCACCTATCCCTTGGCATGGGGCCATAGCGACATCAAGGATTTTGACCAGTGGAAACGTGTGGCCCGCCAGAAGGTGTTCGACTGCATGCTGACACCGCCCCCGGCACCTGCCGACGGCTACGACGTGAAGGTACTCTATGAGGAGCAGCGCGACGGCTACAGGGCGCGCAAGATCGAGATACGCCTGTCGCGCTACTACACCGTTCCAGCCTACGTGCTGATACCCGACGGCAAGGGTCCCTTCCCTGCCGTCAATGCCCTGCACGACCACGGCGCACACCTGTTTATCGGCAAGGAGAAGATGATACGCCCGCTGGCTTGCGAGGACTCTACCGTCATCAAGGATGCCGAGGCATGGTCGGCGGGCTACGAGGGTCAGTTCTTTGGCGACTATCTGGCACAGAACGGCTACGTGGTGTTCTCTGCCGATGCACCCATGTGGGGCGAGCGGGGACAGAAGGAAGGTCCCCAGCGCGACCGTTACGATATGATTGCGGGTAATATGATGATGTATGGCATCGACCTCAGTGCGTGGATGACCTACGACGACATTGCCGGTACGGAATATTTGGCACAGATGCCCGAAGTGGATGCCAGCCGTATCGGTTGTACAGGCTGGTCGATGGGAGCCTACCGTGCCTGGATGCTTGCTGCCCTGAGTGACAGGATCAAGGTGGGAGCCTCTGTCTGTTGGATGGTGACCACCGACGAGCAGATGGGGTTCAAGTACAGCCGCACGGAGAACGGTGGCTTTGCCAACTGTTTCCCAGGTCTGCGCCGTTGGCTCGACTATCCGCACGTGGCCAGCATCGCCTGTCCCAAACCCATGCTCTTCATCAACGGTTCCCAAGATAAGCTCTTCCCCGTGCCAGGCGTTGAGAAGGCTTTCCGCACGATGCACGACACATGGCAGAGTCAAGGCGTTGGCGATAAGATTGAAACTGAGCTGTGGGACATGCCACACAGCTGTGGTAAACGGTCGCAGCAGCGCGTACTCGATTTCTTTAAGAAACATCTGTAGCGTATTTTGCAGATACGAGCAAGATATGCCGCAAAGAAGAAAAGGATGCCTACGCTCACGCGCGGGCATCCTTCGCTTTAACAACAGTCTTAAAAATGTAAAACTTGCAACTGTTATCAATACTTATTGGGCACTGGTGTCGGGCGTTTCGCTCAGCGGGTCGAAGCGACCCTCACCGCCGAAGGCACTGGTCCATCCCAGGGTCTGTGCCACGTTGGGGTTGGCACTCTGGTCGCCGGAGTTCAGTCCCATCAGGTAGCAGTTGTTGCTCCACTTCGGCTTGCTGATGGCTCCGCTCTCGGTATCTACCGTGGTCTGGGTGAGGATATCCTTACGCACCAGATACTGGCCGTAGAACTCTGCCAGGGCCTGTACGCGGGCATCGTGGTAGGTCACGTCGCCCGTGTCGGGATTGGTCTCGGTGGTGAAGTCCTCCGTGAGTTTGACGGCGGTAGGCTTGTTGATGCCCAGCGTGGCAAAGGGGTCGGTGGAGGGTTCATAACTGCCTTTGAAGAAGGCGGGGTCAAAGGCAACCTCCACACGGTAGGTGTAGGAGTCGTTCAGCGGTTTCACGCCAAGGTATTCGCAGGTGTTGCCGCTCCAGCCGGAGGGAATCCACGTCGAACCGCCAATCTCGCCCTGATTGACACCACCGTCGAAGAGCATCCAGCGGTGGCAGTCGTCAAAGCGCTTACCCTCGTAGGCCAGTTCAATCTTACGCTCGTAGAGGATGGCCTCAAACATCTTGGCACGGTCGGCCTGAATGCTGGGGTCGAGTCCGCAGTCGCCGGTATAGCCCACGCGCTGACGGATGCGCTGCAGGATGGCGTAGGCCTCGCCCAGGCGGTTGGTACCGCAGGCAGCCTCGGCCAGGTTGAGCAGCACTTCGGTATAGCGCATGGCCACCATCGGCTGGCCGTTGCGCTGGAAGGCCTTCTTGTCGCTCACACCAGTAGACTCAAAGACGTACATGGGGGTTACGCCGAGACCGTAGTCCTGTGACTTCTTGCGCACATAGACGCTCAGACCGCCAGACTGCAACAGGTCACCGTAGTAGCCGCTCTGAGCCTGGTTGGCATAGTGGTCATCGGTGTCGTACCAGGCATAGTTATGCAGTTTGTACTCGCTGCCGAGGAAGTAGGGACACTGTCCAGCCAGGTCGGCGGTGATACTGCCGCTGAACTGCCACTCGCTGCCGGGGAAGGCAAAGGTGCGGTAGAAGCGCGGGTCGCGGTTGAGGAAGAACAGTTTCTTGTCGTAGGTGTACTGTCCTGCCTCCGTGGGGCGCTTGCCGTCGGCCATGGGGAAGGCATCAATCATCTCGGCAGAGGGGGAGATGCCGCCTGCACCACCGCAGTTGCTGGGGCGCAGCTTGTTCTCCGTGCAGTTGTACAACTGGTCGCCGGCATCGCCGGACGTGTTGTTGCAGATGGCCATATAGACGGCTTCTGACTTCTGTGATTCACCGGCATAGATATTGGTCCAGATCTTGGCCCAGTTGGAGGCATTGTTGCCAGGGTCACCCTCGTAAGACATGCCGAAGTGGCCCTCGTCCAGCTTCTGGATGGCCAGCGTGTTCAGCTCGTAGGCCTGTTGCCAGCGGGCCTGGTCGTCCTGACGGTTGAACACCGGCGAGGCGTAGTAGTTGGCTACGTAGCCTGCCAGGGCGTAGGCGGCACCGCTGGTGATACGGCCCCAGTCGTTGACCTCTTCTTCCCAGCGTGCGGGCAGCAGTTGTGCAGCCGTTGTCAGGTCGCTGATGATGAAGTCGTAGGTGTCGCGGGTCGACTGACGGCTGACGCGCAGGTCAGTGGTGTCGCTCTGTACGGTGCTTTGCAGGTTTGAAATAACGGGTGTACCGCCGAAGCGCTTGAACAGGCGGAAGTAGCGCGTGGCGCGCAGGAAGCGTGCCTGTCCCTCTGCCCAGTTTCTCTGCAGGTCGGTCAGTCCGTCGTGCAGGCGCACTTTGACAATGACATCGGTGCATTCGCGCATTTTCTTCCATGGGTTGTCGTTGATACTTAGGTAGAAGAACTTGTGGATGTTGGTATAACTCCAGATGGTGGCAGGGTCGCAGTAATAGCCGTATCCCCTGTTGCCATAGCCGGCAAACTCATCGGCATTGGTCGACAGGAAGTCGGGCAGTCCGACGGGCCAGATGTCGGGGGCGTTGTTGGTGGCCGTGTTGTTGCCGCCTTGGGCTTTATTCGGTTCGCCGTTGTAGTCGCGGAAGGCGGGCAGTGAGCCTTGGTACAGGTAGTTGAGGCGCAGCTTCACCGACTCCCAGTTGCTGTATATGTCGTTTTCGCCATAGCTGCCGAAGGGTCGCTTCTCGGCCAGGAATTCATCGCTGCAGGCGGTGAATGTGATGGCCATGCCACAGAAGACCAGACACCCGGCGAATACTTTCTTTATGCTTGTGGTAATCATAATTTCTAATGTCTAATTACTTGTTCCTAATTAAAATGTTACATTCAAACCGATGGTAATTTTGCGGGTAACGGGATAGCTGCCGTAGTTACCGGCAAAGTTGTTCCAGTAGCCTCCGGGGCAGGCATTGTACAGGCTGAATGCGTTCTGCACGGTGACGTTCAGGCGTACATTGTTCAGATGGGCATAGCGCACCCACTTCTTGGGCAGCGTGTAAGCCAGTGTGATGTTGCGCAGGTAGATTTCCGTTGCCGACATCTTCCAGAAGGTAGATGCCTTCGAGTTGACACCTTTTGCCGTGTAACCGAAGTTGGGCCAGCGGCCGTTACGGTTGGCGGCAGCAATGACGTTGCCCTGTGCATCCAGCACGTCATCGTAGATGAACATGTCGTTCCACATGGCAGATACATTATGGGTCTCCATACCCTCCTTGGGGTCGTTTCCGAACGACTCCTGATACATGGCGGGCATCATGCGGTAGGCACCCCACTCGGCGGTGAACGTAGCGTTCAGCGAGAAGGACTTGTAGACGAAGTTCAGGTTCAGTGTGCCGTGGAAGGGGTTGTCCTTGCGCTTGGAAATCTGCACAATATCATTTTCGTCAATCTTACCGTCCTTGCCCTGATAGGTGTCGGTGCCATCTATCTTGCTGCCACGGATGTCCTCGTAGATGAGCATACCCGGATGTACCTGGCTCTGAGGCAGGCCAAAGTATTCGGTGATATTGTATTTCTTGAAGTATTCCTCAATCTCCTGATAGCTGCGGAACATGCCCATACAGGAGTAGCCCCACAGGCCACGGTCGGAACGCTCGCCCACCACGGGGTCGTCAAGCTTGCGCTCTCCGGGTTTAGGTTCATAGATTTTTCTGACCCTGTTGTCGTCGTAGCTAAAGCCCAGACGGGCCGACACGTACATGTCCTTGTTGATGCGCTGGCGCCAGCCTACGATGGCCTCGATACCGAACATGTCCATCTCAGAGTAGTTCTCCGGGGCGGGGTAGGTACCGGCAGTACCGGGCATGATGTTGAAGTTGGGGATAGAGAACATCTCACGGCCGAAGTCGTAGTAGCCGTCGAGCGACAGGCTGAGGCGGCTGTCAAGCATGCGCAGGTCGATACCGACGTTGGTCTTGATGTTCTTGTCCCAGCGCAGGTTGGGGTTGGTACCGCTCTTCTCCGGCAGCTGGAAGGCTTTGCTCGACTCCTTGGTGTAGTCGGTGCCGAAGATGCTGCTGCGGATGGAGTTATAGCTGTAGACCTGTAGCCAGCGCCATGCCTCGACATTGTCGCGGCCCATGATGCCGAACGAGGCGCGCAGCTTCAGGAAGTCGATCTTCAGCTTCTCCTTCGGGAACCATGGCTCTTCAGAAGCCACCCATCCTAACGAGAAGGAGGGGAAGGCACCCCAGTAGTTCTCTGGCGAGAACTTGGTAGAAGCCTGTGCGCGGATAAGGAACTCGAAGAGGTAGCGGTCGGCATAGGCATAGTTCAGACGACCGATATAGGCCAGGTTACCGCTTTCAGAGCGTCCCCATTTGGTGTCTTTCTGCGAGTCGGCAGCCAGTGAAGACGACTGTCCGTCGGTAAAAGGTAGTGGATGGGTACCCTCGCCATAGAGGGTTTCCGTCTCGCTCTCTCCTTTTTCTATGGAGAAGGTGGCACTGACATCGTGCTTGCCGAACTTGCGGGCATAGCTGACCATGAGGTTCATCTGATAGCTGTTGGTGCGGCTCATGTCACGGCTGAGCAGAGATGCCTGGCCACTGTTCAGCACGCGCTCCTCCAGGTTGTCGAAGGATGCGTAGCGGAAGCCGTTATACGGGTTGGTCTCGTCGGGTACGGCACCGGGGCCACCGATGATGGCCGAGGGGTCGGTGATATAGAGGTGGTTGCCGCTACCGCCACGGTTGATGACGCGGTAGACAGTGTTCTCCATCTTGAGACGGTTCTCCTCATTGTTGCTGATGTTGCGTGAGTAGGTCAACTTGACGCGCAGACCCTCCAACGGCTTCCACAGTTTGCCTAAGTCGGCTTCCAGCGAACCCTGGATAGACATGTTGTTGGAGTGTATCTCGCGGCTGTTGCGCGAGTTCAGCAGTGACTTGTAGTTGTAGTAGTTGTCGAATGAGGGATCATTCTTCATTCCAGAATGGTAGATAGGATAGCCGCTGATCTCGTCGGGTACGAAGCTGGGGTTCTTCATCATATAGAGGTAGTCCTCCTGACTGCCGCCGCCGCCGTTGCTGGTCTGGTGCATGATTCTCTTGCTGTTGTCGCCGGAAATGGAGAGCGTGGCATTGAGGAACTTGGTGACCTTGGCCGTCAGACCGGCACGGAAGTTCCAGCGGTCGTAGTCCAGCTTACCGATGTTACCGTCCTGTGTCTGGTAGGTGACACCGGCAAAGTAGGTGGCTTTCTCGGTACCGCCGTTGATGTTGATGCTGTGACGCTGGGAGACAGAGCTGGACCAGTATTTGTCCAGCAGGTCGTAGTTCATGCTCTTCATCTGTTCCAACTCGTCGGCCTGGAAGAAGTCCTTGCGAAGATCGACGGCTTCACCGCTCTGCAGCGCGTTGGCAGCCTTGGCGGCATTGTAGATGCGGCCGTAGTTGTAGCCATCGAGCATCTCAGCGTGCTTGATAGCATCGACGATACCCATCTGCATCTGGTAGGAGATGCGGGGCTGTCCCTGCTGTCCGCGCTTGGTCTTGACGAGGATGACACCGTAGGCACCGTAGGCACCGTAGACGGCTGCCGAGGCATCCTTCAGGATGGTGATGCTCTCCACCTCATCGACACTTCGGCACAACACGTCAGCAGCACCAGGCCTGCCGCTGCCATGAACAGCTGGCATGCCCTTCGCTTGGTTTGAAATGTTTTTTCCATACGTTTGTTAGTTGTTTTTATTTGAATTGTTTGATTAGTGTCTTCCGTCTTAAGTGGTGCAAAGATAGTCAATATGGCATAGACAAGGGTGGTTGTAAATTCCATGTTGGTGGAAAAAACTCTCACTGGTATTTTTTTCCACCATTTTTCCTTTTTTTTCACGAATAATTTTGCCGTTTCCATGATAATGAGTACATTTGCAGACGCTATTAACAACAGACAGCTGATGACTAACTTGCTACGATACCTGCTATGCGCCCTGTCGGTGATGTGTTCTGCCATGCTGGCCGGTCAGCCTGGATTCCGGCTGATGACCTTTGACGATATGGTGGAGGAGGCTCCGCTGGTGTCGCGTATGGTGCGCGACGGTCAGGGGATGATGTGGTTCTCGACCAGCGACGGCCTGTACCGGTTCGACGGTTACGAATTCCGTAACTTCAAGACGCATAGCGGCGACGGCATCAATATGACCTCCAACCGTATTACGAGCCTCTATTCCAGCAGCACCGGTTCGCTGTGGTGCCTGGTGGAGGGCAGGGCGTTTCTCTTCGACACCCGCCAGTACCGATATGTGGATGTGCTGGCCGACTATGAGCAGCAGCTCGGAAAGCAGTTGCGTATCAGTAAGGTGCGTGCCCTGCCTTGTGGCACGACGTGGCTGTTTACGGATGACCAGCGCATGCTGGCCTTGAGCGATGACCGGCCAGAGAGCAGCGTCAGACAGATGGCCGTAGGTGAGTCGGGCAAGGGCATCACCGTGGTGTGCGACCAGCAGGAGCGGTCGTGGGTGCTGACCAAGCGGCATACCTATTTATATGATAACAAGCGGCTGGTACGTTTTCCGAAGTCCTTCCTGCGTGTCATCAGCAACGACAAGATGGTGTGGCTGGTGGCCGACGATGGTACCTTGTGGGTCTACAACGAACGGCGCGAAAAGCTCTTCCGATGGAAGCACCCCCTGCTGACGGCTGCCATCACCGACCATGCCGAGCTGAACGACAAGCGCATTGCGCTATGTACGGAGAACGGCATCCTGCTGCTCTCGCCTGACGGGAGACAGCTGACAGCTACTGGCGTGACGTGGCCGGTGCGCAAGATGATACAGGACAAGGACGGACTGCTGTGGCTGCTGGGCAAGGACGGACGCTTCTTCCTGGCCGACAGCCGCTGCCGACAGGCAGACGAGATTGCGGGCATCCGCATGGACGACTTCAACATGCATAGCGACAAGGACGGTACGCGATGGTTCTTTGCCGACAACGGTGACACGTACTATGCCGCCAGCGACGAGCTGCACAGGCTCTGTGCCTACTCCGAGGGAGAGGGCATCGGAAAAATCAGCAATTCCATCTACGACGGACAGGGCGGCTGCTGGCTGCTGCGCAACGGAAAGATATGTCGGCTGACCTTCGAGAACCGGCACTACCGCCGACTGCCCATGTACCATGACGACCAGGTGAGGGCCGTCTTCAGGGATGCGCAGAACAGGATAATGGTGGGCACCCGCAATGATGAGACCCTCACCGTGTATTCTGAGACAGGCGAACCCATCGGCTGGATGGGCAGCGACGGACGCATCAGTAAGACGTGGCAGCCTTTCGGGGCGGCGGTATACAGCAGTCTGCTGACCGACGACGGCACCCTGTGGCTGGGAACGAAGCGGCATGGCGTGCTACGGCTGCGCCCACGAGAGGACGGCAGCTATCAGATCAGCCGGTTCCAGAAGGATGAGCAGAACCCGTATGCCATCAGCGACAACGAGATATACGACTTTGCCACCGACAGGAGGGGGCGCATCTGGGTAGCCACCCGCCACGGCGGACTGTGCTGCATCAGCAATCCCCATGCCGAGACACCGCAGTTCATCCACTCTGGCAATCAGCTGAAGGGCTGGAAGGAGAGCCGTGAGGTGGGCATCAGCAAGTTGCTGGTACTGCCTACCGACCACCTGCTGGTGGGCACCTACGCCGGTCTCTTCGTGGCCGACATCAGCAGCAGCGACCTGACAGCGATTACCTTCAGCAACCACCGCCGCGAGGCCAACCGCAAGGAGAGCCTTAGCAGCAGCAATATCACCGACCTGCTGCAGACCGCCGACGGCAAGATCTTTCTGGCTACTGCCGACGGTGGCATCAACCAGTTGCTGACCAAGGATGTGGAGGCCCCGCAGCTGGACTTCCACCACTATGAGCTGACGACGGGTTTTCCTGCCGACATCACCTGGGCAATGGCAGAGTATGACGGCTCGCTATGGGTGACATCCACCAACCGGCTGATAGAGATGCGGCTGAAGGAGACGGAAGAACCCGACGTGAATACCTTCCTGATGCGCGAACGCCCCAACTTCTCGCAGGCTGCCCCCTTGCAACTGGAGGGGTCGAAATGGGTGTTCGGTGCCCTTGACGGTACCCTGCTCATCGACCTGAAACAGCTGAAGACCAGCTCGTTCACCCCACCGCTGGTCATCACCGGAGTGGTGAAGGAGGGCGGCGACATAGACTATGCCGCCGGCAGTCGTGACACCATCCAGCTGGCATCCACCGAGCGAGACCTCACCATCTGGTTCTCGGCTCTTGACTACGAGGATGCCCGCCATGTGGTATATGCCTATAGGATGGGGAAAGACCGGCCGTGGAAGTATCTGGGACGGAACCATAGCCTGGCACTCTCGCAGATGCAGCCCGGCACGTATCATATCGCTATCCGCTCGACCAACAGCGACGGCGTGTGGTGCAACAACGAACGGACGATGACCATCATCGTCAAGCCTACCTTCTGGGAGACACCGTGGGCCTTCCTGCTCGGTGTGCTGGCGATAGCCGCTGTGACGGGGCTGGTGCTCTATATCCTGCTCTACATCCGCAGGTTGAAGCGGCAGCAGCATGAGGCGCTGGAGAAATACCTGGCCCTGCTGGAGATGCAGCAGCCACAAGTGGACGACGAGCCTGCCGACATGCCTCAGGAGGAATCTCCCAAGAGCAGGCAAGAAGAGGCTGACGACATGCTGATGAAACGCCTGGTACACTTTGTAGAGGAGAACCTGGGCGACAGCAACGTATCCATCGACGATATGGCACAGGCCTGTGCTGTGAGCCGTACCAGTCTGCACCGCAAGGTGAAGGAGATGACGGGCACGTCGCCAATGGAGTTCATGCGTGAGGCGCGCATCCGCAAGGCCATCCACCTGGTAGAGCATACGGGCAAGTCGGTATCTGAGATCGCCTACGATTGTGGCTTCTCTGATCCCAAGTATTTCAGCAAGTGCTTCAAGGCTGCTACGGGAAAGACTCCCACGGAGTATAAGAACAGTTAGTCGAGGTAGGCCATCAGCACATCCCACACGGCAATGATGTGGCAGAGGCTGCCTGCGAGGACGAAGAAGTGGAAGACGGAATGCATGTAGCGTCGTTTGTGGAAGGAATAGAATGCTGCTCCCGTGATGTAGCACACTCCCTCGGCGATAATCCATATCACGGCAGCCGTCGACACCGAGTCGATGAGCGGCTTGAAGGCGATGAGCACGCTCAGTCCCATGCCGATGAAACAGAAGGTCTCGACGTTAGAATGCTCCTTTAGCCTGACAAAGCTTACCAAGGTGCCCGCAAGGGCACAGACCCACACGAAGAGAAACAGCGACCAGCCCCAGTAGCCCTGGTCGCGCAGGGCCGTCAGCGTCAGCGGCGAATAGGAACCGGCGATGTGCCAATAGATGGCAGCGTGGTCCCAGCGGCGCAGGCGTTCCTTCCATTTGCTGCGCATCGGCAGACTGTGGTATACCGTGGATGCGATGTAGGAACCCAGCATGCCAAAGAGGTAGAGGCATACACCCAGGCGCGCCCACGGGTCGTTGCCCCTGAATGCCATCACGAGGAATACCACGCCGAATGCCACGCCCATAGCGATGCCGCCTGCGTGGCTCCACGAGTTCAACAGTTCTTCCCGGTGTGTGTATCTAATGGCCATACTGTCTTCTATGGTGATTACGGCCTGCAAAATTACGCATTTCTTCTGATACTGCCAAACAATTTCTGTCTGTAGCGTGACTTTTTTTGAAGAAAAAGCAGTATCTTTGCAACCGACATAGTTTGTACGTGTATGATAGCAGAACGATTAGAGGCATTGCGCGAAGTATTGCGCAGGGAGCATTTGGCGGCATTTGTCTTTCCGACAAGCGACCCCCATCAGAGTGAGTATACGGCCGACCACTGGAAGGGCCGTGAGTGGATCAGCGGCTTCAACGGCTCTGCCGGTACGGCGGTGGTGACGCTGAACAGTGCTGCCCTGTGGACGGACTCGCGCTACTTCATTGCTGCCGAGGAGCAGCTGAAGGGTACGGAGTATCAGCTGATGAAGCTGAAGATAGACGGCACACCGACCATCGCCGAGTGGATAGGACGCGAGTGCGGTGCCGGTGCAGAGGTGGCTGTCGACGGAATGGTGAATGCGGCCAGCTTCGTCAAGGAACTGATAACCGACCTCCGGCATCAGGGGGGCATCACGCTGCGTACGAATTTTGACCCGCTGAAGATAATCTGGCGCGACCGGCCGGCCATTCCGGAAAATCCGGTGGAGATTCATCCGCTGGAATATGCCGGTGAGCCTTGCCACGAAAAGATAGCCCGCATCCGCAAGGCCCTCCGCGAAAAGCATGCCGACGGTATGCTGATGGCAGCCCTCGACGACATCGCGTGGACGCTGAACCTGCGCGGCAGCGACGTGCATTGTAATCCCGTCTTCGTGTCGTATCTGCTCATCTCGTCGAAGGATGTCACCCTCTATATCCATCAGGCGAAGCTGACCTCCGAGGTCGTCAGCTATCTGAAGGCCGAAGGGGTAGGGGTGGCTCCCTACGAAGAGGTGGCCAAGGGACTGTGCGACTACTTCGAATACAATATCCTGCTCGACCCCGACGAGGTGAACTATACGCTCTATCATACCTTAGAGACTGCGGCAGCAAATTCTTCACTCCGCCCTGTCCGCTCTTTACTGATTATCGAGGAGGAGTCGCCGGTGAAACGGATGAAAACCGTGAAGAATGAGCAGGAGATAGCGGGTTTTAGGTCGGCGATGCTGCGCGACGGCATCGCTATGGTGAAGTTTCTGAAGTGGCTGCAGCCTGCCGTGGAGGCCGGCGGACAGACGGAGATGAGCATCGACCGCAAGCTCACCGCCCTCAGGGCAGAGCAGCCCTTGTTCCGAGGACTCTCCTTCGACACGATAGCGGCGTATGAGGAACATGGAGCCATCGTACACTACGAGGCTACGCCAGCTACCGACGCTCCCCTGCAGCCCAAGGGCTTGCTGCTGCTCGACAGTGGCGCCCAGTATCGTGACGGTACGACGGATGTCACACGTACTATCGCCCTGGGACCGCTCACCGAGGAGCAGAAACGGGTATATACCCTGGTGCTAAAGGGGCATATCCGACTGCAGATGCTCCACTTCCCTGATGGTGCCAGCGGCACGCAGCTCGATGCCATAGCCCGTCAGCCGCTGTGGCAGGCAGGCCTGAACTATCTGCATGGCACGGGGCACGGTGTGGGATCGTACCTCAACGTCCACGAGGGTCCTCACCAGATACGCATGGAGTGGAAGCCCGCCCCGCTGGTGGCTGGCATGACGGTGACCGACGAGCCGGGCATCTATCTGGCCGGACGTTTCGGCGTTCGCATAGAAAATACGCTGCTGGTGGTACACGGCCAGGAAACCGAGTGTGGTCGCTTCCTACAGTTCGAGCCGCTCACGCTCTGTCCGATTGATACCGCACCCGTGCTCCGCGACTTGCTGTCGCAGGAAGAGATAGCGTGGCTCAACGATTACCACCAACACGTCTTCGATATGCTCTCGCCCCACCTCGACGGTGCCGAGGCGGAATGGCTGCGAGCACATACCCGCCCCCTTGATAAAAAACAAACTTGAATAACATACTTGCTATATGCCAAAAACATGTGTCCTATGTGTCCATAACGGATTGGACGGGTAGGACACGTATGACACGTGTTTTAGCCTTTCGCATATATACGCGCGTGCGTACGTAGTAGGCAAACGCAAAAAAACGTGACCCTTCTGACCCTTCTGACCCGTAACCGGGATATTGTCGAAAGTCTTTTACGGGTCAGAAGGGTCAGAAGGGTCACATAAAAAGACGTTTCGCTATATACATGCGCGTGCGCGAAGGAATGTTACATCAGCGAAAGTGACATTTTGAGAAATGATGACTGGATTGGTACGGAAAATCCCAGCGTGCGGGATTTCCGTGAGTGGGCCACTCACCGCCGTGAGGAGGCCACTCACGGTCGTGAGGAGGCTCCTCAGCTTCGTGAATCGTCAACCACTACCACACTAATGGTGCCTGACGTGTACTGAAAACCTCACAGGGGGACAGACCCCCTGTGAGGTTAAATATTATTCTCCGAAGAGGATGATATTCTCCGGTGAGAACTGAGTTCCTGTGGGTTCCTCGCTCAGCGGAACGATAACGCTCGCTGAGAGCATCGGCTGGCACAACTCATACTTGACCACTTCGGTGGTGGGATGCTGATATTTCTTTTTCATATTCTTGTCCTCCCCTTTACTTAATCACGACTTTACGTCCGTTCACGATGTACAGTCCCTTCGTGGGCTTGCTGACACGCTGGCCACTGAGGTTATAGACATTTGTCATCTCTCCTTCCTCATGTCTCATTTCGCGAAGCGATGTCGTCTCGCCGCCGAAGTTGAAGCTGAAGAACGAGGGAGCAGTGGAATCGTCAAGCACCTTGATGAATGCCTTGTTGGCACCCAGCGTAGCACCAGTGTAGTGGTAGAAGCCGAGGGTCGAATTCTCGTTGCTCAATACGTAATATTTGAAACCTGCAGACACAGGCGTAGCCACATCCACACCCTCCAGGGCATTGTCGCTATAGTCGGCAGCACTGGCGGCAGCAGAAGCAGTCATTGCGATGCTGGCACCTGTAGACTTCAGAATGACACCCTCACTGGCATTAATCACCTTGTCGTCAATCTCCGTCAAGACAATAGAGCTTCCGTTGATGGCAGCCTTGTAGACGGTGGTATTGGCATCAGCCTTCATGTTGGCAGCACTATTATAATAGGTAGCCCAGTAGACATCGTCCACGGCGTTGCCTGCTATTGCAGGTGCCAGATCGCCCACGAAGGTCACGTTGGCGTTGGGGAAGTTTGTTTCCCAATCGGAAAGGTCAGCATCAGCCACATGGAACTTGGTGGACTTGGGGTTCATTAGGCTGAAATCCTCCTTCATTCCTCCGTCCCACGTCATTGTCGGACTTGCATAGCAATAGACATCCTGCATCTCGCAGAAGAAGAAGGTTTCTGCATCAATATGGGTAACACCCGAAGGAATATTAACGCTGGTCAGTCCGCTCGTCATGTGGAAGGCACGGCTCTCGATGGTGGTTACGCTCTCTGGAAGGGTGAGGGCAAACGATCCTTCCTCTCCCCAGAAGGCCTCTTCACCGATAGTGGTAATACCATCAGGAATAGTGGTGACGGCACCACCGGCAATGAGCTTGTTCGCTGCCTTCTCGAAAATACCGTTGCAGCCCAGGTCGGCATACTTGGCATTGCCTGCATCCACGGTCACTGTGGCAACGGGACTCGAGCAGAAGAGTGCTTGGCCGATACTTGTCACACCAGCTGGGATGTTCAGCGAGGTGAGTCCTGCAAACCAGAACACCGTGGTGCCGAGGGTCGTCACACTCTCAGGAATCGTGAAGGACGTCAACTTCTTACAGTCTTGGAAAGCTGAGTTGCCAATGCTGGTGATGGTGGGAGTGCCAGCGAAAGTGAATGTGGCCAGATTCGAACAACCACCGAAGGCGTTGGCACCGATGGATTTGACCGTAGCAGGAACGGTGAAGGCGGTCAGCGCTGAACAGCTATTAAAGGCTCTGTCACCAATGGTGGTAATTGCCGGCGTACCGGCTAAGTTGACTGTTGTCAGTTTGTCGCTACCTTGGAAAGAATAGGTATCAATAACTGTGACGCATTCGGGAATAGTGATGCTCGTCAGCTTAGTGTAGGTCAGTGCCATCTCGCCTATTGTTGTTACATAGCCTTCATAAACTACAGTTCCTGCGCCATCGGCAAAGTCATGCGACTTCACGCTCATCGCGCCTTTGAAGTAGGTGTATTCGTCAAAGTCCGTTACCTTCTCGGAGGCGGTATAGGTGAAGGTGGTGGTGGGTACATTCTGAATCTTAGCTGCATAGTTCACCCAAGCACCCTGATAGGTATCAACATAGCCTTCTGGTACAAAGATGGCACTGAGCATACTGCCTTCACCAAATACATTATTACCTAACGTTGCTGGCGAAGTTCCAGCACAACTCACATAAGCCAAATCATTATTGTTTAAGAACGCGTCCGCCCCTATTGAGGTCACTGTGCTGGGAATCAACAGCGAGGTAAGTTTAGAGCCATAGAACGCATAATCATCGATAGTCTCCAGGCCTTCTGGCAGGTCGATGCCGGTAAAGGCGCATTCCTCCAAAGCACTCTTACCAATGGATGTTACTGTGTTGGACAACGTGATGGAGGTACAGTTTATCTGCATAGCAAAGGCCCAGTCGGGAACGTTGGTAATGTTTTTGCCCATTGTGATTTTCTTGATGCCCATCCAATACATATCATATTCGCCACCCATAGGGTTGATAGCCGGATTATTCCAAGGATAATCAGACGTATTGAACTTCTTGATTGCTCCACCTGTGCTGGAAGTGATATTCAGTGTGCGTGTCATCATGTCCAGCGACCATTTGACGGCATCGGTGGGATCACCTTCGCTGTCGCCACAGTTACCGTAGGGCGTCTGGATAATAGCGGAAAAGTCGCTCCAGCCTTCGGCACCAGCATACTCGCTTCTACAGTAGCCGTCAACATAAATAGCCTTCAGATTAGGAACAGCATTAAAGACTTCCATACCTAAAGTAGGTGGCGTGAGCGCATAACTGCCTATATATTCGAGATCCTGACAAGCACAGAATGCCTCCCTACCTATGGAAGTTACTCCACTACCCAAACACACATATTTTAGATGGTTGTTAGAGAAAGCAAACATGCCAATTGTCTTAACACTATTCGGAATGTTCAGTTTAGTAAAGCCAGCATTGGTACAGTTGTCGAAAGCCTCATGGCCAATAGATTCAACATCCTCTCCAATGGTGACGCTCGTTAATTGGGTAAATCCCATAAAGGCCCAATTTCCTATATGGGTAATACCGTCGCCAATAACAACCTTAGAAACGCTCGTCCGATAGGCATTCCAAGGTGCATCGGTTAAGGCATCAGTATAGTTATCCATAGCTCCCGTACCCGAAATGGTCAGTGTAGTCTCGTCTGCATCATACGACCACGTGGCATTGGCACCACACGAGCCGCTGGCTTGTGCATTCACACTCATGCACACCACTGCCATGAGTGCCGTGCATAGGAATCTCAGTAGTTTTTTCATGTTTGTATTTTTTTTAGTTGATTCTTACTTGATGATCATCTTCTTGCCATTCTGGATGACGAGGCCTTTATAGCCCTGACCTACACGCTGGCCGTTGAGGTTGTAGATGGCAGAAGAATTGGTCACCGCGTGCCTGACGGAGCTGATGGCCGTTGAGGTGTTGGACTTTATCTTGTCGGCATAGAGGCTCCAGCCTGCTGCGGCTTTATATGCCTCTACACTGGCAGCGGGTACGAAGATGGCGGTGAGGGTCTCGATGAGATTGGGAGCTCCCGTCTCGCCGTTCAGCGTGCCGAAGAAGACGTAGGTCTCTGGATCTTTCAGTCCCCATTCCGGGTCAACCTCTGCTGCCAAGGTGGGAGGTGTGGTGGCATTGCTGGTGATGGTCTCGATGTTGAAACACTCGCCGAAAGCATTCATGCCGATGGCCGTCAGTGTGCTGGGCAGCGTAACGGTCTGGATGCCGACCTCCATATAGAACGACATGGGAGGTATGGCTGTGATGCCCTCGCTGATGACCACATGCTTGATGCCACAGGGATAGCCTACGTTGTTGTCGGGGTTGAAGCCGCCGCCGGTGCCACCCATGCCGGCACTTTCCCAAGGACGGTTGTACTGTCCCATCTTCGTTCCCTCAATGGTCAGTGTGCGGGTAGTCATATCGAAGCTCCATGTGGCTTTGGTCACATCATCATCGCCGTCATCATCTGTGCCGTTAGGACCGCAGTAGCCGGCAGGACTCTGAATCTTGTCGCCGAAGCCGCTCCAGCCGTCAGCAGCCTTATAGTCGCCCACCTTTTCTGAAGCCACATAGACGGTTTCAACGGGGCTGTCGCCAAAGGCGTTGCTGCCCAGAGTGGGAGGTGTAGCAGCATAGCAGCCAACGGACGCCAAACTCTCGCAATAGCCGAAAGCGCGCTCGCCAATCTCTGTGACAGTGCTGGGGATGCTGACGGTCGAGAAGGGAGTCATCATAAAGGCATAACCATCTATCTTCTCCAATCCTTCGGGCAGGCATACGTTCCAGAGTTTTGTCTCTTCCAGACAACTCCAGCCTATGGTCTTCAGCGTGCTGGGCAGATGAATACTCATCAGCTTCTCATACATGGCAAAGGCCCATGCTGGGATGTTGGTGATGCCCTCGCCGATGATGACCGTCTGGATGTCATTTGCGTAGGCATACCACGGATAGGCTGTCGGCATATCAGTGGAGTAGGTTGTGATCTCTCCTGTACCCGAAATGGTCAGCGTACCGTTGTCATACTCCCACGTGGCATTGTCGCCGCACGAGCCGCTGGTTTGTGCATTCACATTCAGGCACGCCACTGCCATGAGTGTCGTGCATAGGGTTCTGAGTATTCTTTTTCTCATCATGGTTTCGTTTTTTTTGTTGGTTATTGTTGATAATGGTTTTTCTTTCTAATTGAGGTGTCACTGAGACAAAACGAAAGGGGGGTGTGCCGAGGTGGGCACACCCCCCTTGAAGTTGGAGGTTACTGCTTCAGGAAGCGGGCAACCTTGGTTTCGCCGTCGTTGGTGTTCAGCGTCACGATGTAGGCTCCGGCCGGCAGGTCGTAGATGCCAATCTGCTTGCCTGCTACACCGATGCTCTTCATCTGCTTGCCGTCCATCGAGAAGATGCTCACGGTACCCTCTACGTCGTCGGGCAGATAGATGAAGCTGTCGTCGCTGCTGAACGAGGCGTTGGTCTGCTTCTGGCTGATGTAGGTGGGAGCCGTACCGCCGAAGACAGCCTTGGCAGTGGTCTCGACATCCTTGATGGTCAGGTCAATCATACCCTCAGTATACTCAGCACCGTTGATGACCCACTTCTGGAAACCTATGCCGCTGACGGGGATGGCTGCCAGACGGACCACGCTGCCCACGAGTACGAAGTAGGTGCTGGTGGCATCCCAGTTCTCCATCGGCAGGGCGATACCCATGCCGTCGCAGGTTACGTTGATTTTGCCGAGCGATACGGTGCAGCCTTCGGTGATAGCCGTCTTGCCGTGATAGGCGCCTACCTCGTAGGTCTTGCTCGGATCGAGGCGTACCTTGGCAACGCCTTCCTTCACGATGGCACGATAGCTGATGGTCTGGTCGTCGGCCTGATAAATCCACAGTCCGTTGGAGTTCAGAGGCTCACCCATGTGCAGCATGTTGAAGGTTACCTCGTCGGGAATGGTCAGCGCAGCAACATTGTCGCCAGCCTTCAGGTCGAACGTCTGCTCCACGTAGCAGTCGGGAACTCCCAGCTCGTATTCGCCCACCATTTTGGTGAACTTCACCTGTCCGTTCTCGTCGGTGTCGGCATAGGTGCCGCCGAAGCCCACCTGCTGGCCTGCTACGACTCCCTTGCTGTCGCTGACGGTCACGGTCAGTGTGCCGTAGTTGATGGGAATGTCGGTGTTCTGCGTCAGGCTGACGGTGGCTATGGGCTGTCCGTAGTAGGTCAGTCCGTAGGTGTAGTCACCACTCATCAGGTAATACTTCTTGCCGAAGTCCATGCGGAGGGCACCCTCATTGACATACACCTGGTTGGTGGTCTCGATGTTGGTGGTGAACTGCAGGGCATAGAGCTTGATGGTCTGAGCGTTCTCACCCTCTGCCACATTGACATCGATGGTGTTCATGTTGTTGATGGTCAGCTTGTAGCTGCCGGGCATGACAGGCGAGATGACAATCTTGCCATTCTCGGGATAAACATCATTGCCATAGGAGGTGTCGCTCTTGCCCCAGCGGAAGCTCTGGTACTTCAGCTCTTCGGCAGTGGCGTCGCAGTCGATCGTGAAGGTGATACTGCTGGTATTGATGGCCACCGTCTGGTCGGCATTGCCTACGGTGAACTCTGTAGAGGTGTTCATGATGTTATAGGTATACACGCCTGCGCGCAGGTACATGGTGGCCTCACCGTCGGCATTGGTGGTGGCACTCTTATTGCTCCATGCGTCGCGATCGAAGTACACCTGAATTCTCTGGTCGGTATTGGGCTTGCTGCCCGTCATCGACTTGAAGGTCACCTTGTGGTATTCTACCCAGTAGACCATGTCAGCCGACAATGTGATCCTGTCGCTGAACATGCCCATTTCATCCTTCACCCAGTAGTCGCCGGCATCGAGCTTGGTGCTGTTGCCGTTGTACAAGTCTGCTACTGTGTTTTCGGTGTCGCCATACTTATAGACGTACCATGAGCCGGTGCTGACGGGATAGTCGCCGTAGCGGCCCTTCACGCTCAGCGAGAAGCTGGTGGCAGCCTGCTTGGTGATGTTCAGAGCATAGTCGTCAGTCAAGTCGAATGTGCCGCTTTGGTCGTCCCATTTCCAGCTGTAGCCGGTGCCGGCGGCGAAATACTTGATGATCTGTCCGTTCTGGTCGGTGTACATGCCGTCGCTATTGCCGTTGGGGTAGTAGAGTCTGACATACGCGTCATATACGGGCTGTCCTTCAGTATCCTTCACGGTGACCGTCAGCGTGACGAGGGTGGCAGACAGTGTCTCGCCCTGGGTAACGGTGAAAGTACCCCGCTGTCCGAACTTGGTCTCGTAAGACACGGTCTTCCCGGCCAGGGCATCATCGAAGGTCATCGACCAGGTGCCGGTGAATTCCCAGGTTTGCTCGTCATTGATACTTTTGACGGAAGCCACCGACTCGCCTTGCGAGTAGACGGTTACGGGCGTGTTGTAGGAACTCATCGCGTCTTTGATGATTTCACCGCTGGTGTTGACGTACTTGAACGTCATCGTCACTTCCGACCACATCTTTGTCGGAAGCATCAGCATTGCCACAAGGGCAAACAGAAAAGATAGCTTTTTCATAAATGTTGATTTTATTAATTAGTAATATGGTTTTGTTGTTTGGTTTAGTCCGCTTTTTGAACTTTGTAGTGCAAAGATAATGTTTTTTTTTTAAACAACGACACACACACCAGAATTTTAAACAATATTAACTATCTATCGCCAGCGGACGTATGGAATCGGTGTCACCATTCTCTGCGCCATATCACATAGCGGCGGAACAGGTGGCCGGGGATGATGAGGGCGATGGTGATGATGACAGCGGTGATGAGCAGCTGCCACGGCCACAGGTCGCCCTGAAAGAAGAGGGGTACGGCGGAAAGCACGGAGGCGATGATGCCGCAAACGGTCTTCGGGCGAAAGTGGAGGATGACCCCCGTCATGAAACAGCCCATGCCGCAGAGCAGACCCAGGTAGGCGAAGAAGGCCTGCTGGAACACTCCCGCAAAGCCCATAGCTGCCCCACCGACACATGAGGCGAAGCCGATGAACACCCACATCATCAAGATGGCCCTCTCGTCGAGTGTGCGACGGTGGGTGCGCGCATAGTCCTTGTTCAGGAAGTAGATCATCAGCGGAGCGCCTATCAGCGGTATGCCTGCCCAGAGCCAGGCACACCAGTCTTCATTCCATATCAGGAGTGCGGCAAACTCCATAAGCAGCACGATGACGGTGGGGTAGCCCCAGACCAGGAAGAGATTCTCACCCGTGAGGTCGTCGTTGCTCAATACTTTACCGCGTATTTGATAGATGAGGTCTAGTTCCTCGCGGACGGTCATGTCGCTCGTTGTCATAGATGTGCAGTGCTTGCGATTTTAACTATTTGTTGCAAAGATAACGTTTGTCTGTCAAACAAGTGTAATAATGGTGACAAATTTAAGTTTTGTTAACTCCAGAAGGGGCGTGGATAGTGCAAAACGAATCGCTGTTCTACTTTTTTTAAATAAAAACAGCAAAAGATTTGCTCGTTTCATAAAAATGTAGTAATTTTGCACCCGCTTTTCGTGGCTCTATGCCCGAAGGCATCTGAACTTAATAACAACAAATAAAAATTTTTAAACAAAGAACAACATGATTATTGTACCCGTAAAAGAAGGCGAGAACATCGAGAAGGCCCTCAAGAAGTTTAAGAGAAAGTTCGAAAAGACTGGTGTCGTAAAGGAGCTTCGCGCTCGTCAGCAGTTTGACAAACCCTCTGTACTGAAGCGCCTGAAGATGGAGCACGCCATTTACGTACAGAAGTTGCGCGCCACCGAAGAATAAAAAAAGTGGGCGGAAAATTTGGTAGTTTGAAAGATTTTCCGTAAATTCGTTGCCGAAAACGAGATGCAGCGAATATGATGACAGAAGATTTCTTGAATTACCTGCGCTACGAGCGTAACCGATCGGAACTGACGGTGAGCAATTATGGCCGGAGTCTGAGGGACTTCGAGGCGTACTTCAAAAATCGGGATAGTCAGCTCTCATGGGAGTCGGTAGACTCGGACATCATCCGTGACTGGATGGAGAGCATGATGGACAAAGGCGACATGGCATCGACGGTCAACAACTGTTTGAGTGCCGTGCGTTCCTTTTTTCGCTTCGCCTTGTCGCGCAAGCTCGTAGACCGTGACCCGTCGCACCTGATCAGAGGACCGAAGAAGCAGAAACCGCTGCCGTACTTCGTCAGGGAACGGGAGATGGACAGACTGATAGACCTGCCGGAAATGTGGGGCGACAGCTATGCAGAGCTTCGCGCGCGTACCATAATTATAATATTCTATGAGACCGGCATCCGACTGGCAGAGCTGGTGGGGCTTGACGATGACGATGTGGACTTTGCCACGCACCAGCTGAAAGTGACGGGGAAGCGCAACAAACAGCGCATCGTGCCCTTCGGCAAGGAACTGGAAGAAACCATCAGAAAATATATGCAGCAGCGCGACGAGCTGCATCCGGCACGTGACAGCAAGGCCCTGATAGTGGGCGACAAGGGGTTGCGCATCACGCGCAACCAGGTGGAGCGCATCGTCAACACCAGCCTGGCGCGCACCACGACACAGAAGAAACGATCGCCCCACGTGCTGCGTCACTCGTTTGCCACCGCCATGCTCAACAACGGTGCCGACCTGGAGAGCGTGCGCAAGCTGCTCGGCCACGAGAGTGTGGCGACGACGGAGATCTATACACATACCACGTTTGAACAATTGAAACGAGTATATGAGAATGCCCATCCAAGGGCTTAACCTTATTTATTTACCCAAACAAAAACAGGAGGTAACTATGGAAATTAAGATTCAGTCGATTCACTTCGACGCTACCGAGAAGTTACAGGCGTTCATCGAAAAGAAGGTCGCCAAGTTGGAAAAGTCGTTTGAAGACATTCAGAAAGTAGAGGTGCAGTGCAAGGTGACCAAACCGGCTACCGCACAAAACAAGGAGGTGAGCATCACTGCCACCGTACCCGGAACGACACTCTTCGTCGAGAAAGTCAGCGACACTTTTGAGGAAAGTACCGACCTTTGCGTGGATTCTATGAGGGTTCAACTGCAGAAATTTAAGGAAAAATTGCGTAACAGGTAAAAAAAACCAAGAAAAGTTTTGGTAATTCGAAAATAATGCCTACCTTTGCATCCGCTTTCCGACTAAAAGACTCCAAATCGGGGAGCGGATGCTTAAAAGCCTCTTTAGCTCAGTTGGCCAGAGCACGTGATTTGTAATCTCGGGGTCGTTGGTTCGAATCCGACAAGAGGCTCGCAAGAGCCAGGCGGACGGACAAGGCGAGAGAGCTTGGAGGAGAAAAGCAGAAAAGGAGTAAAAGGGTGGTTTCCAGAGCGGCCAAATGGGGCAGACTGTAAATCTGTTGTCTTTCGACTTCGGTGGTTCGAATCCATCACCACCCACTTCCGGAAAAGGAAGTAATGCGGAAATAGCTCAGTTGATAGAGCACTAGCCTTCCAAGCTGGGGGTCGCGGGTTTGAGCCCCGTTTTCCGCTCAAAGTTGCGATTGTGCAAATGCAGAAATGCTCTTCTGCCGAGCCAATGCAACTTCGCACTGCTTACAGTGCATCGCTCGCTGTTATAGCTCAGTGGTAGAGCACTTCCTTGGTAAGGAAGAGGTCCTGAGTTCAAATCTCAGTAACAGCTCACATAAGAGAAAACGATTTAAATCGAATCATTCATTAATATAATAAACAAAAAAAGCTATGGCTAAAGAACAATTTGTGCGCACCAAACCGCACGTAAACATTGGTACTATCGGTCACGTTGACCACGGTAAGACTACTCTGACTGCTGCTATCACCACCGTACTGGCTAAGCAGGGTCTCTCTGAGATTAAGTCTTTCGACCAGATTGACAATGCTCCTGAGGAGAAGGAGCGTGGTATCACCATTAACACCGCTCACGTTGAGTACGAGACCAAGACCCGTCACTATGCTCACGTTGACTGCCCGGGACACGCCGACTATGTGAAGAACATGGTAACTGGTGCTGCCCAGATGGACGGTGCTATCCTCGTTGTTGCTGCTACTGACGGTCCTATGCCTCAGACCCGTGAGCACGTTCTGCTCGCCCGTCAGGTGAACGTTCCCCGTCTGGTGGTGTTCCTGAACAAGTGCGATATGGTTGAGGATGAGGAGATGCTGGAGCTCGTTGAGATGGAGGTTCAGGAGATTCTCGCTCAGTATGAGTTCGAAGATGATACTCCTATCATCCGTGGTTCTGCCCTCGGTGCCCTGAACGGTGTTGAGAAGTGGGAGCAGAAGGTGATGGAGCTGATGGATACCTGCGACACTTGGATCCAGGAGCCTCCTCGTGCTACTGACAAGCCCTTCCTGATGCCTGTTGAGGACGTATTCTCAATCACAGGTCGTGGTACTGTTGCTACTGGCCGTATCGAGACTGGTGTCATCCACGTTGGTGACGAGGTTGAGCTGCTCGGTCTTGGTGAGGACAAGAAGTCGGTTGTTACTGGCGTTGAGATGTTCCGTAAGATTCTGGACGAGGGTCAGGCTGGTGATAACGTTGGTCTGCTGCTCCGCGGTATCGACAAGAACGAGATCAAGCGCGGTATGGTGCTCTGCCATCCGGGTCAGATCAAGCCCTTCAAGAAGTTCAAGGCTTCTATCTATGTCCTGAAGAAGGAAGAGGGTGGCCGTCACACTCCGTTCGGCAACAAGTATCGTCCCCAGTTCTATCTCCGCACCATGGACTGCACAGGTGAGATCACTCTGCCCGCAGGTGTTGAGATGGTGATGCCTGGTGATAACGTGGAGATCACCGTTGAGCTGATCTACGCTGTCGCTCTGAACCAGGGTCTGCGCTTCGCTATCCGTGAAGGTGGCCGCACCGTTGGTTCTGGTCAGATCACTGAGGTGTTCGAGGATTAATACTAGAATGACTAGTCTGACTAGTCGAACTAGGTTCTCATAAAACAAAAAAGCCCCCGCTCAAGGGTGGGGGCTTTCATACGGGAATAGCTCAGTTGGTAGAGCATCGGTCTCCAAAACCGAGGGTCGTGGGTTCGAGTCCTCCTTCCCGTGCAAGATATGAAAACAGTATGATTAAGAAGTTCATTAATTATTGCAAGGCTTGTTACGACGAGCTGGCCCATAAGACGACATGGCCTACGCGCAAAGAGCTGACTCAGAGCGCAGTGGTGGTATTGTCGGCTTCACTGATTATTGCAGTAGTGGTGTGGCTGATGGACGTTGTGTTCAAGGCAGTCATGAGTTCTATTTATCCTAATTAAATAGTCGTACAGAGAGATGGCGGATACAACAGGAATGAAATGGTATGTTCTGCGTGCCGTTAGCGGAAAAGAAGGAAAGGTGAAAGAGTACATCGATGCTGCCAAGAAGCACAACGATGTGCTGGAGACTCACGTCGGTGAGGTGCTCCTTCCCACGGAGAAGTATGCCATGCTGCGCAACGGCAAGCGCGTCATCAAGGAGAAGCTGTTCCTGCCGGGCTACGTGCTCGTACAGGCTACGCTTCAGGGTGAGGTGGCTCACATGCTGCGCTTTATTCCCAACGTGCTGGGCTTCCTGGGTGGGATGGATAACCCGCAGGAGGTGCGTCAGGCTGACATCAACCGCATTCTCGGTACTGCAGAGGAGACCCTGATAGAAAATGTGGAGTACAATATCCCCTATCAGGTTGACGATACAGTAAAGGTGACCGACGGTCCGTTTAGCGGCTTCAGCGGCATCATCGAAGAGGTGAATGCTGACAAGCGTAAGCTGAAGGTGATGGTCAAGATCTTCGGGCGTAAGACACCCCTGGAGCTGGCCTTTACACAAGTGGAGAAAGAATAAGGCGTAAGTGTTACGGTACGCCTGTTCTATATACGGCCATAGGGAGGCTTCCACTCCCCGGGGCTGATATAATAATCAATTAATAACAAACAGAAATGGCTAAAGAAGTTGCTGGATTAATCAAATTACAGATTAAAGGTGGCGCTGCGAATCCCTCTCCTCCCGTAGGACCTGCTCTGGGTTCGAAGGGTATTAATATTATGGGATTCTGCAAGGAGTTCAACGCCAGAACCCAGGATAAGGCAGGCAAGATTCTTCCTGTCGTTATTACCTACTATGCAGACAAGTCTTTTAGCTTCGTTATCAAGACTCCTCCCGCTGCTGTGCAGCTGATGGAGGCAGCAAAGGTCAAGGGCGGTTCTGCCCAGCCCAACCGTAAGAAGGTTGCCAGCGTCACCTGGGATCAGGTGCGTGCAATCGCTGAGGATAAGATGAGCGACCTGAACTGCTTCACCGTGGAGTCTGCCATGAAGCTGATTGCCGGTACAGCACGTAGCATGGGTATCACTGTTAAAGGGGACTTCCCTGGTAAATAACAAATAACTTCAATTAAGACAATGAGTAAACTGACAAAAAATCAAAAGTTGGTAGCTGATAAGGTTGAAGCAGGGAAAGCATACTCTTTGAAGGAAGCTGCAGAATTGGTGAAGGAGATTACCACCACCAAGTTTGAGGCTTCTGTAGATATCGATGTACGCTTGGGCGTAGACCCGCGTAAGGCCAACCAGATGGTTCGTGGCGTTGTGTCGCTGCCGAACGGTACTGGTAAGGTAACGCGTGTGCTCGCTCTCTGTACTCCCGATCAGGAAGCTGCTGCCAAGGAGGCTGGTGCCGACTATGTGGGTCTGGACGAGTATATCGACAAGATCAAACAGGGTTGGACTGATGTTGATGTGATTATCACCATGCCCTCTTGCATGGGTAAGCTGGGGCCTTTGGGTCGTATCCTGGGTCCTCGTGGCTTGATGCCTAACCCCAAGAGCGGTACGGTTACTATGGATGTTGCTAAGGCAGTTAAGGAAGTGAAGCAGGGTAAGATAGACTTCAAGGTAGACAAGGCAGGTATCGTGCATGCCTCTATCGGTAAGGTAACCTTCACTCCGGAGCAGATTTTCGGAAATGCCAAGGAGTTCCTGCAGACCATTATCAAGCTGAAGCCGGCTGCTGCCAAGGGTACATACATGAAGAGTATCTTTATCTCCAGCACCATGAGCGCTGGTATCAAGGTAGATCCTAAATCAGTTGAATAACCCGTAAAAGATTAGACAAATGAAAAAGGAATTAAAAGATACTATTGTAGTAGAACTTGGTCAGAAGCTGAAGGAGTATCCTCATTTCTATCTGGTAGACACTGCCGGACTGAATGCGGAGCAGACAAGCAACCTGCGTCGCAAGTGCTTTAAGAACGAGATCAAGATGGTGGTTGTGAAGAACACGCTTCTCCACAAGGCTTTCGAGGCTTCCGACATCGATTTCTCACCGCTCTATGAGGCACTGAAGGGCAATACTGCCGTGATGTTCACACAGGTGGCTAACGTTCCTGCCAAGCTGCTGAAGGAGTATAAGAAGGAAGGCATTCCCGCCCTGAAAGCTGCTTATGCAGAGGAGAGCTTCTTTGTTGGTGCTGAGAAACTTGACGAACTGGTGGCTATCAAGAGCAAGAACGAGCTGATCGCCGATGTGGTGGCTCTCTTGCAGTCGCCGATCAAGAACGTTGTCTCTGGCTTGAATGCCGGTGGCAAGATTCACGGATTGCTGGACGCTATCGCTGAGCGTAACAAATAAGCGAAAAGAAGTAACATTAACATTAAAAACAATTAAATTTTAAATAAAATGGCAGATATTAAAGCTATTGCTGAGGAGTTGGTTAACCTCACAGTGAAAGAAGTAAATGAGTTGGCAACCATCCTGAAGGATGAGTATGGAATCGAGCCCGCTGCAGCCGCTGTTGCTGTTGCTGCTGGTCCCGCTGCTGGCGGCGAGGCCGCTGCTGCTGAGGAGAAGACCTCTTTCGACGTTGTTCTGAAGGAAGTCGGCGCTGCTAAGCTGCAGGTGGTGAAGGCCGTTAAGGAAGCTTGCGGTCTGGGTCTGAAGGAAGCTAAGGATCTCGTAGACGGTGCTCCTTCTACTCTGAAGGAAGGCCTGAGCAAGGACGAGGCTGAGAACCTGAAGAAGGCTATCGAAGAGGCTGGTGCCGTCGTTGAGCTGAAGTAATTACAGCACAACCATACCCTAGTGGTTGGGAACTCTCAAGTAGGGAGTTCCCGACCATTTTTTTGTCTTTTCTAGTCTATACTAGTATAACTAGTCGGACTAGTTTAACTAGTAACACTGGGAAATAATAACATCCAATAAAGTATTTATGGCAACAAAGCAAGCAGACAACAGAGTAAACTTTGGCAGCGTCAAGAATCCGATGCCGTTTCCGGACTTTCTCGATGTGCAGTTAAAGTCTTTCAAAGACTTCCTACAATTGGACACTCCGCCTGAGGAACGCAAGAACGACGGTTTGTATAAGGTGTTCGCAGAGAACTTCCCTATCACCGATACACGCAATAATTTCGTACTTGAGTTCCTGGACTACTATATCGACCCGCCCCGCTACACGATTGACGAGTGTCTGGAGCGCGGCCTGACCTATAGCGTACCCTTGAAGGCTAAGTTGAAACTATATTGCACAGACCCCGACCATGAGGACTTCGGCACGGTGATTCAGGATGTATTCCTGGGTCCCATTCCCTACATGACCAGCAACGGTACCTTCGTCATCAACGGTGCCGAGCGTGTTGTCGTGTCGCAGCTGCACCGTTCGCCGGGTGTGTTCTTCGGACAGAACGTGCATGCCAACGGAACGCTGCTGTATAGTGCCCGCATCATCCCGTTCAAAGGTTCGTGGATAGAGTTTGCCACCGACATCAACAACGTGATGTATGCCTATATCGACCGTAAGAAGAAGTTGCCTGTCACCACGCTTTTGAGAGCCATTGGTTTTGAGAACGACAAGGACATCCTGGAGATTTTCGACCTTGCCGAGGAAATCAAGGTCAACAAGAAGGCACTGAAGGATGCCGTCGGCATGAAACTGGCTGCCCGTGTGCTGAAGAGCTGGAACGAGGACTTCGTGGATGAGGATACCGGTGAGGTGGTTTCCATCGAGCGTAATGAGGTCATCATGGAGCGTGAGACGGAGATTACCGAGGAGAACATGATGGATATCCTGGAGAGTGGTACGGCCACCATCCTCGTTCATAAGGACGAGGCTATTGCCCAGGACTACTCTATCATCTTCAACACCCTGCAGAAAGACCCGTCGAACTCCGAGAAGGAAGCCGTGCTCTATATCTATCGCCAGTTGCGCAATGCCGACCCGGCCGATGATGCCAGTGCCCGCGAAGTCATCCAGAACCTGTTCTTCTCTGACAAGCGCTATGACCTGGGTGATGTGGGCCGCTACCGTATCAACAGGAAGCTGGGGCTGAACACGGAGATGGATGTCCGCGTGCTGACCAAGGAAGATATCATTGAGATTATCAAATACCTGATACAGCTGATTAACTCGAAGGCTACCGTCGACGATATCGACCACCTGTCGAACCGTCGTGTGCGTACCGTCGGTGAGCAGCTGTCGAACCAGTTCTCCATCGGTCTGGCCCGTATGAGCCGTACCATCCGCGAGCGCATGAATGTGCGCGACAATGAGGTGTTCACTCCTACCGACCTGATCAACGCCAAGACCATCTCGAGTGTCATCAACTCGTTCTTCGGTACCAACCCGCTGTCGCAGTTCATGGACCAGACCAACCCGCTGGCAGAGGTGACCCACAAGCGTCGTCTCTCTGCACTCGGCCCTGGCGGTCTGTCGCGTGAGCGTGCCGGTTTCGAGGTTCGTGACGTACACTATACGCACTATGGCCGTCTCTGTCCGATTGAGAGTCCTGAAGGACCGAATATCGGTCTGATATCGTCGCTGTGCGTCTATGCCAAGATCAATGAGCTGGGCTTTATCTCTACTCCCTACCGTAAGGTGGAGAACGGTATAGCCAACCTCGACAATAACGAGATCGTTTACCTCACGGCAGAAGAGGAGGAGGACCACGTCATCGGACAGGGCAATGCCCCGCTGCGTGACGACGGCTCGTTCATCCGTCCTGTCGTGAAATGCCGTCAGGATGCCGACTTCCCCGTCGTGCCGCCTGCACAGGTAGACCTGATGGACGTGTCGCCCCAGCAGATTGCCTCTATCGCCGCATCGCTCATTCCCTTCCTGGAGCATGATGATGCCCACCGTGCATTGATGGGATCGAACATGATGCGACAGGCCGTCCCCTTGCTGCACAACGAGGCTCCTATCGTGGGAACCGGTATTGAGAAGCAGGTCTGTGAGGACTCTCGTACGATGATTACTGCCGAGGGTGAGGGTGTCATCGACTATGTGGATGCAACTACCATCCGCGTGCTCTACGACCGCACCGAGGACGAAGAGTTTGTGAGCTTCGAACCGGCATTGAAGGAATATCGTATTCCCAAGTTCCGCCGCACCAACCAGAATATGACCATCGACCTGCGCCCCATCTGTGAAAAGGGACAGCGCGTCAAGGCTGGCGACATCCTTACCGAGGGTTATGCTACCGAGAATGGTGAGCTGGCACTGGGTCGTAACCTGCTGGTGGCCTACATGCCCTGGAAGGGTTACAACTATGAGGATGCCATCGTGCTCAACGAACGCATCGTACGCGAGGACATATTGACTTCCGTACATGTGGATGAGTATTCACTCGATGTCCGTGAGACGAAACGTGGTGCCGAGGAGTTTACGGCTGACATCCCGAATGTCAGCGAAGAAGCTACCAAAGACCTCGACGAGAACGGTATCATCCGTGTCGGTGCCCGTGTGGAACCCGGTGATATCCTGATTGGTAAGATTTCGCCGAAGGGCGAGAGCGATCCCTCTCCGGAGGAGAAGCTGCTGCGTGCCATCTTCGGTGACAAGGCTGGCGACGTGAAGGATTCCTCGCTGAAGGCCAATCCGTCACTGACTGGTGTCATCATCGACAAGAAACTCTTTACCCGTGCCGTCAAGACCCGTCAGAACAAGCAGCAGGACAAGATTACGCTGGCAAAGATTGACGAGGAGCATGAGGCAAAGATCTCCGACCTGAAGGATATCCTTATTGAGAAGCTGGTAACGCTGACCAAGGGAAAGACTTCACAGGGCGTGAAGGACTATACCGGTGCTGAAATCATCTCGAAAGGCAGCAAGTTTACCGTGACAAGTCTGAGGAACCTTGAATATGGTGACGTGCAGATCAGCCAATGGACGAATGACGAGCACAAGAACGAACTCATCGCCAAGCTGATTATCAACTATATGAAGAAGTTCAAGCTTCTTGACGCAGAGACGAAGCGTAAGAAGTTTGCCATCACTATCGGCGACGAGCTGCCTTCAGGTATCCTGCAGATGGCCAAGGTATATGTCGCCAAGAAACGTAAGATCGGTGTGGGTGACAAGCTCGCCGGACGTCACGGTAACAAGGGTATCGTATCGAAGGTGGTGCGCCAGGAGGATATGCCGTTCCTCGAGGACGGTCGTCCTGTGGACTTGGTGCTCAACCCGCTGGGTGTGCCTTCTCGTATGAACCTTGGCCAGATCTTCGAGGCTATCCTCGGTGCCGCCGGTAAGCGTCTCGGCGTGAAGTTTGCTACGCCCATCTTCGACGGTGCCAAGCTTGACGACCTCGCAGAGTGGACTGACAAGGCCGGACTGCCGCGCCTCTGCTCAACCCATCTGTACGATGGTGAGACGGGTGAGATGTTCGACCAGCCTGCTACTGTCGGTATCACCTACTTCCTCAAACTCGGTCACATGGTCGAGGACAAGATGCATGCCCGTTCTATTGGTCCGTACTCTCTCATCACGCAGCAGCCCCTCGGTGGTAAGGCACAGTTTGGTGGCCAGCGTTTCGGTGAGATGGAGGTCTGGGCACTGGAAGCATTCGGTGCATCGCATGTGCTGCAGGAGATCCTCACCATCAAGTCGGATGACGTGGTAGGACGTGCCAAGGCTTACGAGGCAATTGTCAAGGGTGAGCCCATGCCTACTCCTGGTATCCCTGAGTCGCTCAATGTGCTGCTGCACGAGTTGAAGGGTCTTGGTCTCAGCATCAAGATGGACTAAGTAGAGTTAAGAGTTAAGAATTAAGAATTAAGAGTTATATCGAAATATGGCTTTCAAGAAAGATACAAAAGTAAAGAGCAACTTTACCAAGATTACCATCGGACTGGCTTCACCGGAAGAGATTCTGGAAAGCTCGTTCGGTGAGGTGACCAAGCCTGAGACCATCAACTACCGTACCTACAAGCCTGAACGCGACGGCCTGTTCTGTGAGCGCATCTTCGGCCCTACCAAGGACTATGAGTGTGCCTGTGGTAAGTACAAGCGCATCCGCTACAAGGGTATCGTCTGTGACCGTTGTGGTGTGGAGGTGACGGAGAAGAAGGTACGCCGTGAGCGTGTGGGACACATCGAACTGGTGGTTCCCGTGGCCCACATCTGGTATTTCCGTTCGCTGCCCAACAAGATTGGCTATCTCTTAGGTCTTCCTACCAAGAAGCTCGATGCCATCATCTACTACGAGCGCTATGTTGTCATCCAGCCGGGTGTCATGGCAGGCAAGAAGGATGGTGAGGGGAATCCTGCTCTGGGTTCACAGATGTATGACCTGCTATCTGAGGAGGAGTACAATGAGATCGTAGACAATCAGATTTCTTCAGAGAACGACTATCTGGAGGATAGCGACCCCAATAAGTTCATTGCCAAGATGGGTGCCGAGGCCATCTACGACCTGTTGGTACGTCTGGACCTCGACTCGCTGAGCTATGAGCTGCGCGACCGTGCCAACAGCGACTCGTCGGTACAGCGTAAGAACGAGGCACTGAAGCGCCTGCAGGTGGTGGAGGCTTTCCGTAGCAGTGTGGAGAAGGGCATTAACCGTCCTGAATGGATGATTATGAAGATTATTCCCGTTACTCCGCCTGAACTGCGTCCGTTGGTTCCCCTGGATGGTGGCCGTTTCGCTACCTCCGACCTGAACGACCTCTATCGTCGTGTCATCATCCGCAACAACCGTCTGAAGCGTCTGATGGAAATCAAGGCTCCTGAGGTGATTCTCCGCAATGAGAAGCGTATGCTGCAGGAGGCTGTCGACTCGCTGTTCGACAACAGCCGTAAGTCAAGTGCCGTGAAGAGCGACTCGAACCGTCCGCTGAAATCCCTCAGCGACTCGCTGAAGGGTAAACAGGGCCGCTTCCGTCAGAACCTGCTCGGTAAGCGTGTCGACTACTCGGCCCGTTCGGTCATCGTCGTCGGTCCTGAACTGAAGATGGGTGAGTGCGGTCTGCCCAAGCTGATGGCTGCCGAGTTGTATAAGCCGTTTATTATCCGTAAGCTCATTGAGCGCGGCATTGTGAAGACGGTGAAGTCGGCCAAGAAGATTGTAGACCGTCGCGAACCGGTCATCTGGGATATCCTGGAGAACGTGATGAAGGGACACCCCGTGCTCCTCAACCGTGCTCCGACGCTGCACCGCCTGGGTATCCAGGCCTTCCAGCCTAAACTCATCGAGGGTAAGGCTATCCAGCTGCATCCGTTGGCATGTACGGCATTCAATGCCGACTTCGACGGTGACCAGATGGCTGTCCACCTCCCACTGAGCAACGAAGCCATTCTGGAGGCTCAGATTCTGATGCTGCAGAGCCATAACATCCTGAATCCTGCCAACGGTGCTCCTATCACCGTACCGTCGCAGGATATGGTGCTTGGACTCTACTATATCTCTAAGATTCGTCCGGGTGCCAAGGGTGAGGGTCTTACCTTCTATGGCCCCGAGGAGGCTATCATCGCCCACAACGAGGGCAAGTGTGACCTGCATGCACAGGTGAAGGTACTGGTCGACGACATCGTCAACGGCAAGCGTGAGAAGCACATGGTCGAGACTTCTGTGGGTCGTGTCATCGTCAATGGCATCATCCCGAAGGAGGTAGGCTATGTCAATAAGATCATCTCTAAGAAGAGCCTGCGCGACATTATTGCCGATGTCATCAAGAACGTTGGTTTCGCCGAAGCTTGTGAGTTCCTCGACGGTATCAAGAACCTTGGTTACCGTATGGCCTACGAGGCTGGTCTGTCGTTCAACCTCGATGACATCATCATCCCTGAGTCGAAGAAAGACCTCGTGGAGAAGGGTAATGCCGAGGTACAGCAGATTACAGAGAACTATAATATGGGTTTCATTACCGACAACGAGCGTTACAATCAGGTGATTGATACCTGGACGCATATCAACAACGACCTCGGCAACGTGCTGATGAAGGAGATGACTGAGGCTGACCAGGGCTTCAATGCCGTATTCATGATGCTTGACTCTGGTGCCCGTGGTAGTAAGGACCAGATTCGCCAGCTGTCGGGTATGCGTGGTCTGATGGCCAAGCCCCAGAAGGCAGGTGCCGAGGGTGCCCAGATTATTGAGAACCCCATTCTGTCGAACTTCAAGGAAGGTATGTCGGTACTGGAGTACTTCATCTCTACGCACGGTGCCCGTAAGGGTCTGGCAGATACTGCCATGAAGACCGCCGATGCCGGTTACCTGACCCGTCGTCTGGTTGACGTGTCGCACGACGTGATTATCAACGAGGAAGACTGTGGTACGCTGCGCGGACTGGTTTGCACCGCCCTGAAGAATGGCGATGAGGTCATCTCTACGCTCTATGAGCGCATTCTCGGCCGTGTCTCCGTACACGATATCATCCATCCCTCTACCGGCGAACTCATCGTGGCTGCTGGTGAGGAGATTACCGAACCGATTGCCCAGGCTATTGAGGACTCTCCCATTGAGAGCGTTGAGATCCGTTCCGTGCTTACCTGCGAATCGAAGCATGGTGTCTGCATGAAGTGCTATGGCCGTAACCTTGCTACCCGTAAGATGGTGCAGAAGGGTGAGGCCGTTGGTGTGATTGCCGCACAGGCTATCGGTGAACCTGGTACACAGCTGACGCTCCGTACGTTCCACGCCGGTGGTGTGGCAGCCAATGCTGCTGCCAATGCCAGCATTGTGGCAAAGAACGACTCGAAGATAGAACTGGAAGAGGTGCGCGTGGTACCTTATGATGAGGATGGACGTGACTGTGAGATGGTGGTGAGCCGTCTGGGTGAGGTCCGCTTCGTTGACATCAATACGAAGATTGTGCTGTCCACGGTCAATATCCCCTATGGCTCGTCACTGTATTTCAAGAATGGTGATACCGTGAAGAAGGGCGAGAAGATTGCCCAGTGGGACCCGTTCAATGCCGTCATCGTTACGGAATATGCTGGTACGCTGAAGTTCCACGATGTCATCGAGGGCATCACCTTCCGTGCCGAGACCGATGAGACAACTGGTTTGACCGAGAAGATTGTCACGGAGTCGAAGGACAAGTCGAAGGTGCCTACCTGTGATATAATAGGTGCTAATGGTGAAGTCATCGGAACCTATAACTTCCCCGTGGGTGGTCACGTAGTCGTTGAGGACGGTCAGACCGTCAAGACTGGTGAGACCCTCGTCAAGATTCCACGTGCTGCTGCCAAGGGTGGTGATATCACCGGTGGTCTGCCTCGTGTCACTGAGCTCTTCGAGGCCCGTAACCCGTCGAACCCCGCCATCGTCTCTGAAATCGACGGTGAGGTCACTATGGGTAAGGTGAAGCGTGGTAACCGTGAGATCATCGTCACCTCCAAGACTGGTGAACAGCGTAAATATCTCGTATCGCTCTCGAAGCAGATCCTGGTACAGGAGCACGATGCCGTGCGTGCTGGTACTCCGCTCTCTGACGGTGTCATCACGCCTGCCGACATCCTGGCCATCAAGGGTCCCACGGCTGTTCAGGAATATATCGTCAACGAGGTACAGGATGTGTATCGTCTGCAGGGTGTGAAGATCAACGACAAGCACTTCGAGATTATCGTTCGTCAGATGATGCGCAAGGTACAGATCAATGACCCGGGCGACACCGCATTCCTTGAACAGGAGATTGTTGACAAGCTCGATTTTGCTGAGGAGAACGACCGTATCTGGGGCAAGAAGGTGGTTATCGATGCTGGTGACTCTGAGAACCTGCAGAAGGGCCAGATTGTTACTGCCCGTAAGTTGCGCGACGAGAACTCTACGCTGAAGCGCCGCGACATGAAGCCGGTACAGGTGCGTGATGCCGTACCCGCTACTTCGACTCAGATTCTTCAGGGTATCACCCGTGCTGCCCTGCAGACCAAGTCGTTCATGTCGGCTGCCTCGTTCCAGGAAACCACGAAGGTGCTTAACGAAGCTGCCATCCGTGGCAAGGTTGACACACTGGAGGGTATGAAGGAGAACGTCATCAGCGGTCACCTCATCCCTGCCGGTACTGGTCTCCGTGAGTTCGAGAAGATCATCGTTGGCTCCAAGGAGGAGTATGAACGTATGCAGGCCAACAAGAAGAACGTCCTTGACTTTGCCGAAGAGGCTGTCATTGAAGAGAAGTAGGTCGGCTGATATACAGATAAAAAGAGGAGAGGGGATGTCTTGCGGGACATTCCCTTTCCTCTTTCATTTAGTCAATGGAGGGAATTGCTGACAGCGAGAAAATAAATTTTGCGAATAACGATATGAGATTGATATTTTATTTGTATCTTTGCACGCAGAAAGTGTGGTAAATGACAAACAGATAAGGCAACGTGGCACAAGAGCAGATTCAAGAGCAACGGCTGACACAGCAGCAAAAGCTGGTGCAGGGTATCACGCAGCAACAATTGTTGCAGGCGCAGCTAACCGAATTGCCTGTCATGCAGCTGCAGGAGCGTATCGTTGCTGAGATGGATGACAATCCTGCATTGGAGATTTCCACAGAAGACTATGATGACGGCCCGGAATATGTCGAGGACCAGGAGAGTCCCAATGTGGCCGACGACTATGAGCAGGAAGGACGTCAGACGGCATTGGATGCAGCCTTGGAGGCAATAGGGCGTGATGATGAAGAGTTGCCGGTGTATCATCGGGACATGACCAGTAAAGACGAACGTGAAGAAATGGTCTATGGTGATACGGAGTCGTTCTACGACCAATTGAAAGAACAGATGAACATGGCAGACATGACCGACGAGGAACGGTATGTCATGGAGTATCTGATTGGTTCGCTGGATGATGACGGATTGTTGCGCAAGCCTCTCCATAGTATTTGTGACGAGTTGGCCGTCTACCATAACATGGAGGTTAGCGAACGGCAGGTGGAACAGGTGCTCTATTTGCTGCAGGAGTTCGACCCCGCAGGAATCGGTGCCCGCTCGTTGCAGGAGTGCCTGCTCCTGCAGATACGGCGTCGTGAACCCTCACGGCTGAGAGAGTTGATGCAGCTAACCATAGAGACCTATTTTGACCTGTTTGCCAAGAAACATTGGGAGAAGTTGGGGCTGCAGCTGCAACTCAACGAACTGCAGACAGAGATGCTTATCCGTGAACTGCGAAAGTTGAACCCCAAACCAGGCACGGCTATCAGTGAGGACGTGGGACGTTCTATCCAGCAGATTACGCCCGACTTCATCGTCGATACACAGGATGACGGTACCGTGACCTTCCAACTCAATACTGGTGAACTGCCTGAGCTGCGTGTGTCGCCGTCGTTTACGGAAACCCTTCAGGAGTACCAGAACAATAAGGAACACATGACCCTTCAGATGAAGGAAGCCCTGCTCTATACCAAGAAGAAGGTGGAAGCAGCACAGGGCTTTATCGATGCACTCCGCATGCGCAACCGTACGTTGGCGGTCACCATGAATGCCATCATCCAATGGCAGCACCGCTTCTTTGAAGATGGCGACGAGGCATCGCTACGTCCGATGATACTCAAGGATATTGCTGAGAAGACAGGCTTTGACCTTTCAACCATATCACGTGTCAGCAATTCAAAATTTGCGCAGACACGGTGGGGAACTTTTCCCCTGCGCTACTTTTTCAATGACAGCTATGTGACAGCCGACGGTGAAGAACTGTCCACTCGTAAGATCAAGGCTGCCTTACGTGAGCTGATAGAAGCAGAGGACAAGCGTAAGCCATTGAGCGACGATGCCCTCAAGGAACAGTTGGCTGAAAAAGGCTATCCTATTGCACGTCGTACCGTAGCAAAATACCGTGAGCAGATGAACATCCCCATTGCACGGCTGCGCAAATGAAAGTGGAAATGATGAAGGAACGGAAACTGAGAAGAGAGAAGCAAATCATCTTGACGGCCCGCATCGTTAGCATGGTGTTCACGCCGTTCTACCTGCCTATCATCGGACTGGCAACACTCTTTCTTTTCAGCTATCTGAACCTCTTTCCCTGGTCGTACAAGTTCAGCGTGCTCACCATGGTGTATCTTTTCACCATCCTGCTGCCCACCCTGCTCATCCATCTGTACCGGCGCTATCAGGGATGGAACCTCATCGAGTTAGGCCATCGTGAACGCCGTATGGTGCCATACGTCATTTCTATCGTCTGCTACTTTACCTGTGTGTATGTCATGGAACGGCTGCACATGCCACATTTCATGGGTTCTATCGTGGTTGCGGCATTGTTGGTACAGATAGTCTGTGCCCTGATTAATGTGTGGTGGAAGATATCTACGCATACCGCTGCCATTGGAGGAGTAGGAGGGGCTTTGTTTGCCTTTGCCGAATACTTCGACTTTAACCCCGTCTGGTGGCTGTGTGTCGTGTTTGTCGTGGCAGGTGTCCTTGGCACCAGCCGTATGATCTTGCGCCAGCACTCGTTGGGCCAGGTGGTTGGCGGCTTCTGGGTAGGCTTCGTCTGTGCCGCCATAGCGATATTGTTCCTGTGATGTCGTAATATCATAATATCGAAACATCGAAATATCGAAACATCGAAATATCGAAACATCGAAAAAAAAAGAATATGACCCCTATCGTAAGTGTTATCATGGGCAGCACCTCCGACCTGCCCGTCATGGAAAAGGCCTGCAAGCTGCTTGACGAGCTGCAGGTGCCGTTTGAAGTCAATGCCCTCTCGGCTCATCGCACGCCAGAGGCTGTAGAGAATTTTGCCCGTGGTGCCAAAGAGCGCGGACTGAAGGTGATTATTGCCGCTGCCGGCATGGCTGCCGCACTGCCTGGTGTGATTGCTGCCAGCACCACCCTGCCTGTCATTGGCGTACCCATCAAGGGTATGCTCGACGGACTGGATGCCCTGCTGAGTATTGTCCAGATGCCACCGGGCATCCCGGTGGCTACCGTCGGTGTGAATGGTGCCCAGAATGCCGCTATCCTGGCTGTGGAGATGCTGGCTTTGAGTGATGAGGCTATTGCCCAGCGACTCAGCGACTATAAGAGTGGACTGAAGGCAAAGATCGAGAAGGCCAATCAGGAATTGTCAGAACTGAAATATGCCTATAAGGTATCAACCGTCAAATAATATAATCATCGGATAGCAAAATGAATAGGCGAATTAGTAGTGTAGCTTATGTGGGAAACATCGCCATCGGTGGTGACAACCCGATAAGAATCCAGTCGATGGCTACCACCGACACCAATGACACAGAGGGCAGTGTGGCACAGGCCAAGCGCATCATCGATGCTGGCGGAGAAATAGTCCGTTTTACGACACAGGGTACCCGCGAGGCTGAAAACATGAAGCATATCTCGGCACGTCTGAAACAGGATGGTTACACACAGCCCCTCGTAGCCGACGTACACTTTACCGCTCATACGGCCGACATTGCCGCACAATACTGTGAGAAGGTACGCATCAATCCGGGCAACTATGTGGACCCTGGCCGTACCTTCAAACACTTGGAGTACACCGATGAGGAGTACGCTGAGGAACTGAAGAAAATCGATGCCAAGCTCGTTCCATTTATCAATATCTGTAAGGAGCACCATACTGCCGTGCGCATTGGTGTGAACCACGGTTCACTCTCCGACCGTATCATGTCGCGCTATGGTGATACCCCTGAGGGGATTGTCGAGAGTTGTATGGAGTTCTTGCGCATCTTCCGTCGTGAGCAGTTCAACGACGTGGTCATCAGCATCAAGGCCTCGAATACCGTCGTCATGGTGACTACCGTACGCCTGTTGGTCAAGACGATGGATGCTGAAGACATGCACTATCCGCTGCATCTCGGTGTCACAGAGGCTGGCGAGGGTGAGGACGGTCGCATCAAGTCGGCCGTAGGCATCGGAGCACTGCTGACTGAAGGTATTGGCGACACCATTCGCGTGTCACTCTCCGAAGAACCCGAGTGCGAAATTCCCGTAGCCCGCAAGCTGGTGGAGCTCATCCCCGAATGTACTCTTTTGCGTGAGGAGGCTGAAGCAACCATTAAGGACGACACAATCACCCTTAATATCCCATGCCAAGACTGGGACACACTACAATTGGTTGCCGCAATGGCAGTGGGAGCCCTACTCATCGACCGCAAGGCCACTAAGCTGATTATTCGTAATATTTCCTTCGATGAAGCCCGTCTTGTAGAACTCGCCGATGCCATCCTTCAGGCTGCCCGCATCAAGTTCACCAAGACGGAGTATATCTCCTGTCCCGGTTGTGGCCGCACGCTGTACAACTTACAGGATACCATCGCCCGCATCAAGGCAGCCACCAGTCATCTGGTCGGTCTGAAGATAGGTATCATGGGGTGTATTGTCAACGGCCCTGGTGAGATGGCTGATGCTGACTATGGGTACGTCGGTGCAGGTCGCGGCAAGATCAGTCTCTATAAACAGAAGGTGTGTGTGGAGAAGAACATTCCCGAAGAGGAGGCTGTGGAACGGCTCTTGGCACTGATCAGCGCAAATGAGAAATGAGGATTCCTCATTTCTCATTTGGAAAGTTCACAGAGCTTTCCTGTAACAACGGTGGCGGCGTACCTGATGGGCCTCTAAGTATTGCCACTGTGATAGCACACCTTCGTTACTCTCCATCTGCGGACCTGTCTCAGCCCACTCAAAGCCGTAGCGTTGGAACCAGCGGATGAGGTCGTCGAAAATCAGGGCGTTGGCTCCCTTGCCGCGATAGTCAGGCAGTACGCCGATAAGCAGCAGGTCTACGATGTTTGTCTTGTGCCACTTCAGGATTTTCAGCATCTGCCACCACCCGAAGGGCAGGAAGCGTCCGTCACGGGTTTTCTGCATGGCTCGTGAGAACGACGGGAAGGTGATGCCGAATCCCACCATCTTGTCACCATCCATGACGGCTGTCACCAGATTGAGGTCGGCAATTCTGATATAACTGTTCACCAGCTTGTCTATCTGTCGCTCCGACAGTTGGCTAAAGCCGTAGAGATCCTTATAGGTGGCATTCAGCAGGTCGAAGACCTGTCGTCCGTAGCCTTCGTCAATCAGCTCGTGGCGGGTGAACTTATGTACGCGCAGTCCATAGCGCTGGCGTACCATTTCGGTGATTTTTGCAAACTTGGCGGGTACCGTTTCCGGCACCTTCACCTTCATCTCTACGTAGTCGTTATCTTTCTCAAAGCCGTTGATTTGTTCTATATGTTGGGGATAGTAGGGATAGTTGTAGTTGACGTATAGGGTGGAGAGCTGGTCGAACCCTTCTACGAGCATGCCCTCCCGGTCGGTATCGATGAATCCCAGCGGACCGGCCATTTCCGTCATGTTCCGCTCGCGCCCCCATTGCTCCACCGTATGCAGCAGGGCAGTACACACTTCTGTGTCATCAATGAAGTCAAACCATCCGAAACGTACCTGCCTACGGTTCCAGCGCTCGTTGGCACGGTGGTTGATGATGGCGGCGATGCGCCCCACCATCTTGTTGTCGCGGAAAGCCATAAAGTATGCAGCCTCACAGCATTCGAACGACGGATTCTTGTCGTGCCTCAATGTGGCCATTTCGTCGGAATAGAGAAAGGGCACGGCGAAGTCGTTTCTCCGATACAGGTCATAGTAGAACTGCACAAACTGTTTCAGTTCTTTGTTGTTGTTTACTTGCCTAATCTCTATTCTGCTCATTTTTCCTGTTTTATTCCTGTGTCAAGATGATATTCACTAAAGACACGACATCGCCAACGTCTATCGTACCGTCACCATTTACGTCAGCGGCCATCTCGTTGAAATCGTCAGTCGGCAGCTCAAGAATCTTATTCACGATAGCCACCACATCAGCTACGTCTACCGTCCCGTCGCTGTTGGCATCGCCTTTCAGCGGCTTGCTCTTCACGATAAAGTTGAAGGTGACGGTGCCAGCCTCCACATCTTCACGGATATTCTTCAGCGAGTAACCGGTAGTCTCCGTACCATTATAGAACAAGTAGCCGGGCAGCAGCTGGCCGTCGGTCAGCTGTGTGGTGTTGCTGCTGCCGGGGAAGGGGTCTCCAGCCAGACTGCTGAGATACTCTTGCTGAGAATAGTTGCCGCCATACGATTGTCCTTTCATCTGGTAGCCGGAGATGAGCAGGCTGTCGGCAGGTACTACGGTGACGCGCGGGTGTCCTTTCGTGTTGTTGGGATTGTCAGTCATGTTGACATCACTTCTGGGATAGTCAATATGATACACCAGCATGCCATGGCCGTAAGCCCTGGTGTTATAGCCCTTTTGCTGGATGTTCTCCAGGATGAACCACTCCTCTTTGTTCGCGCCGTTGCCGAACTTGTATGCCTTGCCACCGTCGAGGATGGGAGTCAGGGTGATACCGCTCTGCGTTTCCGTGAGTTCTTCTATCGTCTTCCACCCCATGACTTCCTGCTCCCACGCATTGTAGAGAGTGGGGTCGAAACCGTTGCGACGGTAGATGCCATAGTCCATAATACTCCAGAACTCCATCGTCTGGTTGTTCACGCTACGTGCCGAACTGGTGGTAGGGTAGAGGTCGGGCATTCCTAGGGCATGGGAGAACTCGTGGCAGAATACACCGATACCGTTGATGAAGTCTGCATACTGCTCAAGGGGTCGGAACAGCTCACTGTCGCAGCCCACACGTGTCACAGTCACCTCGTCGTTGATCTTGATGTTCTGTGTAGACATCTTCGCCCACATGGTTTCTACGGAGCCGCCGGTATTCTGTCCGTAGCCGGCATGCAGCACATACACCAGTTCTGCCCGTCCGTCACCATCGTTGTCGTAGCGTTTGAAGTCTACCTGGTCTTTTACCAGGTTGATGGCATCCTTGGCCAGGTCACCCATCTTCTCGTCGTTGGCACTGGCCGAGCTGCCGCCATAGTATTTCATGCTGTCAGGCAGCATGACAGGCCCTACGATGTCGAACTGGGGAGTGAACAGCCCCCCGCTGGAGATGTCGAAATACCGTTTCACGCTGTATGCGTTAAGGCTCTCATGGTTGCCGAACTCCTCCTGGGTATCTCCGTTGAAATATTGCTCGAACGATTTTACGGGGTCGGGGAGGATGAAGTCCCTGTCCTTATAGGCAGCCAGTATCACCAGAATGCGCGGACTGCCTGTATGGGGTACGTAGCCGCCCGTTGGGGAGATTTGTGCCCTCCGTGCAGCCTCTTGTGTGGCAGCTTCGTGAAAACGGACTTGTCTGGTGCGCTGCCTGTCGCTCAGTTGTCGTTCTGCGATGGTGCGTAGCTGTGGCTCATGGGCCAGCATATTGCTCACCGTCATACGTCCTTCTGTGTCAATGTCTGCCACGTAGCATCCTGTCTGGGTGCTAACCACCATCGTGCCGTCGGCAGTCTGCATCCAATGGTGATGCTCGTCGCCGTAGAGCCAGACGGTGACGGTGGTTCCGTCGGGTTGTTGCAGGGTCATGGCTCCCGACAATGCCGGAGCAGCCTTTACAGCGATGGTGGCTGTCAGCATGACCAGTATGGCAATCATCTTTTTCATATCTCTTGTTGTTTTTTTTTGATGTCAGGGTTTGATGAGTCTCACACCGTATATCTCACCGATTTGTTTGCCGGGCTTGGCCACGAACTTGATGCGTATCTGGTTCTTGCCTTCCAGCAGCTCGGTGGGAATGGGGTAGGTCTCGTACTTGAATTGTGAGGTGCGATACTTGCCTGTATTGTTGACTGAGGTCAGGAGTGCATCGTCGATGAAGATGTCGAACTCGTGACTCTTCCATTCGCCGACACCCCAGTATTTCAGTCGCAGGGTGAGGTCGGTGCGTCCGGCGGTCTGCATCAGGTAGCTGAAATAGTGACCGTCGCGGGCATCACGCCAGAACACATCATTGGTGTTACCGGTAAACGACTTGTCGGTCTCCATGAAATGGTCACTTTCTGGCTGTTGCTCGCCAGGTTGCACTTTGTCGACGCTGTGTTCCTCCAGTGCCTGGCGTTCCTGCTCGGCCTTGGCCAGCTGGGCAAGATAGCCTTGATAGCTGTCTTCAGTGAGTGCGAGCCAGTAAATCATATAACGGCTGTCGTGGATCTCGAAGAAGGGCTGCAGCTCATGCTGTCCGTCCGTCCCATTGATCATCTTCGTCTCAAGGGTGAAGTGCAGCGGTTTACCCTCTATGGGCTTCAGCTGGCTGGCGATGTCCTCAATGTGATTGTTGATCAGGATGGGAGCCTCGTTGATGGGGAGCTTACGGCCTGTGGCCAGCTGCCCGAAGCGGCTGTCATCGGCCACGAGGTGTGCCAGGTCTTCCGTTCCCGTCTTCATGCCCAGCAGGATGGGGCCATGCATAAGGGCTACGTACTGCGGCAGGTTGGGCAGATATCTCATGCTGTTGTGCATGGGGAAGGAGATGTCGATGACATCGCCCTTCTTCCATCGGCGGTCGATGGTGACGTAGGATGATGGCCCCGTGATGATATCGACGGGCTGACCGTTGACCTTTACGGAGAACAGGCCCGGCTTCACCCATCCGGGATAGCGCACTGACAAAGGAAATCCCGAAGGAGAGGGGACTCTTAAGATAGTAATGCGGCTGGTTTCAGCGTATGGGAAAGCTGTCTCTTGCTTCAGCGTCAGTCCTCTCTCGCGCCAGTTCAGCTCAGAAGCTACGAAGAGGTTGACATACAGGGCATCACCCACGTGGGTATAGATAAACTGGCCGTACTTGCCGTGATTCTCCATACCGGTACCCACACAGCACCACATTGCCTCGTTGGGTGCCGAGTAGTTGCGGTAGTGGCGTGGACGTGCCGAGGTGAAATAGACATAGCCGCCGTGCTCTGGATGCTGCGACGAGAGGATATGGTTGAATGTAGCCAGCTCGTAATAGTCGGCATAGCGGGCTTCGGGATTGCGACGGTGCAGCAGCTCGGTCAGCTTCAGCATGTTGTTGGTGTTGCAGGTCTCCGGACCGTCGATGTCGTTGACAAAGTCAATACAGGCTTCTTTGCTGGGGAAGTGCTCTCGCCGCGAGTTGCCTCCGAAGGCCAGCGACCGCTCACCGGTCACGATGTTCCAGAAGTAGCTGCCTGCGGTATGCCAGCTCTCGTTGCCTCCCAGTTCGGCCATGCGCTCGAATCCGATGACCTTGGGCACCTGTGTGTTGGCATGCATGTTGTCCAGACAGTCCTGTCGCTGCGAGAGGGGGGTGAGCAGCCTACGGTGCGAGAAGCGGCGCGCTGCATCGAGGTATTTCTGTTCCTTTGTGATGGCGTAGGCATCGGCCAGCACCTCATTCATGCCGCCATGCTCCGTGTGGAGTATCTCTTCCATCTGTGCGTCGGAAAGACCGGCCGTGAGGTCGATGGCCCAGTCGCAGAAGCCGAGGAAGAGTGCCTTGCCCTGTTCGTTGCCGCCATAGAGCCATGCATCACGCAGGCCTGCGTACATCTTATGTAGATTATAGAAGGGCACCCACGCACCCCGATAGGCTCCGAAGTCTCCCTTCTTGAAGGTACTCCATACGCGGTCGCTGCCCGGTACGCCGCCTACATAGCCACGTCCCCATGCAGGGTGGTTCCTAGCATTCGCATCGGCACACTGCTGTAGCTCGCCGATGAAGTAGTCCATGCGCCGTCGGCACTCCTCGCTGCCTGTGGCGGCGTTGATAGCCATTGCCGTCAGGTAATGGCCGCCCACATGACCGTCCAGCCCGTCCCAGTTGGGATAGCTCTTGGCTTTCGGCTCCAATCCTGCCTCCTTGCGGTAGGGAGCCAGCAGGCGGTCGCTGTCGTACTGTAACAGCGTCTTGATGTTCAGGTCGCGGGCATGTCTCAGTGGCCCGTCCAGTAAGGTGATGTCACCGAGGGCGAACTCGTTGGTATACAACTTGTCTTGTGCAGTGGCCATGCTTGCACAGAGACAAAACATGCTGGCGGCAATGATCGTGCATTTCATAAGGAATCGTTGTTGAGAACCTTGCTCCGTGATGTCTTCTCTTATTTGTTCAATTTCCAGGTGGCACCATCCTTGGTGTCTTTCACCTCAAAGCCAGCAGCCGCCAGCTCGTCACGTATGCGGTCGCTGGTAGCCCAGTCCTTGGCGGCCTTGGCCTTGGCGCGCAGGTCGAGCACCATGTCTACCACCTTGCCAAAGGCTTCCTCGCGGTCGTTGGAACCATTGAACATTGAACCATTGAACATTGAACATTGAACATTGTACATCGACAGTCCCAGGATATCCTCCGCAAAGAGGTGCATCACCTCCTTCAGCTCCTTCAGACAGTCTGCACAGATGCTGCCCTGATGGGCCACCAGCTTGTTGACCACCGAGCAGGCTTCAAACAGATGGCTGATCAGCACCGGCGTGGCCAGGTCGTCGTTCATGGCATCATAGCATTTCTGGCGCAGGGCTTTCGCCACGCGCTCTGTTTCGGGGTCGCAGCGGTCAGCGGGGGCTATGCGCTCCATGTCGGCTATGGCGTTAGTCAGTTTCTCCAGTCCTTTCTCGCTGGCCTTCAGTGCTTCGTTCGAGAAGTCCACCGTGCCTCGGTAGTGGGCTGAAAGGATGAAGAAGCGGATGGTCATGGGCGAGTACGCCTGCTCCAGCGACGGGTGGTTGCCCGTAAAGAACTGTTCCAGCGTGATGAAGTTGCCCAGCGACTTACCCATCTTCTGTCCGTTGATGGTAATCATGTTGTTGTGCATCCAGTATTTCACGGCCTGATGGCCCATCGAGGCCACGGCCTGTGCAATCTCACACTCGTGGTGCGGGAATACCAGATCCATGCCGCCCCCGTGTATGTCGAACTGCTCACCCAGGTACTTGCGCCCCATGGCCGTACACTCGCAGTGCCAGCCGGGGAATCCGTCGCTCCACGCCGACGGCCAGCGCATGATATGCTCCGGCTGTGCCTTCTTCCACAGGGCAAAGTCGGCCTGGTTCCTCTTCTCGCCGATACCGGCCAGTTCGCGGCTCTCGTCCTTGATGTTCTCCAGCGAGCGTCCGGAGAGGATGCCGTACTGGTACTGTTTGTTGTATGCCTCGATGTCGAAGTATACCGAGCCGTTGCTCTCGTAGGCGAATCCGTTGTCCAGAATCTGCTTCACCAGCTGCTGCTGTTCGATGATATGTCCTGTGGCATGCGGCTCTATCGACGGGCGCAGCACGCCCAGCGCGTCCATGGCCTGATGGTAGCGGTTGGTGTAGTATTGTGCTATCTCCATCGGCTCCACCTGTTCCAGCCGTGCCTTTTTGGCAATCTTGTCCTCGCCCTCGTCGGCATCGTGCTCCAGGTGTCCCACGTCGGTGATGTTCCGCACGTACCTCACCTTGTATCCCAGGTGCTTCAGGTAGCGGAACAGCAGGTCGAAGGTGATGGCCGGTCGTGCATGTCCCAGATGGGGGTCGCCATATACGGTAGGTCCACATACATACATGCCCACGTTGGGGGCGTGCAGCGGCTCGAAGCGCTCTTTCTGGCGCGTCAGCGTGTTATAGATAACTAGTTTTGATTCCATTGTGCATACAGTTTTTCGCCTGCAAAGGTAGTGTAATTCGGGCGAACCGCAAAATAAATTCTTATTTATTTTCATTTCTCGCGCTATAAGGGAAGGGCGTGGAATATCGTTCTTTTGGAGTAGGCAGCGCTGCCTCGCGTGCAATATTCCACCTGTTCCGTACGATTTTTTACCTCCAAACAGTCAAGATGAGCTACCTTTGCACCAGCATTTTCTAAATTTTCAAACCTCAAAAGTCAAAACAATGAAACAAAAACATTTCTTTACTGGTGTACTGTTCATGCTGCTCCTTTGCTCCATGAGCGCTCAGGCTGCGCAGTCAGTCGTGGCACACTGGGAATTCACCACGGGTTATGATGTCGAGAAGAGCGGCACCACGGCCGTCTATACCCCTAATACGCTGGGGTGGTCGCAGATTGCCAACACGCAGTGGAAGACGCTACAGCCTTATTTCCTGCCCAACGAGTGTGCGCTGGTGCCTGAAGACTGTAAGGTCACCGTGCATACCAGCGACGGCAAGTGGCAGGTGTGTACCAGCGGCTCTGCTCCCAACTACCATCTTCGCCTGAACACGGCATCCATCAACAAGTTCACGGCCAAGTCCGACTATGCCGATGGCTCGAAGCACGACCAGTATTTCGAGGTGGCGATGCCTACGACTTCGCTGTCGAACCTGAAGCTGAACTTTGCCATCGGCGATGGCAGTAGTTCCTCGACGAAGTTCGGCGTGGTGTATTCTACCGACGGCGGTACCACATGGACGGTGTTGGACGACTATACTGCCGGTGCCCACTGGAACACCTGGGTGGATGCCAACTACGACCTGCAGGCCGACAACAAGGAACTGCTCATCGTCCGCATGCTCATCCAGTCGGCCACCAAGACCAGCAACTACAACCTGAAGTACCTGAACATCCTGGCCGAGGATACGCAGGCCCCCAAGCTGCAAAGTGTCACACCGGCCGATGGTGCCACCGCCGTATTGCCCACAGGCAAGATTGTCATGCTGTTCAATGAGGGCGTGACGGTGAAGTCTGGCACTCAGGCCACGCTGACCAATCATGCCACCTCGGCGAGCCAGACCATCGCTCCCGTTGTGAATATCAATAAGGTATCGTTTGCATACGCCGACCTTGACCTGACCACATCCTATACCCTCACACTACCGGCTGCAGCCCTCTCTGATCTGGCTGGTAATGTCTATGAGGAGGCTATTTCCGTCACCTTCACCACGGGCGATACCCGTCCCGTACCGCCCCCCGTGCTTGACAGTCATAACCGGCTGTGGTATCACCGTCCCGCCCAATACTGGGAGGAGGCCCTGCCCCTTGGCAACGGTCGCCTGGGAGCGATGGTCAGCGGTAGTGTTGCCAAGGATACGCTTCAGCTGAACGAAGACACTTTCTGGGGCCAGTCGCCCAACAAGAACTATAATGCCAATGCCAAGGGCGTGCTGTCGCAGGTTCAGCAGTATATCTTCAACAAGGATTATGCCGCTGCGCAGAAGCTGGCCATCCCCAACTGGATGTCACAGGCTTCGCATGGTGCCCAGTATCAGGCTGCCGGCTGTGTGCTGGTAGGCTTCCCTGGTCACCGCTATGATGACGAGGAACCTGGAACCTCTCCCGGTCTGCAGGACGGTGAGTGCAAGGATGCCCAGGGCTATGTGCGTTCCCTCGATATGAACGATGCCACAGCCGTAACGCAGTATGTCATCGATGGAGTTACCTATACCCGTACTGTATTCACATCACTGGCCGACAATGTGACCATCATGCACATCGAGGCTTCCGAGGCTGGCAAGCTGAACTTCAATGTTTGTTTTGCCGCTCCTGCCAAGACGAATATGGAGAAGTTGGGCATCAACAAGATCACCGCCGATGGTATGATAGAGGCTTCGCTGGTCCCCGCCCGCACCCAATCGGAGAATGTCGACAACAAGCTCAACTGCTTTACCTTCATCAAGGTCATCAACGATGGCGGTATCCAGACCACTGCTGACAAGGTGAATGTTGAGACACGCGGCATCGTGGCAGGACAGACGGGTGTACCCGCCATTACCGTCAACGATGCCACCTCTGCCACCATCATCATCTCGTCGGCTACCAACTTCGTCAACTACAACGACATCAGTGCCGATGCAGAGGCCAAGGCATTGGGCTATATGACCAACTTCCTGAACAGCGGGAAGAGCTATGCTACGGCACTGGCCGACCACGCTGCCCGCTATCAGGAACAGTTCGGGCGCGTCAGCCTCGACCTCGGCAGCAATGCCGTGCAGGAGCAGAAGGATACTGAGACACGCATCAAGGAGTTCCGCTCACAAGACGGCAACGACCCCGGCTTGGTGGCCAACTACTTCCAGTTCGGACGCTACCTGCTCATCAGCTCGTCACAGCCTGGCACCCAGCCTGCCAACCTGCAGGGCATCTGGAATCCCAACGCCCGCCAGTATCCCGCTTGGGACTCGAAGTATACCGCCAACATCAATGTTGAGATGAACTACTGGCCTGCCGAGGTTACCAACCTCTCGGAGTGCCACGACCCGTTCATTGACATGGTGAAGGATGTCAGTGTCACCGGTGCCGAGACGGCACAGCAGATGTACGGCGCACGCGGCTGGACGCTGCATCATAATACCGACCTCTGGCGCACCACCGGTGCTGTAGACAATGGCTCTGTGGGCGTATGGCCTACCTGTAACGCCTGGTTCTGCTCACACCTCTGGGAGCGGTACCTCTTCACTGGCGACAAGAACTGGCTGGCTGGTGTCTACCCCGTGCTGAAAGGCTGCGCACAGTTCTTCCAGGACTTCCTCGTCAAGGATCCCAATACCGGCTATATGGTGGTATGTCCCTCCAACTCCCCTGAGAACCATCCCGGTATCGGTTCCTATACCGATGATAACGGCAAGAGCCAGAACTGTGCCCTCTTCGGTGGCGTGGCTATGGACAACCAGATGGTCTACGACGTGCTGAAGAATACCGCCGAGGCTGCCCGCACGTTAGATACGGATGCTGCATTTGCCGATGAGTTGGATGCCCTGAAGGCACAGCTCACACCGTATAAGATAGGTAAGTACGGACAGGTACAGGAGTGGCAGGAAGACTGGGACCGCGAGTCCACCTCTCATCGTCACCTCTCTCACCTGTGGGGAGCCTATCCCGGCAACCAGGTGTCGCCCTACGTCAACCCAACCGTCTATCAGGCCGTACACAAGTCACTCGTAGGTCGTGGCGATGCGGCCCGTGGATGGAGCATCGGCTGGAAGGTCTGCCAGTGGGCGCGTATGCTCGACGGCGACCATGCCATGATCATCATCAAGAACCTGCTGCGCCTGATGGACCCGAATGCCACGATGTCCGATGCCGATGGCGGCACCTACGCCAACATGTTCGATGCCCATGCTCCGTTCCAGATTGACGGTAACTTCGGTGCCTGTGCCGGTATTGCCGAGATGCTCGTGCAGTCGCACGCCGGTTTCATGCATGTGTTGCCCGCCCTGCCGTCGGCATGGACCGATGGTGAGGTGAAGGGCCTGCGTGCCCGTGGCGGTTTTGAGGTCACCGACTTGCAATGGAAAGACGGTAAGGTGGTCAGCCTGAAGGTGAAGTCTACGCTGGGTGGCAACCTGCGCCTGCGTAGTGGCAATGCCCTGAAACAAGCCAACGGTGCTGCCCTCTCTGAGGCTGCTGGCAGCAACAGCAATCTGCTCATGCAACCTTATGTGATGCCCGATCCCATTGTGGCCGACCCGTCGAAGATTCCGGCCACCACACTTTCTACTACCTATCTCTACGACATTCCCACGACGGCTGGTCAGGAGATAGAGCTCGTCGACATCGACGAGACGACGGCCATCCGCGACATCGTCAGCCCCGAACAGCAATACCCTACGACAGCTGCCCGCTACACCATTGACGGACGCAGAGTCGGCAGCTCGTATCGCGGTTTGGGGATTGTCAATGGTAAAAAGATGGTGATGAAATAATGCTACTGCTTCTGGAACTCCGTGGGGGTCATCCCCACGAGTTTCTTGAAGCACTTGCTGAAATATTTCGGATCAGCGAAACCGCTGCGGTATGCCACGTCGGCTATATAGGCCCCTGGCTGCCGCAGCAGTTCTTTTGCCCGTTCCACGCGCTGGTTCAGCAGGTAGTTGTTGGGCGACGTGCCGAACACGCTCTTCATACGGGCGAAGAGGATGGTACGGCTCACCCCCATCTCACGGGCGAAGTCATATACGGAGAGGTTGGAATCCGCGAGGTTTGTGGCGATATATGTCTTCACGCGTTCTGCAAACCGGCGGTCTTCCTCGTTCTCTATATCCACCTGTTCCACCGTCACCGGTTCTACCTTTTCGCGGATGGAGAGCAGTTCGCGGATGCGGTCGCTCATCACCTCGATGCGCTGGTTGCTGGTCAGCCGCACGTCCTTGATTTCTTTCTGCAGTCGCCTGATGTAGCGCACCACTTGCAGCACGGCTGTGATGGTCAGTGCCAGCAGACAGCCTGCCAGCAACCAGAAATACAGAGTCTCGTAGAATGCTGCCTTTCGGGTGATGGTCAGCACCCGTTCGTTGTCCGTCCAGATGCCGTCGCCATTGGTGGAGCGCAGGTGCAGCCGGTAGGTGCCTGCCGGAATGTCGGGCAGCGTGATTCGGTTGTCGTTGATATAGTTCCACTGGTCGTTCATGCCCTCGATGCGGTAGGCGTATGTGATGGGCACACTCTTGTTGTAGTCGATGGCGGCAAAGCTGATGGTGAGGCTGCGCTCATCGGGCGACAGGCTGATCAGCGTGTCGCACTCGAAGACGATGGTAGGCCGGTAGCTGCTCTTCTGCAGGTCGTCGGGCTTGATGTCGAGCACGCCCTGTGTGGTGCCCAGCAGCAGATGTCTGTCAGCCGTCAGCAGGGGGGGGGTCTCCAGTAGGTTGAAGTTGTCGGCCAGCGTACCGCGCATATAGTTGGTGATGCTGCCGCCGTGCAGGGTCATTCGGCTGATGGCGGTCTGTGATACGATATACAGGCTGCTGTCGGCAGGTACGTAGAGCATGCTCTCGCAGACATCAGAGGCCAGTCCCCCGTCGGTCATAATGGAACTGAATTTCAAGCTGTCGCTCAACAGACTCTGCTGTTCTGCAAAGCAGATGCCGCCGCCAGTGGTGGCAATGGCCAGCCTGCCATCGGGCAACGGCTGCAGGGCCATCACCCAGTTGTTGCTGAGTGATGTGGCATCGGTGGCATTCCTTTCATAATGGCGGAACGTCATCTTCTGAGGCTCCTCGGCAATATTGGCCGTGACGAGTCCGTCCAGTGTACCAGCCACCAGCACCTGTTTTCCGATGATGCACAGGCTGCGCACCTTGTCGCGCTCCTCTTGGCTGTCCCATCCCGTCAGTCCGCTATGACTGTTGACAAAGATGTCGCGCCCCGTGCGTAGGTCGAGCATGTTCAGTCCTCCCTTGAAGGCGGCAATCCACAGCCGCTGCCGGTCATCTTCTGCAATGGCGTAGATGCTGTTGCTGCTGATGCTGTAGGGGTCGTTGGGCTGGTGCAGGTAACGTGTGATGCTGTAGCCGCCGCCTGCCGCAGTCAGCTTCAGCAGTCCTCCGGGCTTACAGCCCAGCCAGAGATGCTGCTGCGAGTCCTCATAGATGCAGTAGATGCGTTCTCCGAAGCGGACTGCCGCCGTGGTGAGGCTGCCCTGTGGGGTGAGGTAGAGGGGTTTGCTCCAGCGGTGGGCAAACACCCTGACATATCCGTTCTTGTCGGCCACCCACGTGCGTCCCTGCCGGTCGCTGTACAGGCAGCGCACCTCCTCCTCGGCCTCCTGTCCGAATTTCAGCGGTTTTAGTTGGCTGCGCGTAAACCAGATACGGTAGAGTCCGCTGTGGGTGTCGACCCAGATGCCGCCCTGCCGGTCTACCAGCAGGATGCGGGTGAAGATGTTGCTGAACTCCGTCAGACTCTTCACCTTCTCTTCCACGTGGGCCGATGCCTTGTAGGGTCGTGGCCGCTTGGCATAGTCGCCAGTGGTCTGCTCGAAGAGCCGCGTCTGCCGGTGGAAAATGCAGAACATGCTGTCAGTGGTGCTGCACAGCAGGTTGCCATCGTCCAGTTCCTCTACGGTACTGATACGGTTGGTGCGCAGCGGACTGCCGTCGCCCGGCCGCATCTTATAGGTGTGGAAGCGGTAGCCGTCGTAGCGCAGCAGCCCGTTCCAGGTACACAGCCATACATAGCCCTGACGGTCTTGCAGGGCATGACCAACGATGCTCTGGCTGTAGCCGTCGGCCTCGCTGAAATGGGTGATATGGGCCACGCTGTCGCGTTGTGCCGACAGCATGGCGACGTGGAAGATGAGGGTCAGACAGATGGTCAGTAGTCGTTTCATGTTGCCAAAATTACACATTTCGCGGCAAACCACCAAGAAAAATGGTGGAAAAAAGTACGGACGGACGATTTTTCACTCCTTCCGTACCTTTCTACCACCGTTTTCCCCCTCCCTTTTCTACCTTTGCAGGCATAACAGTGACAAATCTATTAACTTCAAACCAAACAACAATGAGAAAGAAACATTTACTAAGAAACGCCTTGGCCGCCCTCGCCCTGCTGGCAGGAGTGACACAGGCAAAGGCCGACCAGGTGACACTGGCCGCATGGGACTTCTCGAATGATGTCAAGTACACGGCATCCTCTACGGATGGCAGCAAGACGTACTACACGGCATCGGCCGAGGCCAAACAGAACATGGAGTACAACTTCTCCACACAGCAGCCCTTCTTCTATCCTACATCGGGAAGTGTTACATCGGGTACGCTGACCGTCTTTTCGACCGACGGCTCGAAGAAGTGGTACATCTCTAATTATAATAATGGTGCCCTGCGCATGTATACGGCATCGCCGCAGGTCATCAGCAACCCCACCGACGCTGCCCAACACTATAACTATGCCGAGGTGGAGCTGTCGGCAACGGGCTACAAGAACCTGCAGTTCTCCTGCCGCATGTCGGGCAACAACAGCCGGACCTTGCCGGTGTATGTGCTGGTGTCTACCGACGGTGGTGCGACCTGGCTCTGCAGCAGCACCCAGAACAACACGGGCAGCAGCTGGAGCAACTTCAACGAGACGAAGGCTGCACTGGCCGTCGACGGACAGGCCAGCGTGAAGGTGCGCGCCCTCATCGGCTATGATGCCAAGGCTACGGGCGACATGTACCTGAATAGCTTCAAGGTGACGGGTGAGGCACTGGCCGGTGAGACGGTCTGCTCGCTGGCTGCCGCAGCCACCCCTGCCGATGCAGGCTATGTGGCCATGACTCCCGTAGGCAATGCCGTGGTGAGCGGCAGCGAAGTCAGCTTCACGGGCAACAACCTGTCGGGCTACAAATTCAAGGAGTGGCAGGATGCCGGTGGCAACCAACTGGCTACCACGCCCACCTATACCACAACGATTACCGACAATACGGCGGTTACGGCCGTCTTCGGCACTGTAGAGACCTATACGCTGACCGTCAACATGGCTGGCGACGGTGCCAAGTGGGGTGAGGTAGTGCTGTCGCCCGAACCAATCAATGGTAAGTATGATGAGGGTACGGAGGTAACATTGACCGTTGTTCCCAACAACGTCACCAACTTCCTCACCTGGGAGACGGGCAGCTCTGAGTTGAGTCGTATCGTCACCGTCAATGGTAATACCGAGGTGACGGCCAGCTTCGATGTCATCCCCTTCATCGTGGCTTGGGACTTCAATAACGACAAGAACTCGGCTCGCGGCAACCGTGCTGCCGACTATGCCTTCTCTACCGACAATACCGGCGTCATGCTGTTCTATCAGGGACCCAACCAAGCCAGCACCAGCTGGGGCAGCGGAAAGGCTTCGTTCGGCGGCAAGGAGTTGTGGGCAGCCCGCCGTTATACCGACTGGAGCAAGTCGGAGCAGATTCCCCGTGCCTTCGTGGCTTCGTTCAGCGTGAAGGACTACGACAAGATTAATATCCACAGTCTTGTGGCAGCCAACAACAGTTGTGTGCGTCAGCGTCAGCTGCTGCAGTTGAGCACTACCAGCAGCACTGAGGGCTTCACCACCCTCAAAACGCTGACCCTTTCTGAAAACCCCAGCAGCGAGTGGGTCAATATGGACTATGAACTGGACACCAAGGCCATCGACGGCATGGTGTACATCCGCTGGATAGAAGATGAGACGAGTGACTTCTTCGACGGCGGCAGCCATTCCGGTACCGAGGGCTTCTATCTGGCCGATGTCATCATCTTTGCCGACCAGACGGCCGCCGATGATACGGAGGCCCCGCAGCTCGTCAGCAGTTCGCCCGCCGAGGGCAGCACCAGTGCTTCGGCCCGTGGCAATATCGTGCTTAGCTTCAACGAGCGTGTCAAGGCCGGAACGGGCACTGTCACGCTGAATGGCGAGACGCTCACTGGCTCCTTTGGCAGCAAGAGTGTCACCTACGCCTATCATGGACTCTCATACGGTCAGCAATATACACTCAGCATCGGTGCTGATGCCATCACCGACCTTAGCGGCAATGCCTTCCCCGCACGCGACATCACCTTCACCGTCATGGAGCGACCCGTTCCCACTGCCAAGGTGTTTGATGCCGTAGTGGCACAGGACGGCACAGGCAACTACAAGACGGTTCAGGATGCCATTGACGCTGCTCCCACTGGACGCATCGCCCCCTGGCTCATCTTCGTCAAGAACGGTACCTACGAGGAACTGGTGACCATTCCCGAAAACAAGCCCTTCATCCACCTCATCGGCCAGGACAAGGAAAAGACCGTTATCTGCTACTGGATTAACAACGGCGGCTCGTCGGACATTGGCTGGGAATACTCTACCAACAACCCCGAGTCGAAGACCTACGGCAAGCAGGGTGTGGTACAGGTGAACAGCACCGACTTCTATACCGAGAACATCTCCTATATCGACAGCTACGGCGTTGAGAAGCAGGCAGGTCCGATGGGTCTGGCCATGAGCAGCCGCAACGACCGTCAGGCATTCAACAACTGCCAGTTCCGCTCCTATCAGGATACGTGGTATACCGATGTACGCAACAGCAGTGCCCGTCAGTACGTGAACAACTGTCTCATCGAGGGTGCCGTCGACTTCTACTACGGTGCCGGTGACAACTACATCGAGAACTCCACCTTCCGTCTGGCCCGAGAGGGTAGCGTCATTGTGGCTCCCAGCCATGCTGCCGGTACCAAGTGGGGCTATGTCCTGGTGAACAACACCATTGACGGCAAGGGAGGTGCCAACAAACTGGGACGCGCCTGGCAGAACCAGCCCATCGCCGTATGGATCAATACCACGCTGAAGACTACCCTCGCTGCAGAGGGATGGAGCGAGTGGCACATCGCACCGAAGCTCTTTGCCGAATACAACACGATGGATGCCGATGGCAATCCCGTCGACCTGAACAACCGCCGCACCACCTATAAGGTTGATGAGGATAAGCTCGCTCCTGGTGAGACCAGTCCCGTCACCCGTCAGGCCGTGCTCAGCACCGAGGAGGCAGCCCGTTATACCTACGAGGCCGTCACCACTGGCGACGACGACTGGAACCCCCGCAAATTCTTCGAGGCTGTAGAGGCTCCTGCCGGTGCTGACTACGCCAACGGCAAGCTGACGTGGCAGGCTGTACCATACGCCATCTGCTATCTTATCATCGATGGTGCAGGTCATGTAGAAGCCATCACCTCTGACACCGAATATGCCGTGCAGGGTGGCGGACGCTACACCGTGCAGGCCGTCAACGAGTATGGCTCACTGGGCGGAAAGACTACTGTCGATGCTGCCTACACGCTGACCGTCAGCGCTGCCAAGGCTGCCACGCTGGTATTGCCATACGATGCCCAGATTCCTGCCGACGTCAAGGCATACACTCTGACCGCCGAGGCTGGTGCCAACAAAGCAGTGGCCACGGAGGTGACGGGTACGCTGCCTGCCAACACACCGGTACTTGTCAATGCTGCCGAAGGTAGCTACGAGTTTACGGTCAGCAGCATCGTCGAGAACAATGTCACAACGGCTACTGCTGGTGCCCTGACGGGTGTCTATAGCAGGACGCTGGTTCCCACGGGCAGCTATGTGCTGCAGAATCATGACGGCCAGGTGGCCTTCTTCAAGGTCGATGCCTCTGCTCCGCAGCAGGTGAACGCCTACCGTGCCTACCTGACAGTTGCCAGCAATGCCCCCGTGCTGACCATCGACTTCAGCGAGACGACAGGAATTGAAAATGTAAGCAGTATGATGCCCGATGTAAGTAGTGACCTCTATAATCTCAGCGGTCAGCGTGTGCAAAAACCATCAAGGGGGATATACATCGTAAAAGGAAAAAAAGTAGTTAAATAATATAATGGTGACAATGAAAAAGAAAGAATATACACAACCGCTGATGGAGACTATCACGCTGGCCAACACCATGAACAGTCTCATGGTAGCATCAGTACAGGGTAACTCTCTGTCTTTTGAAATAGCCATTGGCGACAACCCCGAGATGAACCTCGCTCCAAAAATGATACCATTCGGTAATGACCTTGAATTCCCATTCTAATATGGGAATTCAGGCAAAACCGACACTCTACAGATTTTTAAACTATAAAGAACAAAACAGATGAAAAAGAAACAAATTATGAAAACAGCCCTGCTCCTGCTGGCATTAGTAGGAGGCACGAACACGGTGTGGGCAGACGACTACCAAGAATGGCCACTCGTTGGCGAACCGACGACATATCTCGATATGTCTAAGGCAATCATTACTAATTCTTATCCCCACAAAACAGCTGATGCTAGTGCCGAAAATGGCTACAAGATTGACTGGATACCCTCTAACAGTTCAGAGAACAAGGCCCAGAACTACGTAGAGTTCAATGTACACAATTCAACAGAGAACTACTATATCATCAAGTTCTTCCTATCGTACGCCAACAATTCCGGTAACGAAGCCAAGGTGACTGTGAAGGTGACAGACGTTGCAACCTCTACCGTTGAACTGAACCAGACGCTGACCTTCAACTCTGGTGACGATAACAAAACGGGATACCTCTTTAAGCCAATCACAGAAGGAAATAAGGTTCTGCGATTTGAGTTTAACAACAACTCAGGTGGCTGTAACTTCAAGAATGTCACCTTCCAGGCATTTAACCCCGCTACCGAGTTTGGAACATGGCCACTAGAGAGTGAAAGCACTTACCTCGACCTCTCGTCAGGTTCTGCAACAACTACATCAAAGCCCCGATACCACGCAGCTGATGGCGGTAATCCTTCATACATTGATTGGGTGTCGGAAGGAAGCTCTGTTGACAATTTCTTCGTAAACAATACGAATGCTTCGTGCTACTATACCTTCAAGGCTATATGTAGCTATAGAAGCGGCTCTCCACAGCTGAAGATAACCATTACCGACATGAATGATGACACAGAGTTTAGTGAGACCTTCACGCTGGGTAGCAGCGATGCTCAGAGCTTTGAAATGACACATAAGGTGACTCCTGGCCTAAAGAAGATACGTTTCGACTGGCCAGTGGGCAACTCCAGATTATCGCAAGTAACATTCGCGGTAAATAAGTATAGCCTTGATGATAACGAGGATTATGCTCCATCTGCCGTCAATGGTGTAAACGTAGAACTGAAACGCAGCATCGCTGCCAATGCGTGGAGCACCATTTGCCTGCCGTTCGCTATGACCAACGCACAGCTGAAGAGTGCATTCGGCGAAGATGTCAAGGTGGCCGAACTGACCAGTGGCGACAACACGACGCTGACATTCAGCACTGTCACAGAGACTGCTGCCAACAAGCCCTACGCCATCATGGTGAGCAGCCCTTTCACAGAGGCCACAATTACTGGCGTAGATATTGTGTCGGCTACCCCCAAGCAGACGATTGCCAACTGGAACTTTGTGGGAACATACAGCAAGACCACCATCAGTGAAGGCAACTACTACTTTAAGAGCAATCAACTCTACAAAGCTGGCACAGGCTCGCACAACATCAAGCCCTTCCGTGCTTATCTGGAGTACACAGGTGCTGGTGGTGCTCTTGCACCCATGCTGAACTTCATCATCGACGGTGGAACAACAGCTATTGGCACCATCAAGGCTGATGGTACGATGATGACTCTTAACGAGAGTACTGTCTATAGTCTCAGCGGTCAGCGTGTGGCCAAGCCCAGTAAGGGAGTGTACATCGTAAACGGCAAAAAAGTAATTTTTAAATGAAGAGAAGGAAGAACATGTTATGAACAAGAAAACATATCAAACACCTGAAATAAACGTTATGGCCATTAGACAAGAACAGGTTCTGTTGGCTGGCTCAGCCAATGCTGCCGGTCTGGATGGTTTTGGAGGCTGGGGTGGTGTCAGCGACGTTGAAGATAATGCTGACTGACAGTCATTATTCACAGAAGTGTACAACGGTTCCGTTGTGCACTTCTTGAATGGATTTCAGCTTCGGACTCAGCAATAAAAAGTAATCACTGGGGATTCTGAAACTCGGTAGGCGTCATGCCTGTGAGTTTCTTGAAGCACTTGCTGAAATATTTTGGATCAGAGAAACCGCTGCGGTATGCTACGTCTGCTATATAGGCGCCTGGCTACCGCCTCACAGGGGGACAGTCCCCGCATGCTACAATCTTTATTAACCCATTGTCCTTTGAATAAATCGAAGACCCACGCAGCGTTTTAAATTATTGATTATCAGCAATATTCTATTTTTAACACTTTGATGACTGTTTTTGGTTGCTTCGGAAAATTCCTATAAATTTGCGACGTATTTCTACCGCAGGGAATTTACGAGGCTGTACCCGTCAGTATGTCTATAAACTCGTTGAACAAGGGAAGTTGCCGACC
>CAMKTS010000012.1 GCA_946415755.1 uncultured Prevotella sp. | reverse complement strand
GGCTCTGGTACATCTCGTTGATGTGAACCAGATAACGGTCCATAGAGTCACAGCCTGTCAATGTACACTGCTCCCACTCTACCTTGTCGTACATGTCGTATGGGTGGTTCTTACGAACATCGTTCTTCCAACCCGAAGCACGTCCGGCAGGACCAGTCACAGCATAATTTATACAATCCTCGAGCGTCATCGGGCCACAGTTCTCCAAACGGTTGTGGGTGATGATATTGTCACCGAAGATGTCCATATACTCCTGAATGGTAGGACGCAGATACTTCTCCAGATCCTTACAGTTCTTGACGAAGTTAGGATCGATGTCGGCCTGTAGACCACCGATGCGGTAGTAGTTCTGAATCAGACGTCCACCCGTGGTCTCCTCCATGACGTTCAGCACGTGCTCGCGGTCGCGCATACCATAAAGCATACCGGTGAGAGCACCCAAGTCCTGAGCCACACAAGAGGTATAGAGCAGGTGGCTGTCGAGACGCTGCAGCTCATCCATGATGGTACGGATGTACTTGATGCGGTCTGTCAGTTCCACCTCCAGAGCGTCCTCAATCACACCCACCAACGCATGGCGATGTTGCATGGCTCCCAGATAGTTAAGGCGATCGGTTAAAGCAAGCGTTTGAGGATAAGTCATACCCTCCCACATTTTTTCTATCGCACGGTGGATGTATCCTAAGTGCGGATAGATGCGCTTAACAGTCTCGCCGTCCAGCACAGTCTGCAAACGGAGCACACCATGGGTTGCGGGGTGCTGAGGACCAATATTGATGACGTAATCATCAGCACCGAACAGTTTGTTCTGCTTCGACTGCAGATTACCGTCCTTGTCGAGATAGAACTCCAAACCGTAGTCGGGTTCTACGTCATCTTCCAACGTGTACTTGTCATTGAACTCCCAGTCCTTACGGAAAGGATAGCCCTTGAAATCGCTGCGCAGGAACAAACGACGCATATCGGGATGTCCGAGGAACACTATTCCGTAGAAATCGTAAACCTCGCGCTCCAGCAGATCGGCTACACGCCAGATGTTTGATACAGTTGGCAGATAAGCTACCATCTGACCCTCCAGCGCACTGGTACCGTTTGATGACATGCCATCGCCACATACCTGCTGCTTGGCAATCATCTTAACGCTGCAACGCTCGTGAGTCTTCGTATTCTCAAGGATATATACGCAGCCGAGGCCTTCTTCAACTCCGAAATCCTCACCTACTATGGTGACAAGATAGTCAAAGCCCTTCTTGTCTTTCAAGTTCTGCATCTCCTGTGCAAACTTGTCAAAATCGAATGATAAGAACTCTAACTTCATGCCTTCTCCTCCTCTTTCTTTAACTCCTCAACAAATTCTTGAGGGACATCGGTTACTACAATCGGCTCTCTGCGATGGTCACCATGCTTCGAACGGAAGGTCAGCTCCTCATTCGACACACCCAGTGCTGCCTCCTCAGCGGTCTGCTTGTGGTTTGCACCTCCAAAGAATTTCTCAATCTTAACCTTACGCTGCAGCTGCATCATGCCGTACATGATAGCCTCAGGACGTGGAGGACAACCAGGAATAAACACGTCAACGGGCACGATCTCCTCGATACCCTTCACCACATGGTAGCTCGACTTGAACGGTCCACCGCTGATGGCACAGCCACCTACGGCAATCACATACTTCGGCTCGGCCATCTCGTCGTACAGACGCTTTAATGCTGGAGCCATCTTGTGAGTGATGGTACCTGCACACATAATCAGGTCGGCCTGACGGGGAGAGTTACGAGTAACCTCGAAACCGAAACGAGCAAAGTCATAGCGGGCACAACCGCAGGCCATGAACTCGATACCACAACACGAGGTAGCGAAGGTCAGTGACCAGAGGGAGTTGCTGCGTCCCCAGTTGATGAGCTGGTCCAGCGAGCCCGTAATCACATTGACACCGCCCTCATGGAGCTCGTCAACAATCTTCTCCAACGAGGCGTTGTCGTTCCACTCCTCGTAGGGAATACTCTTGATGTGCGGTTTCCTTACTTCCATTCCAGATCTCCTTTCCGCCAGGCATATGCCAAGCCTAATACCAGAACTACCAGGAAGAACCCGATGCTCAGCAGAGCCATCGCACCGAACTCCTTCACTACTACTGCCCATGGATACAGAAACACCGTTTCTATATCGAACATGAGGAACAAGATGGCGAAGAGATAGAATCCCACCGACATAGGCAACCACGAGCTGCCTCGCGTGGGAATACCACTCTCATACGGCTCACCTTTCACCTTCGCGTAGGACCTTGGTCCTATCAGCTTGGCTACCACGTAAGCCGCCACCACTAATGTCAAAGCCGTCACCAAGACGGTAATCAACAAAGTAAAGTTCATAAAAATTGTTAAAAATATTTGTATTGAATTCAATTTGACTGCAAAGGTACGAATAAGTGAATAAAAAACCAAAGGAAAACTTGTTTTTCTTTTTTATTTCAAAGTTACAACCAAATTCACACAGAAAGAAATGCCATCAAAAATTTGGAAGTTTACACTTTTTTTCGTAGCTTTGCATGAAAATACTGAAAATACGAAAACTATGAAGACATTAGATGCTCTGCGGGAACGTATTAAGGCTCCCGGAAGACTGCTACGGATTGCCGCTGTGAGACCAGACGATGAGGCTACGCGCGAAGCCCTACGGCAGGTCAGCGAGGAGAGACTGGCCGAGGTAATCGGTATCGACAACGAACGGCCGGAGGTAGCGGCACAGGAGGCCGTAAACCTGGTGCGACAAGGAAAGGCCGATATGCTGATGAAGGGACTAATAGGTACCGACCAACTGCTAAGAGCCGTATTAGATAAAGAGCAGGGATTGCTGTTGCCTGAAAAACAGGGCACAAAGGCCGTACTGACACACCTCGCTGTTGCAGAGATTCCAGCTTATCATAAGTTACTCTTTTTCACAGATGCTGCCGTTATCCCCTACCCAACGCACGAACAACGCATTGAACAGGTGCGCTATGCCGTCGACATACTGCACCATCTTGGAATTGAGGAACCGAGGATTGCCTTGATACACTGTTCGGAGAAACCCGGCAAGAACTTCCCATTTGTTGACGGCTACCAAAATATTAAGGTACGCGCGAAAGAAGGTGACTTTGGACGCTGCATCGCAGACGGACCGATGGACGTGAAGTCTGCATGCTCTCTTAAGGCTCTGCATGCCAAAGGTCTCGCATCACCCCTGAATGGCGAGGCCGACGTGCTGATTATGCCCGACATTGAAGCGGGCAACACTTTCTACAAATCGATGACGCTGTTCGCCGGTGCCCGTACTGCCGGCATGCTATGTGGTACTACGGCCCCTGTGGTCGTTCCCTCGCGGGGTGACAATTCCGAAGCGAAACTGAACAGCATCCTCTTCGCACTGGCAAGTATCTAACTTATAGAACAAAATGAAGATATTAGTTGTCAATCCCGGTTCGACATCCACGAAGATGGCCGTCTACGAGAATGAGAAGCCCATTCTGCTACGCAACATCACACACACCGCCGAAGAGTTGGCTCCATTCGGTAACATCACCGAGCAACAAGACTTCCGCCGCCAACTGGTACTCGACGAACTACGGCAGTCGGACATTCCCATGCAGTTCGATGCCGTCATAGGGCGCGGTGGACTGGTGAAACCCATCAGTGGTGGAGTCTATGAAATTAACCAACAGATGCTTGACGACACGATGCACGGCTGCGTCATGCATAGCCACGCCTGCAACCTTGGCTGTCTGATAGCCCACGAGATAGCATCCATGATACCTGAATGCCGCTCGTTCATTGCCGACCCAGGTGTGGTCGACGAGTTGTCGCCGCTGGCACGCATCAGCGGTTCGCCACTCATGCCGCGTATTGCCATCTGGCACGCACTAAACCAACGTGCCATCGCACGCCGCTATGCCCGTGGCATTGGCAAGGAGTACGAAGACCTGAACCTCATCATTTGTCATCTTGGAGGAGGTATCAGCATTGCCGCCCATGAGCACGGACGGGCCATTGATGCCAACAACGCTCTGGATGGAGAAGGTCCCTTCTCGCCAGAACGCGCCGGCTCACTGCCTGCTGTAGACCTTATCCGTCTCTGCTTTAGCGGCAAATACAACGAGCAGCAACTTCTGAAGCGCATTGCTGGCAAAGCCGGGTTGAACGCACACCTCGGCACGAACGACATGCGCGAAATCCTGAGGCGTATCCAGGATGGCGACGAACATGCCAAACTTATCGTCGAGGCTATGATATACCATGTGGCAAAGAATATTGCCGCCGAGGCGGCCGTACTATGCGGCAACATCGATGCCATTCTGATTACAGGAGGTATGGCGCACTCTGACTACATCGTCAACGAACTGCGACGCCGCATTGGCTTCCTGGCTCCTGTCTACACCTTCCCTGGAGAGGACGAGATGGAAGCCCTGGCCCTCAATGCACTTGCCGTCCTACAGGGCAGGCGCAAGGCAAAGGTTTATGAATAGCCTAAAGAGGACAACAGAAGCTATGAATGAGATAACATTACAAAAAAAAGAGGACGTTTTGAGCATCCTCTTTTTTGTAATGTGAAATCAAAAATTACTTGGCATACAGGGCCACAATGGTCTCATACTTCTCCTGTTTGCCAGAGGTCTGCTTGGGTTCCTCCACCTTCTTACCATACTCGTAAGCCTGCTCAAGGGTCAGCTTACCTTCTTCGAAGTCCTTGCCAATGCCAGCGTCGAACGAAGCGTAGCGCTCCTTCTTCATGGCAGGTAGCTCAGAGTTCTCAATGATGTCGGCTGCATTCAGCAAAGCGCGAGCCATAGCATCCATACCACTGATATGAGCAATGAAGAGGTCTTCGAGATCGGTAGAGTTACGACGGATCTTGGCATCGAAGTTGGTTCCACCGAGTCCCAGGCCGCCATTGCGGATAATCTCCAGCATAGCCTGTGTCAGCTCAAAGTTGTTGATGGGGAACTGGTCGGTATCCCAGCCATTCTGAGCATCACCACGGTTAGCATCAATGCTACCTAACATGCCAGCGTCAACGGCACAAGCCAACTCATGCTCGAAGGTATGGCCGGCCAGAGTGGCATGGTTCACCTCGATGTTCACCTTGAAGTCCTTATCAAGGCCGTGGGCACGGAGGAAACCACATACGGTCTCCGTGTCAACGTCATACTGGTGCTTAGAGGGTTCCATGGGCTTCGGTTCAATCAGGAAGTTACCCTTGAAACCATTCTTGCGAGCATAGTCGCGAGCCATCGTCAACATAGTGGCCATGTGCTCCTTCTCGCGCTTCTGGTCGGTGTTCAGCAGGCTCATATAGCCCTCACGGCCACCCCAGAACACATAGTTTTGACCACCGAGCTTAATGGTAGCATCGATAGCGTTCTTAATCTGAACGATAGCGCGTGCCACAACGTCGAAGTCGGGGTTGGTCGAAGCGCCGTTGGCATAACGCTTGTTGCCAAAGACATTGGCAGTACCCCACAGGTTCTTAATATTAGGATACTGCTTCATCTTTTCAAGAGCATAGTCAGTGATTGCCTTCATGCGAGCCTCGTACTCGGCAATGGTCTCACCCTCCTCTACGAGGTCAATATCGTGCCAGCAGAAAAACTCGATGCCCAGTTTATCCATGATTTCGAAACCAGCGTCCATCTTGTCTTTGGCACGCTGAATGGCATCAGCAGCCTTGTCCCACTCATAGCTGCGGGTCTGACCACCAAACTGGTCGGCAGAAGCGCCACCCAGTGTGTGCCACCATGCCATAGCGAAACGAAGCCAGTCCTTCATTTTCTTTCCCATCACGACGCGTTCAGGCTCATAATAGTGGAAAGCCATTACATTCTTACTGTCCTTTCCCTCGAAAGGAATCTTACCGGTAAACGGAAAAAACTCTTTTGCCATGTTGTTGTTGAAATTAAATTTATTAAATGATGATGTGTTATTTTCGGGTTGCAAAGTTACAACAACTTTTTCAAATTTACTTTTTACTTTGTCTCAATTTCCAATATTTTTTGTTACATACCCTTCAAAACTGTTTGTAAAGTCTGCTTCCAACGTGCATAAGCAGCCTGGTATTCTGAACGTCGCACTGCATCCGGCTCAATAACCTCCAACTTGTCGAGCGAGGCAAAAGCCTCGTTGCTATCCTTGTAGATACCGGCACCAATACCTGCACCCTTGGCTGCGCCAACGGAACCGTCGGTATCATACAGTTCAATGGTTGCTCCACTGACTCCCGCAAGGGTATTGCGGAACAAGGGAGAGAGGAACATATTGGCCTTGCCGGCATGGATTACCTTAATGTCCATTCCCATCTGCTGCATTACCTCCATACCATAGCAGAAGGAGAATACAATACCCTCCTGGGCTGCGCGAACCAAATGAGCCTTGTTGTGCTTGTTAAAGTTTAGACCGTGGATGGAACAGCCCGTTTCCTTATTCTCCAGAACACGCTCGGCACCGTTTCCGAAGGGGATGATGGCCACGCCCTCACAGCCGATGGGCACAGAAGCTGCCAAGTCGTTCATAGCAGCATACGATATGTCTGGCGTGATATTGCGATGAACCCACGCGTTAAGGATACCAGTACCGTTGATGCACAGTAGCACGCCCAAACGCGTCTGCCCGACAACATGATTAACGTGGGCAAAGGTGTTGACACGTGACTGCGGATCATAGTTGACATCTCCCAACACACCATATACCACTCCTGAAGTACCTGCCGTAGCGGCTATCTCGCCAGGTTGCAGCACATTCAGCGACAAAGCGTTGTTGGGCTGGTCACCACCTCTATATGAAATAGGTGTACCAGCCTTCAGCCCCATCTCTGCAGCAGCCTCAGCACTCACCTCGCATTGCATGCCGAAAGTAGGCACTATGTCGGCAATAAGCGAAGAACCAAAACCGTAATAGTCCATCAGGAAGTCGGCCACCTGATTTTGCTTGAAGTCCCAGAACATTCCCTCGCTAAGTCCGCTAACGGTAGTACTGACCGTACCGCTAAGCCGCATGGCAATATAATCGCCAGGCAACATGATCTTGTAGATCTTCTCATAGAGATCAGGCTCGTTTTCCTTTACCCAGGCCAGCTTGGCGGCAGTAAAGTTACCCGGAGAGTTCAGCAGATGGGCCAGACATTGGTCTGCACCCAAATCATGGAAAGCCTTCTCACCGTATGGTACGGCACGAGAGTCACACCAGATAATCGCCGGCCGCAACGATTTCAGGTCTTTGTCTACACATACCAGTCCATGCATCTGATAAGAGATGCCAATGGCCTTTATATCCTCTGCGTTAGCACCCACTTCGGCCATAATCTTCTTTACGGCCAACTTGGCATTATCCCACCACATCTGAGGGTCTTGTTCTGCCCAACCAGTTTTGACAGCCGTGATGGGAGCTTCTTTCTCAGGAAAAAAAGCTGCAGCCGCACATTTACCCGTTTCCACATTCACAAGAGATGCCTTGACAGACGAACTGCCAACGTCAAGGCCTAACAGATACCTGCTTTTCATAATTTTAATACTATTAAGTTTCTAATAATTATTCAACAATAGTCTATTTATATTTGATTTTACCCTACAAAATTCTTGAAAAAAATTCTAAAAAACAACTTTTTTACAGTTTTTCAGTATTTTTTTATCATTATTTGACTACAATTAAAAATATTTTTTTACCTTTGCATCGAAAAGGGTGCGAACATGCTTCCATTCGAGCGTTACTATTGACTTAGATTTAATTCATATATGAAAAAGAAAATTTTGATTCTTGATGACAAAGAGACCATTGCAAAGGTACTCTCTATCTACTTGATGAGCGACTATGACGTACAGTGGCTGCCTGACGGACTGCAGGGAGTAAAATGGCTTCAGGCCGGTAACACACCGGACTTGATTATCTCGGACATTCGAATGCCGGGCATGCGCGGTGACGACTTTCTGGAATGGATTAAGCAGAACGAACTGTTCCGCCACATTCCCGTCATCATGCTATCCAGCGAAGACTCTACCAGCGAGCGTATCCGCCTGCTGGAAATTGGAGCTGTAGACTACATTGTGAAGCCTTTCAACCCCATGGAATTAAAGATTCGCGTCAAGAAGATACTTCCCAACTGATATTACTCTGACATTATTATAATAATAAGGTATAATAAGACAATATGATAGGTGTTGTATACTTAGGTAATAACCCTAAGACACAAGAACGTCTGAAATATATTCCAGGACAATTGGTAAGAATGACCAATGCCTATAAGGAGGCTGCCCAAATATGTACACCTCACGTTACGAATGAGCATTTTATTGTGTTTTTCGAGCGAAATGTGCGCAGCGAGGACATCACAGCCATCACCTATCTGCGAAAGAAGTGCCGCAATGTCTATATTATTCTAATGACGGACAAGATGACGAGCGAAGAGCGCGACATCTACATGAAATGCGGCATCAACGACACCATCAACCATGATGCGTCCGTTACGGAGTTGAACAAAAAGATATTGTTCATCTCTGACCGTGAGAATATCCTCTTCGATGACGAGGCACCGAAATACAGAATCCTGAAGTTCAAGATTCCCATATGGAAACGTCTATTCGACATATTCTTCTCCAGCTTGTCTATCATTATTCTTTCACCGGTGTTCATCATCACGGCCATCGCCATCAGACTGGAAAGTCCAGGCCCAATCCTGTTCAAGTCAAAGCGAGTAGGAACCAACTACACCATCTTTGATTTTCTCAAGTTCCGCAGCATGTATATCGATGCTGAACAACGCCTCAAGGAATTGAGCAAGGATCATAACCAATATGCTGATGCCCATTTACAGGAAGAGCAAAAGACTACCATCACAGCACCATTGGGCGATCAGGCCGAGATGGCTATGATGGACATGGGCCTAGAGTCGGAAATGATGATCAGCGACGAGGAAATCATGCTGGTAGGCGATGACTTTGTCGTAGCAGAGAGCGATTTCAGCAAGCAGAAAGAGGAGGAGATCAACAGCGCCTTCGTCAAGATTGAAAACGACCCGCGCATCACAAAAGTGGGTAAGTTTATCCGTAAATACAGTATTGACGAACTTCCGCAACTGTTTAACATCCTCAAAGGCGACATGTCTATTGTAGGCAATCGTCCGTTGCCACTTTACGAGGCCGAGAAGCTTACTGCCGACTCGAATATCGACCGTTTCATGGCTCCCGCTGGTCTGACTGGACTTTGGCAAGTCGAAGAACGTGGAAAAGGCGGCGCCATGTCTGCCGAGGAGCGCAAGCAGTTGGACATCACATACGGACAGACTTACAATTTCGCACTTGACATGAAGATTATCTTCAGAACGCTTACCGCTTTCATACAAAAGGACAATGTATAAGCAAAATCAATAAATACGATGAAACAACTGAAACGCATAGCACTCATATCTGCATACTTGGCAATAGCCAACACGGCATTTGCACAATACAACAACAGCGGAATAAGTGCTGGTTTCTTTGACTCCAGCGAAAACAGCACTATCAATTTCTCCAATTTTCATCTGCCACCATTGGGTGTGCTGTATGAAAACGCGAAGCAGAACCCCAAGATACTTTCCCTACAGAAAGCACAGGAAATAGCGCAGGCAGAGGTAAACAAGCAAAAGCGGCATATTTTCTCCTATATACATGGACACGCCAGTTACAGCTATGGAAAAACGGACATGTGGGGAAATAACCAGTCGACAACAAGCTATACAACCATCTACCAGTTCCAGGGAAATGAACAGAGCTACTGGAATGTCGGTGTCAACCTTAGCGTACCTCTGGAGGACATCCTTGACTTGGTTGCCTCTGTCAAGCGTAAGAGGCTGGAAGTTGACAAAGCCCGCATTGATGCCGATGTGGCTTTTGACGAACTCAAGAAACAAATCGGTACACTGTATATCAAAATCACCAATGCACTGGTTTCACTGAAGACCGCCAGCGAGGGTGCCGCCATCTATCAGGGTGCAGGTGCCCTGAACCAAGAGGATTTCCACCAAGGTAACATGAGCATTGAAGACCTGGCATGGACGAAGCTGCACGAACTTGACGTTGTCAGTAGGTACCAAACAATACAGACCGAGATCACCACTGACATCCTCACACTGGAATTGCTGACCCATACCCCCATTCTCACCAACTCAACTACTGAGATTACGCTCGACAGCACAGAACGCAAGACGGAGAAGCAGCTACGCAAGGAAAGAAAAGCTGTGGCTCGACAAATCAAGAAAGCTGCAGCAGAAGAAGAGCGGGAATACCGCCGGATGGAAGAAGCCGACAAGGCTGCACAACGGAAAGCGGAAAAAGCAAGACAAAGATAAACGACTAAAATACTACTACATATATTATGGATTTATTCAGATACCTTATTCGATTTTTATATAAGATTCGCTGGTACTTAGTGATTCTCCCACTCATCGCATTGATTGTCGCATGGTTTATGACGCGCCACATGGAGCGTATCTACGACACCAATACCACCATTTATACGGGTATGATTACCGGTTATAACATTGAGGGAGGTACTGGTGCTGCAGGCGGTAATGCACAGACAAACATCACTAACCTGATGCTGATTATCACCACTGACAACACCATTCATGAGGTATCGCTGCGCCTGTTTGCACGCTGTATGATGTACGGAAATCCCAACAAGGACAACAACTACATCTCTGCCGAGCATTTCCGCCAGCTGAATGCCACTGTTCCTGCCGATGTCAAAGCCCTTATCAACCATAATAGCGAGGCTGCCACATACGCCAAGCTAAAGGCATACGAGAAACCATCGCAGGATAATTACCTGTTCGGTATTCTGAACTACCATCCTTACTTCGGCATCAACAACATTACCAGTCGCCTGAAGGTACTACAGCTTGAGCGAAGCGATATCATAGACATTGGCTACTCCGCTAATGATGCCGGTATTGCCTACAACACCCTGGATATTCTTAACGATGTGTTTGCACGTCAATACCAACAGATACGCTTCGGCGAGACAAGCAACGTTATCAAGTTCTTTGAACGAGAGGTTGCACGACTCTATCGTATCCTGACCAATGCAGAAGATGATCTGATCAGATACAACATCTCCAAAAAGATCATCAACTATGGTGAACAAACCAAGCAGCTCACCGTGCTGGAAGCCCAGCAACAGAATTTCCGCAACGACCAGTTGATGAACTATACCACAGCCAAGGCCCTCCTTGACTATCTGGAGCGTCAGTTGGGTAATCGTGCTCAAGTGATACGTTCCAACAAGGAGTTCACCAGTCAGGTGCGCGATATTTCCCGTATCCAGTCACGCATCTCCAACCTCCGCTTGATGAGTAGCGAAGGAGGCGACAACAATAATGAATCACAGGAAGAACTGGCCAAGGCCCAGCGTGACCTGCAGGCTGCCACCAGCCGTGTCTCACAGCTTACAAAGGACATCGAGGCCTCTACTTACAGTACTGAGACAGGCGTGAAAGCCAATGACATGCTGTCGCGATGGCTGGAGCAGTTGCTTCTTCTCGAAAAGACAAAGGCAGAGATGACAGCAACGGACATCATGCGCCAAGACCTGGACAAGCAATACCTGTTCTATGCGCCCATCGGTGCTACCTTAGACCGTAAAGACCGCCATATCGGATTCATCGAGGGTAACTACATGGAAATGCTGAAAGCACTGAATGCCGCACGTCTGCGCCAGCGTAACCTGCAGATGTCAACAGCTACGCTCCGCGTGCTGAACCCGCCGATGTTCCCGCTGAATGCCCAGCCGACAAACCGTCTGATGATTCTCTTAGGAGCTTTCATGCTAACTTTCATGTTAACGGCACTGTGGTTCTTCATCATCGAACTGTTGGATCGCACGTTGCGCGACCGAATGCGTTCAGAGCGTATCACGAAGGTACCAGTCATGGGATGCTATCCCAAGGAAAGCAACCTGCGCTATCGCCGCTTTAACAAGACGATTGCCGACATGGCTCTGCATCAGTTGAGCAAGGCACTGCTTCCCCACTTCCAGGAAGGCCAGCAAAATGTGCTGAATCTGATTTCCACGGACTCAGGAAACGGCAAGAGTTATCTGGCACAGGAGTTGGAAAACTACTGGATATCCATCGGTTTACAGGTACGCCGTCTGACCTACGATGAAGACTTCCTGGCTGAAGACAGCAAGTTCATCATGGCCAAGAACATCAAAGACTTGTGCCCGGACATCCTGCCAGAGGAGATTGCTATCGTAGAATATCCTAATTTAAATGAAAACTCTCTTTCTCCTGCCCTGCTGAATATGGGTACGGTAAACTTGATGGTAACCCGTGCCAACCGTACATGGAAAGACATCGACCAAAAGGCCCTGAAGGAAGTGCAGGCCATGCTTGACGAAGAGCACAAGAATTCGCTGTTCATGTATCTTACAGAGGCTGGACGCTATGCCGTAGAAGAGTTTGTCGGGCAGTTACCGCCATACACGAAGTTCAACAATTTCGTCTACAGAATATCACAGTTAGGACTCACGGCTACGGAGAATGAACATGGAAAATAACAATGGCAAGTACAGCATTTAAGACATACACTCAAGAACACGGAGGAAGAGTTTACTTACTCTTTCTCCTGTTTTTGCTTGCCCTATACCAATTCTACAGTGTCGGCTTCTCTGCTTTCGCCATTGTATGCATGGCTCCCATACTTATCCTGGGGGTGCTGGCCACCTTCCAATACAGGATGTTCTTGTTTTGGGTACTGATGGGCATCAACTACCTGATACAGTGGAAGAACTTTCCCAGTGGCATACCCACTTCCCTTCCTAACGAGTTGTTGGAAATCATCCTTCTGGCTATGGCCATTATTGATGTCAAGGAACTGAAGATGGAGCGCACAGCCAACATCATGCTGTATGTTCTGCTGATATGGTGCGGCTTCTGTACGCTGGAGGTTCTCAACGACACCTGCAATCTCGGCATCAACATTGGGGCATGGTATGGAGGGGCGCGCATGATGGCCTTCCAACTGCTTTACGCCTTCATGGTGTATATCCTCTACATCACCAATCCCAAGATACTCGTCAACTACCTGTTCGTCTGGTCCCTGCTGGCACTTTTTGCCGTTTTCTGGGTATGGAAACAGAAAAACATGGGATTCACCCCGGCAGAGAATGCCTTCCTGCAGGGGCGTGGCCGAACAACACATATCATAGCCGGAGGTACGCTCATCAGATATTTCTCCATCTATAGCGATGCGGCCAACTTCGGTATCGGCATTGCCTCTACGGCAGTGGCCTTTCTGGTGTTTGGCATCACCCAGAAGATCAAAAAACTCAGGTACTATTTCCTGGCAGTAGGTGTCGCCTGTATCTGGGGCATGATGCCCTCTGGTACGAGAACGGCTACCTTCTGCGTGATAGCAGGTATCATGTCCTATATCTTCTTGTCCAAATCTGTCAGGATTGCCGTACCCGTCTCCATCGTTTTCGGTCTTTTGGTTTCCATGCTGGCATTTACCGACATTGGAAATGGCAACCAGCAGATACGCCGCATGCGTTCGGCATTCGACAAGAATGATGCATCTGCCAACCAGCGTACCATCAATCAGGAAACCATGAAGAAGTACCTGAACGAGGCACCTTTCGGTATTGGCATTGGTATTGGCTATGATAACGTGCCTGCCAACAACAAATACCGCAAGCTGGCCACCCTACCGCCAGACTCTGAGTATGTGTTCATCTGGCAGCATACCGGACAGGTTGGGCTTACCATATTCCTGATTACCACAGCCATCATGCTGTTAGGAGCCTGCTGGATAGTGTTATTTACACTAAAGAGTCCTTCGCTGCGAGGCATCGGAGCAGGATTCTGCTGTGCTTTCGTATCCATCCAGCTGGGAGGCTATGCCAACCAGGTACTCATGCAGTTTCCTAACTGCCTGATATTCTATGGCGGACTCAGCATTGTCTATGCGCTACCCTACATGGAAAAAGAGTGGATGGCATACGAAGAGAATGAGCTTGCCAAGCAAGAAGAGAGAAAGCGGCTAAGACTTGAAAAGAAGAAAGCGTCAAGAGTATAGAGCAACTGATGATTGAACTATCTGTTATCACCATCAATTACAATGGGTTGAAAGACACCTGTGAGTTAATTGAGACATTACCTTTAGACAATGAGTTACTAGAGGTAATCGTGGTGGATAATGCCTCTGCGAATGACGAAGCGACAGTCATAGAACAACGTTTCCCACAAGTGACAGTTCTCCGCAGCGACCAGAACCTGGGATTTGCCGGCGGTAACAACCTCGGAATCAGGGCCGCTCAAGGCAAATATCTCTACTTTTTAAATAACGACACGGTTCTAATAAGGGGAGAGCGGAAAGGGGAAAGCGAAAACTATGTTTCCGCATTCCAGCCCCTCATCAATCGTCTGGAATCTTCTGAAAAGACAGGAATGGTATGTCCCAAGCTACGCTTTTCATGGGGCAACCATCCCATCCAGTTTGCCGGCTACACCCCACTCTCTCCCATCACTATGCGCAACCGCTCCATCGGATATGGCGAAGAAGACCAAGGGCAATACGATACGCCACATTCTACCCCATACGCACATGGTGCGGCCATGATGGTGAAGCGAGAGGCTGTTGAAAAAGCAGGACTCATGCCAGAATGCTATTTCCTTTATTATGAGGAACTTGACTGGTCGATGATGATTCGCCGCGCTGGTTATGACATCTGGTATGACCCAGCCTGTACCGTCTATCATAAGGAAAGTCAGGCTACCGGTCAGGACAGTGCGCTGAAGACCTACTATATCACCCGCAACCGACTGCTGTTTGTCAGCCGCAACATGACAGGTGCCAACAAAATGCTCTCACTGCTTTATCTACTGACCATTGTTGCCTGCAAAGACTTTTTGAAACATCTATTCCACAGGCGTCCCGACTTAGCACTGGCTACGGTACGGGGAGCCTATCATTTCTTTAAATGCTGACATTATGGATTTCTGGCTAATACTTTTTTATATAGACTGGACATTGTTCATCATCATCTCACTGACTGTATTCTACATGCTGGTATTTACCATCCTGTCATGTTTCAGTCGACACAGCGAGACCCCTAAGTCGAAAAAAGAGAATCGCTTCATCATTCTCATCCCTGCCTATAAAGCCGGACGCAACGTTGAACTAACCGTACGTTCTGCCCTGGGGCAAACCTATCCACAACGGCTGTTCGACATCACCGTCATTTCCGACCATTGCGACGAGATGACCAATTTCCACCTGGCCCAGCAGCCTATCACGCTCCTTACTCCCAATTTCGAGAAGAGTTCCCGGGCAAAGTCGCTGCAGCTGGCCATCAACAACCTGCCGCAATTCAAGATCTACGACATCGCCATCGTACTCAATGCCGGCAATATCGTTGAGCCAGAGTTCCTTTCACAGATGAACGAAGCCTACGAAGCCGCCGGTACCAAGGCCATCCAGGCCCACAAACTTTCGCAGAACCGCGACACTGCCCCAGCCCGTCTGAGTGCCATCTTTGAGGAGATCAACAACTCTATCTTCCGTCGCGGACATATCACGCTCGGTTTGTCGGCAGCTACGGCAGGTTGCGGAATGGCTTTCGAATTCAACTGGTTCAAGAAGAACATTATGACAGCCAACACCAACTGGGACGACAAGGAACTCGAAATCCTACTGATGCGCCAGCACATCTATGTCGACTACTTTGACGACATCATGGTATTTGACGAGAAGACACGTCGTGCCGAGGAGTTCAACCGCCAGCACGGCAACTGGGTACAGTCACAGGTATCCTCCATCATGCGCAACGTCAAGTATCTCCCAATGGCCATCATGTCACGCCACTACGACCTGATAGACAAGATTCTGCAATGGATGCTGTTGCCTCGTATGATTATGATGGCCGTCATCCTCTTCATGGGGATAGTGTTGCCCTTCGTCTATATGACAATGGCCATCAAATGGTGGGCACTTTTTGCCATCGTCCTTTTCATCTTTGCACTGGCTACGCCCAACTATCTTGTTGACAAGCACTGGAACCGTACCTTCTTTATGATACCCATTATCTTCCTTAGTGCCATCCTATCACGTCTGGGAACGGGGAAAGCACTTCGTAAGTACGTTGACAAGAAACTATAACACTTTCCATCATCCCTTCCCATCATGTTCTGGCAAATCATACATATCATCGAAATCCTGCTGTGGCTGCTCTTAGGGGCCTCTGCAGCCTATATTCTTTTCTTCGCACTCGTTGCTGCACTATGGAAGAAACCCGTCTCCAGGCTTTCCGTATACCTGACCGCAAAGATTCTGTCCATGCGTGCCGACAAGTATTACTCCTACCTGATACTCTATCCCGCCTACAACGAAGACCGGGTCATCGTCAATTCCGTCCACAAATTCCTGGGGCAATACTACCCATACAAGAGTTTCCACGTGGCCGTTATCTCCGACCACATGCAGCCCGAAACCAACCAGAAGCTGAGCGAGCTGCCTATCACGCTTCTTCAACCTGTATTTGAGAAGAGTTCAAAGGCTAAGGCCATGCAGTATGCGATGGATCAGATTAAGGAGGAGTACGACTATGTGGTCATTTTGGATGCCGACAATGTGGTCGAGCCTCACTTCCTTGAGCAATTGAACGAAACGTGTGCCAAAGGATACAAGGCCATCCAGTGCCACCGTTGTGCCAAGAACAGCAACAACGACATTGCCGTACTCGACGGTGTGAGCGAGGAGATCAACAACACCATCTTCCGCAAAGCCCACAACCGCATCGGCCTCTCTTCTGCCCTGATAGGCTCCGGTATGTGCTTTGATTTCAAGTGGTTCAGGCAGAATGTCTACAAGCTCACCACCGCCGGTGAAGACCGCGAGCTGGAAGCCCTGCTGCTGAAACAGAAGGTGTATATCCACTATGAGGAGAACATTCACGTCTTTGACGAAAAGGTCAGCAACAAGGACAATTTCCAGAAACAGCGCCTGCGCTGGATGACAGCCCAGATACAGAGTCTGCTGAACCTGCTGCCATACATTCCGGCAGCCATTTACACGCGCAATATCGACTTCATCGACAAGACCATCCAACAGGCTCTCATTCCGCGCTCCATGCTGGTAGTGCTCTCCTTCGGGCTGGCAGTCCTGATGACGCTTGTCAGCCTCACCTGGTGTGTCAAGTGGTGGCTGCTGTTCCTCTTTATCTGTATCTCACTCTACGTGTCTACGCCCAAACAGCTGCGCCGTCACTCTGTATTCGGCAAGATTCTGTCACTTCCCATGCTGGTATGGCGCATGATACTCAACATCCTGAAGATTGACCACAAGAACACCGACTTCATCCATACCACGCACGGAGATGAGAAGTCCAAAGTTCATAGTTCATAGTTCAGAGTTCAAGGTGACAGATGGGCGAGCGAGTACATAGAAGTGTGATGAATATCAAGGTGGGCATGCTGTTCTACATGCTCTCTCTGATACTTGCCTTCTTTTCCCGTAAGGTATTCCTCGATTGTCTGGGAGCAGAATTTATCGGACTCACCGGCATGCTGATGAACATCATGTCGTTTCTCAGCGTTGCAGAGCTGGGCATAGGAACCAGCATCGTCTATTTCCTCTACAAGCCGCTACAGGAGGATGACCATCAGAAGATCAACGAGGTGATGTCCATGCTGGCGTACCTCTACCGCTGCATAGGGTTTGTCATTGGCGGCTGCGGCCTGGTAGTCAGCCTGTTTTTTCCCTGGTGGTTCAGTCACCTGTCCGTAGGTCTGCCGCTGGTTTATTTCGCCTTCTATTCCTTTCTGGCTACCTCGATGGCGGGCTACATCTTCAACTACCGGCAGCTGCTGGTCGGTGCCAATCAGAAGCAGTATCTCGTCAACGCCTATTTCCAGACCATTGCCATCGTCCAGAGCCTCACGCAGATTCTGCTGGCGTGGTACTATCGCAACCTCTACCTGTGGGTGGTTGTCGGCTTGGTGTTCACCATCATAGGCATCATCGTCTTCAACATTCGCATCCGTCAGCTGTACCCCTGGCTGCGCGTCAGCCTGAAGGAAGGTCGCCAGAACCTGAAGAACTATCCAGAGGTGCTTCGCAAGACGCGGCAGATCTTCGTCCAGCGCATCAAGGATTTCATCCTCTACCGCAGCGACGAGATTCTGGTGGGCACCTTCGTCAGCATCGTCCAGGTGGCATTCTATGGCAACTATACCATCATTACCTCCAAGCTCAACTTTCTGGTCAATATCCTCAGCGACGGCATGAATGCCGGCGTAGGCAATCTTGTTGCTGAGGGCAATGAGCAGAACACGATGAAAGTATTCTGGGAACTCACTGCCATCCGTTTCCTGATAGTCGGCATCGTGGTATTCGGCCTGCTGCTGTTTCTGCAGCCCTTTGTCACCTGCTGGTTTGGGGCGCAATACCGTCTCAGCGACCTCATCGTCTACCTGCTCGTCTTCAACATCTTCATTTTTCTCTCGCGTGGTGTGGTCGAGATGTACATCTCTGCCCACGGGCTGTATTCCGACGTGTGGGCCTCATGGATAGAACTGGCACTGAACCTCACCGTCACCATCTGTCTGGCACCCTTCCTCGGCATCGTCGGCATCCTGTTGGGTAAGATTGTCAGCGTCTTCTTCATCGCCCTGTTCTGGAAGCCCTACTTCCTGTTCTCCCGTGGTCTCCACCAGAGCGTGTCCGTCTATTGGCGCGGCATGCTGCCCTACTATCTCATCCTTACCCTGTTTATCGGCATCACCCTCCTTCTGCGCTACTATCTTATCGAGCCGCAGGTCACCAGCCTGCTGCGCCTTGTCGGCTACGGACTGCTCACCTACCCCCTGCTGCTCCTGCTCTATTTCTGCGTCCTTTTTGCCGCCACCCAGGGCATGAAGTATTTCATTGCCCGCAAGCCGGCAGCCTACCGTTTGCTGAGACATTTAGAACTGTAACACTATTTTTTCTTCTTATTCACATTGATGGGCGTACTCTTCGGAAATGCGATGCTGTAAGCAGCGTCGAGGGCTTTCAGGTCTATCTTATAGTAGCTGATACCTAATTTTACGCTGACGATGGCCCTGAGCAGTTCGCGGTGCTTGCGCGGATAGAGCGACGGCAACGGAAGCTCGTTCCAACCCTCTTGCTCACAGCGGCTGCACACCTCCCAGATAAAATCATCGGTAGCCTCAAAGCCGAACCACGTTTTCAGCACCCTGCGAATGCAGAAACGCTTATACTGACCTCCGAGGAGGCGCCTCGTGCGCTCCAGCCGAAGCCAGAGCTGCACAAAGCATTCTTGGGTATTTTCTAGTTTCATGTTTCAGGATTCAAGTTTAAATATACTAATGACACTCATGACACATGACACTCGTGACCACTTGGTTCACGGTTCATGGTTCATGGTTCACGGTTCATCATTAACCCTTAACCTTTAACCATTAACTTTTCTGTACCGCCCTGCCTCCGTCTGCACGATAAGACCCTGCTTCTTCCAGTTCTTCAGCATCTGGCGAACGCTGTTGCGCGATACGTTGGCACCCTTCACGCTGACGCTGTGTTGGAAAGCACCCTCAAAGCCGAACTCCACGTCCAAGCGCTCAAAGATAGAGTCGTTACGTCCCATGCGCTGGCGGTCGTTGCTACCGCTGTAGTCGCGGCTCTGGAATGCTGCCTCTATGCGGTCGCGGAAGAAGTAGAGTGCCGTCTCCATCAGGTAGTCGGCCACTACATCGTAGGCCTCCAACAGCTGCGGTGTCTGCGCCTTCTGCAGCATCGTCTGCCACAGGTCGGGCTTCTGTTTCAATAGCTTCTCGGCACCGCTCACACCGTGTTTCTGAATGAGCGTTTCGCACACCTTGCAGAGCATCAGACAGCACGTCATACGCTGTGCCGTCACGCAGATGCGGAAGCGCTGACGGGCGCGTACCTTATCGTCGTTCTTCATCGTCTCCAGACGCTCACGCTCTACCCACTCGCGACCCTTAGCCTCCAACTTTGGCAGCTCCACCGTGCCCTGCATCAGCGGCAGCAAGTGAGCTATCTGCTGGATGCGCTCCTGCTGGCGGTCGGTCAGTACGTAGGGCTTGTCTTCCAACTTCGCGAACGTATTATCGGGTGTGCGGGCAACCGCGATACGGCTCTGAAAACCATCGGTATAGTTCGACACGACGCGATAGAGGGCATCGGGCGTTCCGCACATGCAGACGTTCCACAACAAGTGCTCGATATGGACGTTCACCGCATCGGCGCTTCGAGCCTCGCGGTCGTACTTCGAACCATCGTAGCTCTGACGCAGCATGACGGAAAAGTCGCTCATGGCCGACTTCCATTTCTGCGCCACCGTATCAGCTTCGGGGGTGAACGAAAAGGCGTGCTTGCCCTCCGTGTTGGCCAGTCGCTCGGCAAGGTTCGCCACCGTGTTGTTCAGCGGCAGACAGCGCACAGGCAACTTGGGCTCTTCGGGTTGCTCCTTCTTATTCTTGGCCGCACGTTTCTTGCGACGCCAATCTTCCTCCTGCTGCTGATACATCATGTCCAGTGCCTTCACCTCGCCTAACCAGGCATCAATCACAGGATCAATCGAACCCTTTCCGCTGGCGAAGTCACCGGCAATGTAGCTGATGAGGTTGAGCCCCTTCTTCTGACCGTGAACGTCGAGTGTTACACCCGTTGCCAGCATACCGATGGCGGGACAGACAGCCACGACAGCAGGCATCGACAGCGAAGGACCTACGGCCTCTATCGACTCCCTGACACCTTGCGGCATCTTGGGCAGACGGTTGTAATAGAAGCGCTCATCCTCCTGAACGACCTCGTCCAACCCCTCGCTGTTAGCAGTGTCCACACCCTCGTTCATGCGGTCACGTCGCACCTCGAAGAGCACATCCTTCAGCCGCTTGGGCATCTGCGTGCGCTTCTCCGACAAGGCCGAGTCGATGCACTTCATCTTCTGCGTCTCCGAGAAACCGTCGTAGCAGGGAATGACGGCGTCCATCAGTTCGCGGTCGAAGCCGCAGATGTGGCGCAGGTTCACCGCTAGTTCGAAGGTCAGCACGTCACGGTTGGTTTTGACAGGTTCCTTGCCCTCGTTGTAAAGTTCCCACCATTTGCGGATGATCTCCGAATACGGCAGGCCGTTGTACTCTTTCTCTGAACACGAATTGCTCGAATTGCACGAATTTTCTTTGTCTGAACACGGATTGTTCGGATCTGACGGATTCGTGTGATTAGTGAGATTCGTGTTCGTCTTCTTATCCGTTTCATCTGCAAGATCCGTGTTCGAAATACATTCAGTGGTTTCAAAGATTGCATCATCCAGGTAAATCAAATCCTCTTCGCTATCCGATGTCGTGAAAAACACCCTTGTGATGTCCTTGGCCTTGTCATCAAACTTCACGCCGAGCAATTCGCTTGCCCACTTGAGGTTCTCCTCTTGCGACAATTCCGGGCGGCGACGGAACACCAAGTGATAACCCTTCATGGCCGAACGCTCCAGCATCTGCAAGCCAAGCTCATCTTTTTTCGATAACACCAACTCTGGCACTCCTGCCATCTGTTTGGCCAACCACTTGGCGCTCTCTTCTGCCGAGAGTTCATCAGGGGCCTTGAAGTCGATGTCCATACCTACGCTGGTACTCATCGTGGTGCTGCCCTTCAGCGAGCCGTCCTCGTTGGGCAGGCACGAGTAGTTCATCTGAATGAGGCGATGTTTCTGCCGCTCGTCACCCTCGCGCACAGTCTTCAGTATAGCCTTCTGCTTCTCCGTTCCACGAAGTGCCAGATACTCTTCTCTCGAGAGGACGGGGCGCATCATCTTCGCCCCATCCTGATAGTTAATTACGTGTACACTCATAGCCTTACCACTGTGTTTCCGTTTGACGTGTCTTGATAAACGCTGCCTGTTCGTCCGTCTCTTCGCGGAAGAGCGACTCGATGAGCGCCTTGCCCATGCGCTTGGGGAAACGCAACTGGAAGATGACATTCTCCAACGTCTCCTTCACCTCGCCGTGAGCCGTGCGGAAGAGCGTGTTATAGCGACTGCCGCTGTCCTTGGCGTAGGCACGGAAGTGGCTTGTGCCGTCGTCCTCCGTCACCATGCGGCCCTTCTGACTGGCACGGTCGCCACCGCTCACGATGTGCTGTCCTGCCTCAAACCCGCAAGGGTAGATGTTGATGTTACCGTTCTGATTGAACACTGTCTGTGTCTCCATCTGGAGATTCTCGATAAAAACTTTCTGTACCATAATTGAGTTGAATTAGCGAGAGAAGTTTTCGAGAAAGGCGCCTACATCATTGCTGATGCTCAATTGATTCCCTCGACCTCAACTCAGGTTAGAAATTATTTGTTAAGCTTCACGATGTCAGTTGCTAAGATTTCCTGATACGTCTGCCCCTGAAAATCGTGCGTAGAGAAACGAAGGGTTGCTATCACAACGTCACCCTCGTAGAACCTGCACCCTGCCAGATTGCCCAACATTGTGCACACAAACTCGTTCTCAAACTTCGAGCCGCCCAGTTCTTTCAGCACAATGTTGCACTTGCTGATCTGTCCCGACTCCTGTTTTGAACTCTGTACGCTGAAGGCCTCGCCCTGGCGCACTACCTTTAAGATTTTTGTTTCCATTTTGTTTAATTGTTTAAATTGATAATAGTGTTTTCAATATCACTCTTCGAAAACCCTTGCTCGGCAGCAATCCATCCATAGCATGATTTCAGTACAGCGTCAGCAGAGAGACACCCCGTAGTGTGAACCACATGACTGCAAGCAAAGTCAAGCAAGTCATCAGCAATCTCCAACTGCATCTCTTCGTTAAAGCCCAGCAGCATTAGGTTTAGCAGTTCCAGAAGGTCAGGGCTAACCTTATCCTCAAGGCAATGCGTTACCTCGTTTGCCACTCCGTCAATACTAAAACCTCCTGTCAGATCTTGGTCAATTACTCTCACCAACTCTTCGAGGGTTCCAACTGATAGATTATTCTTCTTTTTCATATTTTATTTGTTGTTTTGAAAATGGATTATTTGTCTTTCGACGATGCAAAGTTAAGTATATGTAATGGGCTGGATGCTAAGAAAAACCGCATGTACCGCATTCTGTTCAGCCCATTGCGGTTTTTGTTCAGCATCTTGTTCAACTGTCTCTCTTTGTCGCCCTATTCAATGCGCTAATCAGTTGTCTAACCACATTCTTTCTCCTCATAATCTCATGTGGGTCTTGGGTATCTATAAACTCCCAGTTAGGGTATGTACCAAGCACTTTCCCATACCAGGTGCTCAGCGTTGTGCGACTCGGCACATGCTCCACACCAATACTGGTCAGGTAATCCATAAAACTCTGTGGTGATTTAAAACCGCCCAATCCCTCAACTACACCATCGCCGATAGCTGCCATTATCCAAGTGTAATCGTAGCCATAGCGCATGGCACCATTCTGTTTAAGCATCTTAACTGCAAGAGTCATCCGACGGTTTATCTCGTCAAATTCATACTTTCCCGATTCTTTCAGAGAGACCACTTCCATCTCAGGAATGTGCTTTGCCCACTCCTCTAACAATGGCACCATCTCGTTGGGTACACGAAACGTAATTTCCTTCATCTTTGTCCGATGTTTGCAGAGATGTGTGTGATGACGCGCGTTTTAATTCTCAGAGAAACATCCCACAAACCTCGGATTATACTTCTGTTATCTAATTTCTTTATTATGGTTGAGCATTACCTTACAGACATCATCCACAAATTTTATCATAGTCGGATGAAATGCATTCTGTCCATAATAGATATGAGTATCTTTCTTGGGATTCATCCTTACATTAATCAGGTTCCAGAATGTCAGTTGGTCAGCAATGTCCATACAAGATGCCAGCGACTCTACAACATTTACAAACTCTTTTCCATACAATTTGCTCATCACGTTCTTTGATGCGAGTGCTCCTATCAGAGCTTTCCTCGTTTTCTTTCCAATTCTAAATTCTTTCATTGTCTTACTATTATTAAATTGTTTGTGGCGTTGTCCAACTTGCCGAGTTTTCCAATGAAAGTATGCACAAACAAAGAAAACACCCGCAAGATCGGATTATCCGTCTTACGGGTGCAAAAGTACTATGTTTTCGTGGGGCGGTTCGTTTACCCTATGTAAACCCTACGATGATTTATGTGTTAATTTAAGTCAGGCGAATTACAAATTTCTTTTCTGGTGCAATCTCTTCAAGATGCCTATTGATTTCCAAAAGCAGTTCGTATTTTTTTCCTGTGCTGGAGTTGGTGTTTACATAATACCCACCTGATACTGGCTTCATACTGATAGCATAGTTCTCGTTAATGGTATCAGTCACAAGGTTGTCTCCTAAATACTGGATTCCAAAACTTCTTACTAGTTCCGTACCAACACTCTCAATAGCCTTCACAAAGGTTTTGGCCACCTGATTGTCGTTAAAAACTTCACCTGTTGGAGTTTGAATCCATAGTTTGGCACGCTTTGCCCGCTCTGCTTTTTGAGTCGTATGACCTGCAGGATTATCCCAATCGATATTCTTGAAGAGATTATTCCAATCTTTCATTTGCATATTTGGGAAGCGGTCGCCATAGAATTCCAGAATGGTGTTATAAGCCGAAGGAAGCGATATGTACTCAGTTTGTAAGTCAGGTTTCAGTCTTTCCAACAATTCCGGGTTAGCAATTCGTGTCAGATTGCCTTGTTCATCTGTAAATGCAGCTTCCCAATCGGTAATTACATCCCCCTCTTCATTCTTCTCGTCCTCATCCTGTGGTTCTTCGACATCATCCTCTTCGGGCGCTTCATCCTCTTCATCAGTGGGTTCTTCATTATCTATTCTCTGCAAGAACCCTACATAACTCTCCAAAGCAAAAGAATACAGATAGTCCTCTTCTTCATCCATTACCTTGATTTCGTCCAAATCAAGGAATTTCTTGTAGGCCCCCGAGTATTCATCAAGAGAGTCGCAAGCCAAGAAGATTTTCCTATTCTTAGAAATTAGGTTGTCGTTAATCAGTTGTCTAATGGCTCTTGCATATTCGTGAGCATACTCTTCGCTTACACCATTTTGAAGCAAGAACTTTTCAAACTGACTCACCCTTTTCAAACTGGTCAGTTCTCGATAGGCATTGTTGGCTTCAACTCGCCGCCTTGACCCCATCGCCACATATTCTGAATTATCAGGAAAAAATTGAGCAATGTTTACCAAATAGTCAGTTATCCGTTCACGTTTGAATAAGAGGACTTCAAGTGCGTTGTTAAGAACCTGTTTTTTGAAACCTCCAGTACTTGCCACTTGCTCCTGAAGCGAATGGCGGGAATATAACGAGGGACTTTTAGCCGTTCCTATGCGCTGCTTCAACTGATGTGGATTCCATGTGGCATAGACATCGTTTTCTGCGTCATAACCCAGCAACACAAACATCGCTGATGACTCTTTGATTTCATTCAGTATATCCACCCCCGTCATCTGAGCTCGCCAAACATCGGGCGAATTCTTAAACCCAGCATTAGAGAGGTTTTTTACATATACGTAATACTCCGTACCGTCGAATACGATATGGAAAGGATTCGTTATCTTGCCAATGCGCCTGTAAGTTGCGGAGTTGATTAACACCTCCTCTAACAGTTCTATAAGTTTTTTGCTACTCAGATTGGGCATAATGCAGATGGGTTAAAACAAACTTCTAAATAATGGGCTGTCATCTACTGAGAATTCTGAATTCTCATCCTGTATGTCTATAACACCAGAAAGGTCACTGGTAAAACCTACACTCGTCACACCTGGCATAACTTGTGACCTGTCGATGCCTGGTACTTCGCGTGCATCATAAAAGCGGAGCGTGTCGCTGGCTTCGACATAATCATAGAACACGCCCTCTAATTTGTGCATATCGGTGCCAATAGTTTCTGCCATCACTTGATAAAGGTGCATGCGGCTGTCTATATTGGTCACTCGTTCACATATCTTGTCTCTCAATTCACTCACCGACATCCCACCGTTTCCGTGACCCGACTCCCTCACAATTACAGAAGCTATCAGAAGCCGTGAATTGCGGGAGGGGTTTAGCTGGTCAAGCGAGAAATGATGTTTTCGTTCTTCACCAGAGGTACTTTTTACTTCAACCTTATCACGCCCCATCGTGAAATCATATTTTGCATTGGGGTCGCTATGCCAAGCGTTGATAATGGTTTCAGGGAATCGGCTGCGTTCGATGACCAACAGTTCTGCCCACAAACCTTGAATTTGTTTCTTTGGTGGACAGGTCATTGCAGAGAATATGGAAATCAGGTTCTCAACCTCAATTGATATTTCACGTTTAGACGGCATCGATTCCAATCTTCCCAACATCATTAGAACAATATCTATGAATTCTGCCTGCAACGAGCTTTCCAATGAGCGCAGGGTTAGCACGGTGTAATGATGAGGTTCACTCACTTCATCATCCACAAATGTGCAAGGCAGATTGTATTCTACTGTCAGGATTTCGAGGGATGTGTTATGAATGGAAGATACACTTTCGTTAGTACACACGAAAAATTTGGGGTAGCCTTCAGAGGACACGCCTAATTTATGTAGCATGTTTGGTAGAGATAACACAGAAAACTCTCTGTTGCCTTCGCCCTCAATTGTGAGAGCCTTGAACTGTTCAAATAATTCTCGGTTGTGCATAGGTCGTTCTATTTAGGCTTCTTCGTTATCGTCATCTTCATCATCTTCATCCTGATTGGCTTCGTTGGCACAATAGTTGATGGCAAGTTGATCAGGATAGTTGATGGCAAGTGTATAGGCCTCATGAGCATAATCGAGGGCAGCACCATCGAGGTAAACATGATGCAACTGAATGGTCAGCGAATCATCTCCACCCAAAATTCGCTGGTCGCCGGGATAGTTGGTAGAATCTTGTGCAGAACTTGGACCTGCGAAAAGAGATGTGTTTTCAGCAAGACGCATACTGTTTACATCGAAAGTACGATGACGTATAGGTGCTGAGTATGCCATCTGTATGAAATACACAAATTTGATACCACCATTCATCTTCATCAGATATTGTAAATAACGGATAGTTGCCGCTTTACGAGCAACATCATCAAGATTACCAAAACGGAAATCCCCCAAGAACTCGATAGCTTCTTCTACCGACAAACGGAATCCCCTATGAGTTCGGTCAAGTGTGTTATACTCGAACTTTATATCAAAATCGTTCTGATGCTTTGCCAAGAAAGCATTAACCACCTGATTGTTACTCTCAATCATAGATTTGCTCTCAAAAGCTTGTAATCCGTGCAAACCTTTCATCTTTCGATTGACTACAGAAATGGGAAGCACGTTTAATCTCGTTGGTCGAAGTCTTGGCGAGAGTAGAATTTTTCTTTCAGCAGCAGCCAAGGTAGAACATTCCGCCAACGTTGAGCGCAGTTCTTCCTCGTGATCAATATAATCCCAATAATTTTCTTGTGAGATTTGTGGAAGGAACACACGACATGACTTGATGTAATCTTCCTTATAGCCAAAGAAACGGCATCGCTGCTGAATGGTGTCAGCATTGGTAGCACCTGTAGTGTATCTTGGCATATAGGTAGTCGCCAGTTTCTCAACAGTGAAGCCACGATTCAACATTTCTGCCCCAACCAGAATGTGCATGCAATAGCTATCCCATTCAATTTCTGTCTGGGCATCCCTGTCTGTATTGACCAAATAGGTTTGATAGTCACCCATCACATCCTTAATGAGAGGCTTTATTTCTTCAAATGTTGGCTGCTCGTAATCTGGATAGAATTGTACGGCCATCGGGAACAACTCCTCAAAGCGCCTATAAACATCCTCTTTATCATCATGACCGTCAGGCTTTCGCAACGACTTTCTCCAACTTTTCAATTGATTGTCCACCCAGTTCTTAAACCTTGCGTTTATATCCTTTTGATTGTCTGGGTGTATCATCATTGAGAGATAGTTAATACCATCAACTCTTAGGTATTTGACGACTATAGCAACCGCAAGGATATGTAACATAAGCGCATCTTTCAGTGACTTTGGCATTGCACGCAGATTGTTGCGTCTTTTGTGGAACACCTCTGCCTCTGGTATTGTGACAATCAAACGTCCATTGAACAATTGATTATTCTCACCTCTACCAAAATAAAGTTTGCCTCCAATATAGCCTTCACCAGGAGTCAACAAAGTGTGACTCTTGGGTGAAAGAAGGTCTTGCATACTAATAAGAAGGTTGGCTTGCGGCGTTGCTGTATATTGCACATAAGTATTGCCTGGCAGGGCTGCTCTCATTCGCAGAATAGCCTCATAGGTCTTTGACTCCTCTTCTGCTTCATGCTCTCTTCTGCTGTTCTTACGCCCGAAACTATTCAGCGAAGCCTGATCTGCTTCATCGTCAATAATCAGTACCGTTTCATGTGCCATTTCTTCTTTGAACTCAGCACTATTGAATAAATCAGTCAGGTCATTTATATGCTTATAGTGTTTCAGAATAGGAACAAGAATAATAGGCTTAGTAGAGAGTTCCAAGTGACCAACAATCTGCTCTGCATCAATGGCTTTTGGGTCTTTGTGTAATTTGTAGTAATTACGGTTTTGAGCCTCAGACTTTATCAGGTCTTTTTCAAGTCGCTGGGAAGTCTGGTCAAGCAGGTTCGTTTTCGTACCAGCAAGATAAACCACCATTCTATATCCATTATCGAGCGCAAGAGCTGTTAAGCCAGTAAACGACATTGTCTTGCCACTTTGCACATAACCCACCACCAAGTGTGTTGTCTCAGGTTTTTCAACTGCATCGTGTGGATTGCAATGTGATAAGATGTGGAAGGTCTCTTCACGGAGATGAGCGGCACCTGTTGGAGTGATGCCTTTCTTCTTGAAGGAACCATCTGGCTTCGGGCCAATCTTCTGGCTCTCAACAAAAGCATTGAAACGAGGGCCATCGTGAACCTCGTTAAGTACATTGCTTACTGCTGGTGTTGCTGCAGTATTAGCTTCCACCGTATTTATGATAATCTTTGCCATATTTCCTATACCTTTGTTGCTTTGATGTACTCGTTGAAGAAATCAAACATTTCAGCGGTCGTGTCGTTGCCCTTTTCCTTAGTTGTAAACTTAGCCATTGCCATCGTTTTCAGCAAGGCAATCGTAGGCTTATCAACCTTTCCCAGAATATTGAAGTAAGGATGGTTGGCGTTAATCTTGCATATAACGATGTTATCTTTCTTCTGGGAAGTATCAACCCAGATAAGATCTGAGCCGCTGGTTACGAACTGAACATTCAAACGATATTGGACACCGTCCACTTTGAAGAAGTCGTCGTATTCGCCCATCACAACAGGCTCATCCTGCTCAGGAGCAAAGGGTATGTGCGTTTGAGCAGTCAGTTGTGGTTGTGTGTCTTGTGCCCTCTCGTTTTGTTTCGTATTGATAGAAACCACCTCTTCGGGCTTCGGCTTAGATGTGTTGTGACCTCTAACAATCTTGTTGATTTGTTTCGTTCTGACATCCAAACGGTATTCTTCTGCCTGTGACCACAAATCGAAATCACGTGTATGGATGACGCTTTTCAACGCATCCATAAGGGCTTCCAGGTTCTCACGGTCTCTTACGTCATTCTTATTGAAAGCCACATCAAAGCCTTCAAGTTCCAATTCGCCAAACAGTCGTTTATAGCGGAAGGTGCCTGATGAGCCAGAGAGTGACTTAGGGAAGTACCGTCCATCATTTTCTGCACCAATAATCACGCGTCCTCGTCGCAACAACACAAAACCGTTCTTTGTAGCGTTGATGTCTCTAAGGATGCCGATGAACCCCTTTGCCTTATACTGGCCAAATTCAAAATCTATGTCCTTGCGCCAAGTTATCACAGGTCCTTTGGGAGTCCTTGCAAATGGTGCTTGAAGTACGGGCGACTCAACAAAGGTCAATTCTTCGCCAGCCACGATCAGCGTCATCTCGTGACTTCTGAGTGACTTTCGGTAGATACTCGACAACTCGTCTTTTATGCGCTGAAGACTTTTAGCTGTTGGAGCATTGGGGTTCAAATTGGTGATTTCTATTTGGGTGTAGTGCTCGTTTATCTCAGCTTCAGAGGAAAAAATGGGAAGTGACTGAAGACTGTTGGCCATTACCTTATTCAGGTCAAAAGTTGTGGTACGCACCACATTGTCACCCAGGGCGGTTGTTTTCATGCTCCACAGCTCTCCAAGCCATAGGGCTGCAGTCTTCATACCCATACCGAATTCGTTCAACCCCTTGTTGTTATCGGGGGTGTTAGCCAACTTAAAAGCTTCAAGATATTGACGCTCATTAACACCTGCGGCATTATCTCGGATGCGTATGATGGAATCGGTTTTTTCCTCTTTCCACTCAAAACTGATTTCAATCGTCAGATGATAATCGGGTTCTGCCTGTTCCAGTCGCTCCTTGTTGTCCCGATATGACTGGAGCGCATTGTCAACGAACTCTGCCAACACATGAGAAGGCGTGTTCTTCATGTCTGGCATACGGGCAAACATGTTCGTTCCTATCGTTATATCAACGGTAGATATGCTGGTTTCCTGATTTTTTAATTCTTCTTCCTTCATTCTCTTATCAGGTTTTTCGCGATATGTTTTACAATCGTCACATTTACGGCATTGCCTAATGCCTCAAAAGAGCGTGGCACAGATAGTGCAAAGTTCTCGTCATCAAAACGAAGTTTCATCATTCCCTGAAGTTTGGCGGCTTCTTTTCTAGTCATATAGCGCCCCGTTGTGGGCTCGCCTGGCTGTAGTGTTTCTGCTGGCAAGTTGACCCAAGGGAAAATGGGGATTTGCGTACCAACAAGGTTGAGAGCTGGTGAAAAAGTGGGTAGCTTCACGCGAATGCCTGATGCACGGAACTGTATAATCTTATCCTCTAAGGTTGGGTCAGCATCATCACCACAATTCCACTCTAACTTCAAATGGCTGTTTTCCAAATGACGTACATGTCCTATCCACTCGTCAAGCCATTCTCGGTTCTGGGCATAGAACGCACGGTTCTGCTCAATGTACTTAATTTTCCACGTAGGAAACACCTCACTTCTATCGGTACGGGCATATACAGGCAGTTGTGCTAAGCACTCTGCCTTATTAGTGCCATCAACAATACATCCCAAATGTCCATGTCGGCCCTGCAATTCTTCGAACGTCTGGAAGGCAGGAGCCTTCTTGCGATATTCGTAGTCGGCTCCAAACTCCATTGCCCATATAGGGAAGCGTGGAATTCTTTGATGGTGAGCAATCGTCTGGTCAATAAAATCTTGCCAAAGAGTTAACTGCTGACGGGTGTCGGCCTTGAGTTTAATATAATCAGTATCGTCCTCTTCTATGATTTGCTTGATGTCACTACGCCACGAGCGAGGTGGAATAGGGAAACTAAATCCTTGAAGGTTTCCCTGTTCGCGGTCTTCACACACAATATAGATACGGCGGCGATGCTGTGGTATGCCCCATTGGTGTGGTGACAGGATAGCAGGCTCCGCTACTTCGTAGTTCAAATCTTCGTCAAGCATTCTGTGAATCGTTCGCCATGTATTACCACCATCATGTCCTTTCAAGTTTGACACGTTTTCTAATAATACATATCTCGGACGGTGATACTGCAAAATTCTACAAATGTATGTAAAGAGATTACCTCTATCCTTTTCGTCATTGAAACCTTGCCTCTTACCAGCTTGGCTAAAGGGTTGACAAGGGAATCCTGCGCATAATATGTCGTGTGCAGGGATGTCCTCAGGTTTTATTTTTGTAATATCCCCTTCTATACGAGTTCCCGGGAAATTCACCTGATAGAGTTTTCGCAAATCTTCGCGCAGTTCAGAGGCAAACACACATTGGTGTCCCAATTCGCTCAGCGCAAAGTGAAAGCCTCCTAATCCGGCAAACAAATCTATGAAACGTGGCATATCGTAGTTCTATCTGATAGTTTCTTATTACTTTTGCTTGCAAAAGTAGTCAAAATTTCGCATAATAAAGAGCTTTTGCATGAAAATGTGACTATTTGCTATTGAAAATGTCGGTCATGCGTTGCAACATATCACGAAATATCTTCAAATGCTTTTCTAAAGCAGTGCTGTCAGAAAGAGATCGTGATAGGTCACTATCATAACCTGACAAATCTATGTTAAGAGCAAGGCCAATTGTGGTGAATACTGTTTTCTTTTGAATTTTATTCCCTGATTCATCTGTGAAGAAGCCCAAGTCGTAGAGAGTGTTGATAACTCTGATGAAATCAATTTTCGTTCCTTTACGGCTATTCAGATAAACCTCGCTTTTTATCATAGTAGGTTTGCCACCTTTCACCACTTTTGGTTCCAGCGGCAATAATACTTTCTCTAATTCCTTCTTACAACGTGCAAGTTGTTCATCTTCTCGCTCATATTCGTCTATGAGACGCACAATATATGCCAGCGTCCAATATTGCAGGCATTCACTCTCAAAATGTAAGGAGCGAATATAACTCCTTGCACCCGAAATGCTTTGTTTACATTGCCGTAATTGATCGTAAATATCGAAGGTTCTGTTGAAGTATTGCAGAATTACTGATTCTTCATCAGCGAGGTAGCCACCAGAGGCTAAGACGTCATACTGATTATAGTTCAACTCATCGTTAAGATAGTCATCGAGGTTTGCCTTGGGATAGTCATCACGATATCTTTTGATTGCAAGTTTTATGCGCTGTTCGTCTGGTAGACAATCAATGGGATTATTTTTGCGTTTGGCATTCTGTTCAGTTCCAAGCAGGAAGTATAAATAACCAAACGACTCGTCGCTCGCTATCACCTTGAACAATTGTTCTCGCACCTCCGCGCTGATGCCTTTGGGAATTTCATCCTGAATCTCTTCCAGCGTTGGCGGTTCTTTCTGCATGGCATTGCCTTGCTCATATAATTCCATCCTCAACAAATAGTCTTGCCTGCGAATATCCGCTGAAAGCCTGCGATTGAAATACTCGTCTGTTGCTTGTTTATTATGACGAATTGGCATGAGATCAGCTATTACCTTGCTGACCTCTTCCAAGTGGGCGATGTTATCTGAATTCTGTGCTATGTATTCTTTTGCTCTCATTTCTTACCAATCAATTCTCCAAAAGTTGTTATGTATGGCGCAAAGCGCTCTTTCAATATGATTATGTTCTTGTTGATGCCAACCTCTTTCAGTTTATACTTGAACGATGAATCGAAGCCAACACCAATGTACGTTTCACCAGAGGGCTGAAAGCCCAGACGTTGAATGTAATCCTTACCAAAATAGCGAGGTTCGATGTCTGTCAGTTCATACAACTGCATACGCTCATTAGAGTGAAGGAGCAGTAATCTTGGCAGAGGTTGTAAATCTTCAATTGACATTGCACCTTTTCGACCATCAGCTCTGACATAGTAGAACCCTTGGTGGGTGATAATCTTCCAATGTGGATAGCCCTTGTAGAAGCCAACAAGCACACGATCGTCAGGTTTTATCTCGCCTCGCTGTTGCTTTCGTTCAGCTGTTGCTTTCTCTATTGCCTCCTTGATTGACACAGCCAATATCTCCGCCATTCTTACCGGCACGGCATTGCCAATCATCTTATAGGTATCGATGATGTTGGGGCAATCTATCTCGAATGTATCAGGGAATGTCTGTATCCTGGCGCACTCTCGAACTGTAAGCCTACGGTACTCCTTGTACTTCTCCTTTATAAACGACCAATCCTCGTGTGCATTGTAAATCATGCTTGGCGAGGATGGATGCAGGGGGATATTATAGCCCGTTGCGTGAATAGTAAACGAAGGCTTGTACCAATTGCGACGGCGGTTCCCTCGGTAATAATGAGGACCAAACTTACCGCAGTAATAGCTATTGCTATCAGCCATTCGTTCGTCCTCATCACATGGAGTGGGCTTTATTTTTATGTCGCCTATTGCATCCTTTAGCGTCAACGGTTTATTCGTAGAAGGCTGTGGGAATTGGTAATCAATGCCTAAGTCGTGGCGAAAGCCAATAAGGAACACACGTTCTCGATTCTGAGGAACTTCAAAGTCAACAGCATCAAGGAGCCGATATTTCACATCGTAGCCAATCTCATCCAGACGGGCAAGGAAGTCTTCAAAAACATCCTTGAACTTCTCGTCCAGCAAACCCTTGACATTCTCAATCACGAAGAACTTTGGCATCTTCGCTCTAATCATGCCAATATAAGTGAGGAACAACTGCCCTCGCTTATCATCCAATCCCTGTTGCTTTCCTGCAACACTCCAAGACTGACAGGGTGGCCCACCGATGAAGCCATCACAATCTGGCACATCTTTAGGGTCAACAGTATTGATGTCTTCTTTGCAAAGAATAGTATCAGGATGATTCTTCTCATATGTGGCATGGACGCTTGATTCGAACTCATTAGCCCAAACCACATTATATCCTGCCTTTTCAAAACCAAGGTCAAGACCTCCGCACCCTGCGAAGAAAGAAACTATGTTCATTGTAGCTATTCATCTTAGTTAGGAGCACTCTTTCGCTTTCAGTAGTCATATCTTCGTTGGGTTTACAAACTTGACAATACAATCTATGCAGGTCGGCTTTCCCGTCAGTTCATCGACGAACACATTGGCGGGGTGCATATCTTCCAGAGCCAGACGGTCGGAGATGTAGTTCAAGCCTTGTCCCTGCCAATTGGCTGGGCTGCTTCCTTTGCTGCCTTCAGCATTGCCACCTGCTGTAAGGCTTCTTCGCGCGTAGCTGACGACGATGGACGCCCCAATGAGAGGCGCGCCTCCCTTGCAGAGTCCTGCATGCTCTGATAGAGTAAATCCATTAAAATCTTTTCTTCCATAAAGTATATCGTTTGTTAGGGTATCAATCATTTGCAGCGAATTGTCTGAAAACCCGCTCGTCGCTATTGATGCATATATATTGTCTGTTTCTTGCATGCGCCGACAGAAAATAGATCTTTATATTTGGCTACAAAAGTACGGAAAAAAAGTGAGAATAATGATGCAAAAGCGAAAAAATACCTACTTTATGCGCGAGACTTTGAGCTTTTTAACAGAAATGGCAGATAAATGTGGCGTTTGCATCTTTTAGCATGTGTCATTAAGGTCATTAGGTCAAGAGTGTCATTAAGGATTTTGAGTAGAGAGGGGGATTTCCGTCTCATAATAAATATAAATTCTATTTATATATTATTATGCGGACTTTCGCACTCCGAATTGCTTAAAGTTGCGATTAAGTGAGAGCCATCAAGCTTGCTTGAATGGCCGAACGTGAGCAAGTTCAAGCGTAAAGCGCTTAATGACACTCGTGACACATGACACTCGTGACCACACTTGTTGTCTTCAAAAAAATAATCGAAAAAAATATTTTTTTCTTGCGTCGGCATTCGTGAACCGCAATGGAGATGTCGTACCTTTGCACCTGAAATCCTGAGGATGCTCACGGCGAGAACCTCACTGACGGAAATAAAGAGCCTGTTGGCGACGCTAAAGTGGCCACTAACGACGCTGAAGAGGCACTTTGTCCGGATAAAGAGGCACTTTACAGCGCTGAAGAGGCACTTTACGGAGCGAATCAGGAGGACACCTCACAGAGGGTCTGTCCCCGTGTGAGGTCAGAGAGACAAGTTAACCGATTTAATAACCTTGAAAAACACATTTTGAACTATGGCATGTAAGTATCGTCTGAAGAAGAACAACAATCGTAAGTCGGCCGGTTACGGCAAGTATTATGGATCGCGCACCACGCAGGGACTCATCAGCAATGAGGAGCTGGCCAAGCGTATGGCCGCCCGAAACACCACCTACTCGGAGGGTGAGATGCGAGGTCTGCTGATTGACCTGACGGAGCTGGTACGCGAGCTGGCCTACGGTGGCAGCTCGGTGAAGCTCGACAACCTGGGCATCTTCTGGGTGGGTGCGCAGTCGAAGGGTGTGGAAGACCCGAAGGACTTCAACGCCTCGACGGACATCACCTCGCGCTGGAAGTGCCGTCCTACGGGCGAAGGTCTGGGCAAGGCCATCGGCGTGACGCGTGCAGGCGGTGTGCAGCTGACCTGGGAGGAGGATGACACGTATGAGTCGCCCCGCAACCAGCAGCCGGAACCCTAAGAGCTTAAGCCCCCAGACCTTGGGGGCTTAAGAATTAGTAATTAGTAATTAGTAATGAGTAATTATGATTTGCGAAAGCGCGGAATGAGCATTGGGCATTGAACATTGAACATTGAACATTGAACATTGAAGTCTGCGATTGAGCGAGGGCAGAGCCAAACTCGTTTGAGCTATGCCGAGCGTGAGCAGACTCGCCCGAAAGGGCAACATTGAGCATTGAAGATTGAACATTGAAGATTGAAGATTATGAAAAAGCGGGTGATTGAGATTGCGGTGAAGATGATAGTAGCCGCCCTCACAGCATTCCTTACGGCACTGACCACCACGTCGTGCATGGGTTACGGGCCATTCTACATGTAAGTGCTAACAGTCCGTCTGATAATCCTAAAAAAGTCTGCCATATCCATCGCGGTGTGGCAGATTTTTTCGTGCAAAATGATGTCATTCTCCTGTCCCCCCCTGTCATCCCTCGACCTATGCGGCTATAGAATGAGCTGCTGACCATCGTATGCCAACTGGATGTCGGGCGGCAACTGCGCATTGACCTCTGCGTGGCGGCCGATGTCGTGGCTGGAGTGGATGAGCCACGTCTGACGGGCAGCGATGCGGCGGGCGAAGCTGACGGCCTCGTCGACCGTCTGATGAGAATGGTGGGGCTGCGGCCGAAGGGCATTCACCACGAGCACGCCGGGCTGCTGAATGTACGACAGCTCCTCGTCGCGGATGGTCTTCATATCGGTGATGTACACCAGCGATGCGCCACGGCGGGAGGCATCGGCATGGAGCGTGATGCGGTAGCCGAGGATGGGCAGGTCGTGGTGCATCACCTCGATAGGCAGGATGTCGAAGTCGCCGATGGTGAACAGCTCATGCTTGTGGATTTCGTGTAACTGGATGGCGGGAACTCCCGGATAGCGGTGCTCGGCAAAACAGTAGGGCAGCATACTGAGCATGCCCTGACGCGCCAGGGGGTCGGCATAGATGTTGATTTCGCCAAACTGACAATAGGGGCGCAGGTCGTCGACTCCCCCCACATGGTCGTAGTGGGCATGCGTGATGAGCACCCCGTCGATGCGGCGGAACGGCTGCTGCAGGGCTTGCTGACGGAAGTCTGGGCCACAGTCGATGAGCAGTCGCGTGCGTTCGGTCTCAACGAGTGCCGAGCATCGCAGCCGCTTGTCGTGCGGGTCGGTACTGCTGCAGGTATAGCATGTACACCCGATGGTCGGCACGCCACAGGATGTTCCTGTTCCAAGAAATGTCAGTTTCATCACTACCTATATATAATGTTCCTAAACGATGTTCACCTCCGGATGAATGTCGATGCCGAACTGCCGGAAGACATCGTGCCTGACCGTCTGGCAGAGCTTGACGATTTCGGCACTGGTAGCCCCACCGCGATTCACCAGCACCAACGCCTGCTTGTCGTGAACACCGGCACGTCCGAGCGAGCGACCCTTCCAGCCGCACTGCTCGATCATCCAGCCAGCGGGAATCTTCTCCCGCCCGTCGTCCAGCGTATAGTGGGGCATGCCGGGATAGCTGGCCGCCAGCGATTCGTATTTCTGTCGGCTGACCACGGGATTCATGAAGAAGCTGCCCGCATTGCCCATCACCTCAGGGTCGGGCAACTTGGCGCGACGGATGCCGATGATGACCTCGCGCAGCTGGCGGGCATCGGGATGCAGTATCTGCCTGCGCTCCAGTTCGCCACGTATGTTGCCGTAGTCGAGTCGCGGCTCAAAGGTGTCGGAAAGCTGATAGGTGACGCGGGTGATGAGATAGCGGTTATGCCAATCCTGCTTGAAACGGCTCTGGCGGTAGCTGTAGCAGCAGTCGCCGACGGGGATGGCGACCACTCTGCCGGTGGCTATCTCTACGGCCTCCACCTCGGCTATCAGGTCGGCTGCCTCTACGCCGTATGCCCCAATGTTCTGAACGGCACTGGCACCCACATCACCTGGTATAAGCGACAGATTCTCAGCACCATACAGCTGGTTGCTCACGCAATAGTCTACTACGTCATCCCACTTCTCGCCACTACCACAGACGAGCCGACTGCCCTGTCGGCTGATGCCCTTCAAGGCCGAATGCACCACCGTTCCGTGATAGTCGCCGGTAAGCAGCAGATTGCTACCTCCACCTATTATTAAATAGTTGTCCAGCCCCCTCAACAGTTCAGCCACCTGGCGGGCCTCCTCCGTGGACTGGTATTCCACGAAGCGGTCGCAACAGGCATCGATGCCAAACGTATTATGAGCCAGGAGGCTGTAGTGAGGATTGTCGGTCAAAATTAAAAATGAAAAATTAAAAATTAATAATGAAAGATTAGAAATGAAATGAGGCTCACGTATTGAGCTTTGTCAGCTTCCACTCGCCACCAATGCGCCTGAAGGTCATCCGGAGTTCAAGTCCGTTGGCTATGCCGCGCAGCACGAAGACCTTGGTTGTGCCCTCACGATGCGGCTGACCATAAATGATGTTATAGATCATCTTCTGGGGCAACTCAGGGGCGAAAGCCTCCCACGTGTCGGCAGAGATAACTCCCTCCATCTGCGCAAAGTCGTCGTCGGGGTCGGGGCCTACGAAAGAGACCGTCTCGCCGAGGCTCTGCGACTGGAACTCCTTATCGGTGGCAAAGCGGTGGAAGAAAGTGAGGAACGAGGCATTGGACGATGCGCTGATAGGGATGGTATTCATCTCGACGAGCATCCAAGCCCCCTGATGACGGTCGAAGATGTACTGGATGACCGAGCTGGTGTTGAAGTAAATCTTCTCGACCACCGCATGATGAACCGTCGTATCCTTCACTACCTCCATGTGGCGCTCGTTGTCGAAGAGCAGCGTGTAGTAGCCCTGTCGCATGAAGAAATACTCCATCTTCCACGCCGACCGTCCTATCAGCTCCTTCTTAGGACCGTTGACGGAGGGCAGAGGAAACACGATGCGCTCCATCTGGAGCTTCTTGCTCGCCGCGAAATTAAAGATGAAATCGTCGAACAGCTCATCGGCAGCCTTCGGCATCGGATGGTTGGCATCGGCCGCCCCTGCATCTGCGGCAAGAGCCGCCGAGTCGCCGAAAACTGCGGAAGCCGTATCGGCAGCATCGCTGTCGCCGGGAGCCTTCGCTCCGTTACCACCGCACGAAGCCGTCGCCAGGACGAGCAAAGCAGCGGAAAGAGACATCAGATATCGTCTCATCAGTCAGTCAAATTTGCGTTTACTCTCAAAATTTGCTGCAAAGTTACAAAATAATTCATAATTCATCATTCATAATTCATAAATATTTGCTACCTTTGCACCAAAATTGATAAAAAAGAATTGTAAATTGTCAAATTGTAAACGGAAATGATACTCGACAAGATAGACGAGCTTCTGAAAGAAGTACAGACGCTGAGTGCGAAGAATGCGGAGGAAGTAGAGCAGCTGCGACTGAAATACCTGAGCAAGAAGGGCGAGATTACCCTGCTGATGAACGACTTCCGCGAGGTGGCTGCCGACCAGAAGAAGACGGTAGGCATGAAAATCAACGAGCTGAAGACACTGGTTACAGAGCGCATCAACCAGCTGCGCGAAGAGTGCGAGACGCAGGAGAGCGGCGACGAGGCCATCGACCTGACGCGTACGCCCTACCCCATCCAGCTGGGCACGCGCCATCCGCTGACCATCGTGACCAACGAGATTATCGACATCTTCTCGCGAATGGGATTCGTGCTGGCCGACGGCCCTGAGGTGGAAGACGACCTGCACGTATTCACAAAGATGAACTTTGCCGCCGACCATCCTGCTCGCGACATGCAAGACACCTTCTTCATCTCGCAGCATCCCAACGACGTGACGAAGAACATCCTGCTGCGCTCACACACCTCCAGCGTACAAGCCCGCGTGATGGAGCAGATGCATACCGAAGACGGCAAGCTCAAGGCCCCCATCCGCGTCATCTGTCCCGGACGCGTCTATCGCAACGAGGCCATCACCGCCCGCGCACACTGCTTCTTCCACCAGGTGGAGGGACTATATATAGATAAGAACGTGAGCTTCACCGACCTCAAGCAGGTGCTGCTCTCATTTGCACGCGAAATGTTCGGAGCCGACACGAAGATTCGACTGCGCCCCAGCTACTTCCCATTCACCGAGCCATCGGCAGAAATGGACATCTCGTGCTTCATCTGCGGAGGAGAGGGATGCGGATTCTGCAAGCATACCGGATGGGTGGAGATACTGGGATGCGGAATGGTTGACCCCAACGTGCTGGAACTTTGCGGAATAGACTCCAAAGAGTATAGCGGCTACGCCTTCGGAATGGGCGTCGAGCGCATCACCAACCTGAAATACCAAGTGTCCGACCTCCGTATGTTCTCAGAGAACGACGTCAGGTTCCTCGAGGAATTCGAGGCCGCCAACTGATGAGAGGGAGAGAAAGAAGGTAAAAAGGTAAGAAAACAAACAGGTAAAAAAGTAATAAGGTAAAAAAGGGAGAATACCGTGAAACTGGTAGTAATGACCCAACCCACGTTCTTCGTGGAAGAAGACAAGATTCTCACGTCCTTGTTCGACGAGGGATTGGACAGCCTGCACCTCTACAAGCCCGACTCGTCGCCCATGTACTCTGAACGGCTGCTGACGCTGCTGTCGGAAGACTACTACTCGAAAATCACCGTTCACGCCAACTTCTACCTCAAGGAGGAATACAAGTTGCGCGGCATACATATCGACGACGAGCAAGCCCCTGCGCCCAAAGGCTACAAAGGACGCATCAGCCGCACATGTACCCATCTGGAACTACTGAAGGATACCAAGCGCAATGCCGACTACGTGTTCCTGAAATACATACAAGACAGTCAGACGGAGGCCGACAAGAAAGCATCGTTCACGATGGAGCAACTGAAAGAAGCTGCGCACCACCGGCTCATCGACAAGCACGTGTATGCCCTGGGAGGCATGAACCTCGACAATGTGAAGCTGGCGAAAGACCTCGGATTCGGCGGCATCGTTATCTGCGGAGACCTGTGGAACCGATTCAACATCCATCAGGAACTTGACTACCGCGCACTGATAGAACACTTCGGCAAACTGCGAAAGGCGGCCGACTGAACATGATACGCATAACCCTATAAACCAACAATAAACGATAATGGCTAACAAAAACTACATGGTGTTTTCCGGTACTGCCACAAAGTACCTTGCAGAGAAAATCTGCCAAAGTCTTGGATGCCCGCTCGGAGAACTGCAAATCACCAAGTTCTCGGATGGCGAGTTTGCCGTGTCATACGAAGAGAGCATCCGAGGACGCGACATCTTCCTTGTACAGAGCACATTCCCCAACTCCGACAACCTGATGGAGCTGCTGCTGATGATTGATGCTGCCAAACGCGCCTCGGCAAGAACCATCAATGCCGTCATCCCCTACTTCGGATGGGCCAGGCAGGACAGGAAAGACAAGCCGCGCGTCAGCATCGGAGCCAAACTGGTGGCCGACCTGCTCAGCGTGGCAGGTGTCGACCGTGTCATCACAATGGACTTGCATGCCGACCAGATACAGGGATTCTTTGACGTTCCCGTCGACCACCTCTATGCATCGAACGTCATACTGCCCTATCTGCAAAAACTGCAGCTGGAAGACCTCGTGATTGCCTCGCCCGACGTGGGTGGCTCAAAGCGTGCCAACACCTACGCCAAATACCTGGGATGCCCCCTCGTGCTATGCAACAAGACACGTGCAAGAGCCAATGTGGTGGCCACCATGCAGATTATCGGCGACGTGGCAGGCAAGAACGTGGTCATCATCGACGATATGGTAGATACCGCAGGAACCATTACCAAGGCTGCCGACATTATGAAGGCAGCAGGAGCCAAGACGGTACGGGCCTGCGCCTCCCACTGCGTGATGAGCGGCCCGGCCAGCGAACGCGTACAGGACTCGGCACTTGAGGAGATTGTATTCACCGACTCCATCCCCTATTCACAGCGTTGTGCCAAAGTCAAGCAGATTTCCGTGGCCGACCTTTTTGCAGAAACCATCCGTAGAGTCATCAACAATGAAAGCATTTCAAGCCAGTATATTATTTAGTAGCGCACTCCTGCTATGCGCCTGCCAGTCAAACAGCTTCAAGGTAAACGGCAGCGCAGAAGCACTGGCCGATGGCGATACGCTCTTTGTGACAACCGATATGGAGAGCGGCACACCCAGCGACACCATCCTCGTCAAAGACGGCAAGTTCCAGTATGCCGGAGAGACCGACTCCCTGCAGCTCTGCATGATATACAGTGCTGCGCGCAACGAGATCAATGCCCCCTTCTTTCTGGAAGCGGGCAACATCAGCGTTACACTGTCAGAGACACCAGGCGCTTCGCGCGTCGGGGGCACCCAGGCCAACAACGAGTGGCAGCGGCTGAACGACAGCGTGATGGTGATCGGAAAGGAAATCAACCGCATTGCCGAACACATCTACGGCAATACGGTCAGCCAGGAAGAACAGCAACGAGGCATGAGCAAGATAGAACAGCTGAACAAACGCTTTGCAGGCGTAGTAGCTGATGCCATCAAGCGCAACATCGACAATGAGTTCGGCTATTTCCTTCTCACCTACTACCCCGAAGACGTGATTGACGACAACATGCGCAGCAACCTGATCAAGCAGCTGCCCGACGCGATGCGACAACGCCCGGCCATCAAACTGATGCAGAAACACCTGGAGGCGGCAGCCAATACCAGCGAAGGGGCGGTCATCACCGACTTCACACAACCCTCACTCGACGGTACGCCACTTAGCATCATGGATGAGATACGCCGCAACAAGATTACCGTCATTGACTTCTGGGCTTCATGGTGCGGTCCCTGCCGACAGGAAATGCCGATGATGACGGCCATGTATGACAAATACAAAGACAAGGGCCTCGGCATCGTAGGCATCTCGCTCGATAATGACGGCGATGCCTGGCAGCAGGCAACACAGCAGCTGGGTATCAAATGGCCGCAGATGAGCGACCTGAAAGGCTGGGACAATGCCGCCGCACAACTGTTCAATATCAGCAGCATACCCCATACCGTCGTCATCGACCAAAACGGGAAGATTCTTCGTCGCGGCTTGCGAGGAACGCAGTTGGAGCAGTTCGTAGACAGTCAGCTGCAATAGCCTATGCTGAGCAAGAACCAACTCAAGCTGGTGCGCTCGCTGGAACTGAAGAAGAACCGCAAGCGCGAAAAACTTTTCGTTGCCGAAGGTCCCAAAGTGGTGGGCGACCTGCTGCGCAGCGGCTTCATCCCCCGCATGGTTTTTGCTACCGAAGGCGCGCAACTGTCTTTTTCCAAAGCGCAGCAGCCTCATGTGAATGCACAGCAATACACTCCGGTGCAGCTCGTTACCGACGACGAGTTGCACCGACTTAGTTTCCTGCAACATCCGCAAGAGGTGCTGGCAGTGATGGAGATTCCAGACACCCACTATCCGTCTTCGGCCAACAGTCAACTCTCGCTGGCACTCGATGGAGTGCAGGATCCGGGAAACGTAGGCACCATCATCCGTATTGCCGACTGGTACGGAATGGATGCCGTGTACTGCTCTCCCGATACGGCCGACATCTACAGCCCCAAGGTGGTACAGGCCACGATGGGCAGCCTCGCGCACGTTCCTATTATCTATTGCGACCTCGTAGAATTGCTTGGCAAGGCCAAGTGTCCCGTCTACGGCACGCTACTCGACGGTTCCGACATCTACACGCAACCCCTTTCGCCTCACGGCATTATCGTTATGGGTAACGAAGGCAACGGCATTTCCGCTCCCGTCAGGTCACTGGTCAGCCACCGGCTGCTGATTCCCAACTTCAATAAGGGCGTAGAGACTGCCGAAAGCCTGAACGTAGCAATTGCCACAGCCATCACATGTTCTGAATTCAGAAGACGCTACGGCACAAAGGAATAATTCCGTTTGCGCCTTCATTAAAAACAAAACATCTATGAAATTATGGTTATTGACTGTTATTGGGCTGGGTAATCGCATGTATAACTTAATAAGTATTGATAAATAATGAGAAGATTGTATTCGGTGCTCGTGGCTTCGGCAGCAAGCATTCTTTGTGTTTCGGCTGAAGAGTATGCTGATTCACTTTCACTGAAGGAGGTAGTAGTAACAGGCACACGAAATGCCACAGACGTGCGCCATCTGCCTTATACAGTAAACGTAATCAACCGACAGACACTGACCGAGCAGCAACAGACGAGTGTGCTGCCCACGGTGATGCAGCAGGTTCCAGGCCTGATGGTTACCAGCCGATCGATGATGGGCTATGGCGTTTCTACAGGTGCTGCAGGCGGCATCAGCCTGCGCGGTTTGGCGGGCGGTGCCGGCCAGATGCTGGTACTCATCGACGGTCATCCGCAGTACAACGGAGTCTTTGGGCATCCCATTAGCGACAGTTATCAGACGCTGATGGCAGAGCGCGTAGAAGTGCTGCGCGGCCCGGCCTCCGTGCTGTATGGCTCGAATGCTATGGGAGGTGTGCTGAACATCGTTACCCGTCGCCCTGTAGGTCGCAACAGTGTTGCGACACACATAACCGCAGGCGCAGGCAGCTACGGCACCTTTCAGGCCGAGGCTTCTAACCAGGTGCGCAGCGGTCGCTTCTCGTCTACCGTTGCCCTACAGTATAGTCGCACAGACAACCATCGTTCCAACATGGGTTTCGAGCAGTATGGCGGCTACGTGAAGCTGGGTTACGACATCAGCGACCATTGGAATGCCGCCGTTGATCTGGACCTTACGCATTGGAACGCCTCTAATCCCGGCACCGTAATGCAGCCCAAGCTGGAGAACGACCAATGGATTACCCGCGGTGCAGCCAGCCTGACCATCGAGAACCACTACAACCGTACCAGCGGTGCGCTGAGCGTTTATGATAACTTCGGGCGCCATAAGATCAACGATGGTTATAATGCCGCTGGCGGTACTCCTCAGACCGACCTGTTCCGCTCTAAGGATGCTGTGGCTGGCGTGTCGTGGTATCAGAGTGCGCAGCTCTTCGAGGGCAATCGCGTGACCGTAGGCCTGGACTATCAGCACATCTACGGACGTGCCTGGTATACCGATCGCAAGACCGGCGAAACCGTGACCACTAAGCGCCGACTGATGCAGAGTGCCCACGCACACGAGAACGAGGTGGCAGGGTATGTGGACTTCCGTCAGGACATAGCAGAGTGGCTAACCATTGATGCCGGTCTGCGCTACGACCACCACTCTACTGCAGGTGGCGAATGGGTGCCACAGGCAGGTATCGTGGTGCGTCCCATAGAGACAGGCACTTTGAAGGCATCGGTAAGCAAGGGTTTTCGCAATCCTAACACCCGCGAGATGTACATGTACGGCACGGCCAACCACGATTCCCTACGTGCCGAGCGCCTGTGGAACTATGAACTGTCGTGGCGCCACAGTCTCAACGTTGGAGGGGATTTGCAATCCCTGACATACGGCGTCAACCTGTATTATATAAAGGGCGACAACATGATTCAGACCGTTGCCGGCCGCAACGTGAACACGGGCGAGATAGAGAACTACGGCCTTGAGCTGGAGGCTGAGTATCGCATCAGCAGCCATTGGGCGCTCTCTACCAACCACTCGCTGCTCCACATGAAGAATCCCATCATTGCTGCACCCACCTACAAAGGTTTCCTGGGAGCCAACTTCAACTATCAGAAGTGGAGCGTCATCGCAGGTCTGCAATACCTGAGCGGCCTCTATACAGAAGTGACACCTAATCAAGAGCAGAAAGAAAACGTCTGTCTGCTCAACATCACTGCTGGTTATGCCCTCTGCAAGAATGTCGGTCTTTGGCTTCGTAGCGAGAACCTGCTGGCACAGCGTTACGAAATCAATCTGGGCTACCCCATGCCCCGCGCCACGTTCATGGGCGGTGTGAATATCAACTTCTAAAGAAAAGACCTATCACTTGTCGATGGTCATCACACGAAGATGTTCACCAGCATCAAGGGCTGCCTTGATGTCCTTGCCACCGCTCTGTACCTTGCAACGGCTGATGTCCTCGCCCTCAACGGCCTCGATTTTCAGCTTGCCAATCTGCGACTTGGCCTCACGACCGGCAATGGTCTTGACGGTGAAGACTCCCATATGGAGACCTACGAAGGCACCCTCGCTGCTACCGAGATCGATGTACACCTCCTTCTGTTTGTCTTTCTTGGCGGTACTGCCCTCGATGATGTTAGCCACGATGGGACGATAGCGGTTGAGCCATGCGGTGACACGAGTTGACAAATGGTTGATGGCATCGCGAACGGCCTGGTCGGAAGTGGAGAACGACGAGAACTCTGTGCCACGTCCACCAACCGTGGGATTGGCTACCACCTCACCCGTCTTGGCATCCTTAACGGTAAGCACGGCCTCCACTATGCCTTTATAGGTAGTAGAAACCTGCACCTTGTCGTCCTTATCCTTCCACGAGCGGCTGCTTGATGTGGCCTGAATATTGGTGATGAGGGCATCTACCACGAGGTTTCCCTCCTCGGCCACATCGCCAATGCGGACCAGTCCGTCGTTGTAGCGGAAGCGGTAAGCTCCTGAGAGTCCCTTGATGATGGCGCTCTTCACGTCTTCTTCATACTTTGAAGCCTGCACCGAGGTCTGTCCCGTCAGCACGCCGGTAATCACCTTACCAACGGCCTCACCCGCCGACATCTTTTCGCCATGATGGGCATACTGCACATCATTCAGGGTGATGGTATACGCCCGGTTCCTACCCTGCTGGGCATCCTGGGCTAAAACAGAAGCGATACAGCACAGAAGGGCTGCGAGTGTTGTCAGACACTTTTTCATTGTCATTAATTGATGTTAATGCACACAAAGGGTTTACACCCCTTGTGTGCGTATTAGGAGTTAAATACTGGGATTGCCAGACACATCACCGTCGGGCAGTTTAAAATTAAATGAGGAGGGACTCCATGCGGGGGGCGTGGCTGTATTGAGCATCAGCCAGCGGCTCCAGCCTACCAAGTGGTCGAATGTGCTCTGCTGATAGGTCTCGGCAAAGGTGCTGCCCCAGTTATCGCGTTTCTCCAGTTCAAAGCCGCTGAGGATGCCGCTGTTGTCGTTGGCATCACCTACGTATTTATACTTCTCGTGAACACCGTCGGGATAGAACACTTCAGCACCCGTAAGAACAAGATTTCCGTCGTAGTCGTAGCCGTAGAAGTACTTCATGTAGTTGCCCTGCATACCAAGCATCACGCTATAGTCTACCTGATAGTTGTGGCTGGTCAAATAGTGGCTGTTGCGCTGCTTGGAGATGCAGCCATTGAAGGCCATCTTAAGGCGGTTGAAGAGTTCCTGGTCGAAGACATCGGGCAGCTTCAGAAAGAGGTTCTCCATATATTTGGCCATGTCGTAGAAAGGATAGGTGTTCTCAACCTTTACGGCTTCAGCCGTACACTGGTCGATGAGTGCACGTTGTTCCGGCGTACCATTCTGATAGGTGTCTATCAGACGATCGGTAACCTCTCTGAGCACGGGAGCCAGGCGATTCAGGCACTCTGTTCTGGTCAGCGTAAGGTCGTAGTAGTCGGGCTTGTCGGGCTGCTGCGGGTCGTAGAATACGGCATCCCAGCTGTCCACATTGTCATCTACGAAAATAGCCAGTGCGGCCTCGGTGTCCTGTACGGTGGCCATGTTGTCTACGATGCTGTTCAAGGCACCTCCATCGGCATACATCACGTAGGTAGAGCAGACGATATAGTCGGTAACATCCTTCACCTCGTAGAGGAACTCCATATTGTTCATCAGGCATAGGTAGAGCACGATACCCTCCGGGCGAACATTAGCATTGCGCACGGCACGTGTGAAGCTTTTGGCCGAGAAACACTTTTTCTCATGTCCGTCATCGTAGACAAGTCCACGTCTGGCTGGGCTATTGGCATCATACTGAGGCAGGTCGTGGTTGGGCGTATAGCCGCCACCGTGGTCGGCCATCACAAGGATGTACTTCTTGGCAGGATAATTCTGGGCTGCCCAGTTGATGAAATTGGTGAGTGAGTCTGGACAGGTGAAGTCGCAGTTCTTTTCACCGTAGGGCTTTGTTTCGAGCAACTGCTGGCGAAGCGTCTTATTGGGGTCGACGGCAAAGCGGTAACAGGCACCCCTTAGGGGATGGCACTGGATGTAGTAGTCGGTATAAGTCATCGCCTCAATTTCCTCCTCGGTCTTTCCCTCGGCCTCCTTTGCGGCCAGCTGGGCCACTTCCTCGTCGGTCATCTCCTCATAGTCATTAGGGTTGAGCGAGTTCTTGTACATAGCCACCACGTTCACACGGTCGAAATTGGCGGCCTTGGCATTGTAGAACTGGCGGAAATTCTGTAGGACACACATGTCGACATTGCCGCCTCCAGTGCCATACCACATGATGGTGACATCGGACACATTCTCAGGATACGGCTGGGGCGTGGGAGTAGGATTGTCAAGGTTACCACTGGTGCAGGCGGTCTGCACCGTAGCCATCGTGATGCAGCAAACTACGGCTGCAAGAGTAATTACATTTTTTCTCATCATTTATATGGATTGATTATTACAAGTTTTTAACGTCTGCAAAGATACGAAAAATTTTGATATAAACAATCATCTGGTTAGATTTTTTTGAGACAAACCATCATTTAATCCCTTATTACTTATGTATTAAAAAGCCCCCGCAACACCAATTCTGGCATTGCGGGGTCAAACCATATTCAATTCGTTGAAATATTATTCCTCAACAGCTGCAGCCTCTTCCTGTACGGGAGTCTCCGGCTCGGCAACGGGTGACTCGACCTTCACTTCCTGAACAGCCTCCTCAACAGGAGCGTTCTCAGCGACCACCTTAACGGGAATCTCGACAACCACCTCCTTGTGGAAGTGTGCCAGAGCAACAAAGTCGCCAACAGTCTTGGCCTCCTTCATGGTGATTATCTTGCGGTCAACATCCTTACCCAGCTTCTTCAGCTCCTCGGCCACCTGATTGGCACCTACGGAACCATAGAGCTGACCAGTAGCGCTGACCTTGGCAGCAATGCAGAGGACAACATCCTTCAGGGTCTCAGCCTTAGACTCGGCAGCGGACTTGATGGCAGCCAGTTTGTGAGCCTGCTGCTTCAGGTTCTCAGCAAGAATCTTCTTAGCCATAGGAGAAGCGATAACACCCTTACCCTGAGGAATCAGGTAGTTACGGCCATAACCAGACTTTACATTCACGATATCGTTCTTATATCCCAGACCGATAATATCTTCTTTCAGTATAATTTCCATATCTTCTGTCCTCCTTATTTTACTTCATCATGTCAGTTACGTAAGGCAGCAGAGCAATCTGGCGGGCACGCTTAACGGCCTGAGCCACACGGCGCTGATACTTCAGAGAGGTACCGGTGATACGGCGGGGAAGAATCTTACCCTGCTCGTTCAGGAACTTCTTCAGGAACTCGGGATCCTTGTAGTCGATGTACTTGATGCCACTCTTCTTGAAGCGGCAATACTTCTTCTTCGTAGTGTCGATAGAAGGAGCGTTCAAATAGCGGATTTCAGTGTCTTGTGCCATAGTTTAAGCCTCCTCTTCTTTTTTACCAAGTTTGTTACGACGCTTCTCAGCATACTCGATGGCATACTTCTCAAGCTTTACAGTTTGGAAACGAATGACCTTCTCGTCACGACGGAAGGCGGTATCCAGCATCTTAATCACTGACGGCTCGGCCTTGAATTCCAACAGGCAGTAGAAACCTGTAGATTTTTTCTGAATGGCATAGGCCATCTTCTTCAGTCCCCAGGTCTCTTCATTCACGATTTCTGCACCCTTGTCGGTGAGAACCTTCTTGAACTTAGCGACCGTTTCCTTCATCTGTTCATCAGACAAAACGGGAGTCAAAATGAAAACGGTTTCGTATTGATTCATACTACGTTAAAATAATTAAAAAATGTTGTTTTTGCAAATTGCGGCTGCAAAGTTACTACTTTTTCAGTAGACAGCAGGCTTGTCTTCCTGCTTTTGCCTTCGCTTTTATGTTTATTTAACTAAATCACCTCTCTACGAGTGCAAGTCAAGCACAAAACGAGTGCCTTTGGTGAATGTCGCATCGATGTTCAGGTCACCATTCATCTTCAGGGCCATCTGCTTACAGATAGGCAGTCCAAGACCATCGCCTTCAGTAAGATCTCTAACCTGGAGAAAGGGCTTGAAAACTTCCTCGTGCTGTTCGGCAGGAATGCCATCGCCTGTATCGGAAACGATAAACTGCTGCGAGTGGGCACCGCGTTTCTTGTAGTCGAGCGAAATATATCCGCCCGTAGCGGTATAGGCTACCGCATTTTCCAGCAGGTGGTACAGGATGTGCGACACGTATTCCTTATTTATACTTGCGCTCATTTTGGGTGCATTCACCTTGAGTGTAACACCTGAAGGCACCTGATCGCGGATTTTGTCTATCAGCTCCTCACAGAACTGTGCCACCTGAACATCCTCCAGTTCCACCTCCTCGTCCATCGTATTCTCTAGGTTTGAGAGTGTCTGGATATGCTGTGAGAAGTCAAGCAGGGCCTGCACCTCAGGCAGTTTGCCGTCAAGACGTTTGAGGGTGGGAGCCAACTGGGCAGAGATATTGCTGATGAAACGTGACTTGAGGGCATTGTTGTCATTGGCCTGGCGAATCAGTTTCTTCTGATGACGACTAAGCAGGATGTAGCGCAGAAGTACGATGCCACCAACTATCAGTGCGGCAGCCAGTGCGGCAGCCAGGATGCCAAGTGCTACGATAACCATCCAGCGGGCACTCAGCGAACTGTCCTTATCGGCAATAGAGGCTTCATTGTCGGCAATCTGCTGCTTCAACGCCTTTATCTCATCAGCAGACTTAAGAGCACTGACAGAATCCTTCCAGTTAAGATAGCTGCCATACGCCTGGGCCACCAAGCTGGCACTATTGCTCCTCCGACCGTTGGCAATGAGCGTCTGGTAGACCTGGTCAACCTTGTCGTACTCCTTCTGTGCCGTCAGTTTAGCAGCCATCTCACGGAATACGGCATTGCCCTTCTCGTTCTGCCCGAAGGTATAATAGTAAATAGCCTTATTGTAGAGAAAGTCATTCTTCAGCGTCTCATCGCCAGAGTCGAATGCCTGACTCTCCATCACGTTGAGTTGTTCCTTGGCACTCTCGGGCTTACGGAGTTTCATATACATCAAGAAACGTTCCTTGGTGGTCAGATAGTGCAAGGCCGATGCTTTGCCGCTGGGTAGCTGCTTACTGGAAATGATAGCCTGATCGATTCGGCGCAAAAGGTCGAAGGCCTCCTTGTAAAAGTTTTCCTTCTTATAGTATAGCGATGCGGCCTTGACGCCACATTCCACTCCCTGCTGCATCTGCCCTTTATTGACATAGTCCTCAAAGGCGCGAATCAAATAGAAGCGGGCGGTACCCACGTTACCTTTCTTGTCTTCATTCTCGGCACGCTGCTCCAACTCACTTTTCTGAGCGGTCTGTGCACAGACGGAGGTTCCATAGAGGAGCAGAGAGAAAATAAGAAGAAATAACTTTCTGTTCATTATACAAAAGTGTCTTAAATTTCAGGCTTCATATTGGTGTAGACGGTCTGTACGTCATCGAAGTCCTCCAGGCGCTCTACCATTTTGTCGATAGTCTCACGCTCCTCGGGAGTAACGTCCTTTAAGTCGTTGGGGATGCGGGTAAACTCAGCACCCGTCACCTCGAAACCGTTCTCCTCCAGATGTTTCTGGATAGCGCCAAACGACTGAGGGTCACCGTAGATGGTAATCGAGTTTTCCTCTTCATCCTCGTCAAACTCATCCTCTACACCATAATCTATCAGGTCAAGAATTAGTTCGTCCATATCCAGCCCGTCCTTCTTCTTGAACGTAAAGACAGCCTTGTGGTCAAAAAGGAACGAGAGCGAACCCTGTGTTCCCAAGTTGCCGTTGAATTTGTTGAATACTGAGCGGACATCGCCCACCGTACGGGTGGTATTGTCGGTCAGGGTATCAACAAAGATGGCAATGCCATGAGGGCCATATCCTTCGTAAGTCACTTCTTTGTAGTCGCTCTGATCCTTGCCCATAGCGTTCTTGATGGCACGCTCGATGTTGTCCTTCGGCATATTCTCACGCTTGGCGTTAGCGATGATGGCACGCAACGCGGGGTTCATGTCGGGCTCCGGGCCACCAGCCTTCACGGCTATGGCAATCTGCTTGCCTATCTTGGTAAACGTCTTGGCCATGTGGCCCCATCTCTTCAGTTTCGCAGCTTTGCGATATTCAAATGCTCTTCCCATTTTGATTTACTATTTTACAATTTACTATTTACTATTTATTAGCGCAGTTCTGCATTCAGCTGCTTCTTCAGGTTCTGAACCAGTTTCTGCATAATGGCCTCAATCTGCTTGTCGCCCATCGTCTTCTCAGCATCCTGGAGAATGAAGTTAACTGCATACGATTTCTTACCCGCAGGCAGTTTGTCGCCTTCGTAGACATCAAACAGTTCGACTTTCTTGAGGAACTTCTTCTCCGTCTGGCGGGCAATCTCCTCAATCTGCTGGAACTCGACGCTCTTGTCGATAAGCAGGGCGAGGTCGCGGCTGACAGCCGGGAACTTAGGAATCTCCGTGAATTCAACCTTCTGCTTGCGAATCACCTTCATCAAGGCAGTCCAATTCAACTCCGCATAATACACGGGGGTATCGATGTCAAACTGTTTCTGAAGATTCTTGGTAAGCACACCCAGTTCGATAAGCTTCTTGCCACCACGATTCTCGATGGTCAGACCAGCAGCAAAGATGGCGTTATCGCTCTTTTTACGCACCAGCATGCCATGTTGTACACCAATGCGAGCCAGGATATTATCGACGTGGGCATCGAGTTCTGCAAACGAGGTATTCTCATTGGGGTGTGCCCATGAGCCTTCCACACGCTTACCCGTCAGCCACAATGCCATGTGGTACTGTTCTTTGTAGGCCAGCATGGGGTCATCCAAGTTCTCTTTCTCTGGCGAGAACTGATAGACGTTTCCGAACTCGAAGAAACGACAGTTCGGATTCTTACGCTTTGCGTTATGCTCAATGCTCTCCAATCCACCATACAGCAAGGTTCCACGCATCACATTCAGGTCGCTCGACAGCGGGTTCATAATCTTTACCAGCTGAGCCTGGTGCTCTTCAGCATAGTAGGCAGCCTTCGTCAGCGAGTTGTTCAGAATCTCGTTAAACCCTGCACCCACCAGCTGCTCTGAAACGAGGTTTGCCAACTTGTGCTTCTGATCCTCGTCGCCCTTGATGACGAGGCTTGACTTCAGCTGGGTGGGAATCTCCACATTATTATATCCGTAGATACGCAGGATGTCCTCTACCACGTCGCACGGACGGGTTACGTCGACACGATAAGCTGGTACCTCAATAGTCAATGCCTCAGCGGTCTCGCAAAGCACCTTCATCTCCAGCGTAGTACAGATATTTTTTATTACATCAGCACCTATCTCTTTACCTATAAGACGGTTAACATATTCGTATTGAAGTTCTACCACAGGATTCTTCATCGGTTCAGGATAGATATCTTTGATTTCCATCGATATCTTACCGCCTGCTAGTTCCTTACAGAGCAGAGCTGCATACTTTAGTGCATCAATGACGCCGTTGGGGTCGATGCCGCGCTCAAAGCGGAACGAGGCATCGGTGCTGAGACCGTGGCGACGGGCAGACTTGCGAATCCACGTAGGATGGAAGTAGGCACTCTCCAGCACCACGTTTCTCGTTGTCTCATAAGTGCCCGAACCCTTTCCACCGAACACACCAGCAATACACATGGGGGCTTCGGCATTACAGATAGCCAGGTCACGGTCGCTCAACTTATGCTCTACGCCGTCGAGTGTCTGGAACGGTGTACCCTCAGGCATCGTCCTTACCACAATCTTACGACCTTTCACCATATCAGCATCGAAAGTATGCAAAGGCTGGCCAAGAGCCATCATTACATAGTTAGTGATATCAACGATATTGTTGATGGGACGAAGTCCTACAACGTTCAGCTTCTCCTTCAACCACCCCGGCGACTCCTTTACCTCACAGTCGGTGATGCTCACGCAGGCGTAGCGCTTGCAGGCTTCGGCATTTACAATCTCCACGTTGATGGGGAGATCGTGGTTGTCGACTTTAAAAGCCTTATCAACGGGGAAACCGTTGATGGTGGGTTTATGGAGGGCTGTCTGGTAACCATTCTGCTTCAGCCAGGCATATAAGTCACGAGCCACGCCCCAGTGTGAAAGGGCATCGGCACGATTGGCAGTGATATCCACCTCGATGAGCCAGTCACTCTCCAGGTGGTAATATTCAGCAGCAGGCGTGCCGACTACAGCATCCTCTGGCAACACAATGATACCGGCATGCGATGTTCCAATACCTATCTCGTCCTCGGCACAAATCATGCCCAGTGACTCTACGCCGCGCAACTTCGACTTTTTGATGACAAACTCCTTGTCACCGTCATAGAGTACACAACCCAGGTCTGCCACAATCACCTTCTGACCTGCGGCCACGTTAGGAGCGCCGCAGACGATTTGCTGCGGTTCACCCTTGCCTAAATCGACGGTAGTCACATGCAAGTGGTCAGAGTCAGGATGCATCTCACAAGTCAGCACCTTTCCGACGTAAAGGCCCTTTAGGCCTCCCTTGACACTTTGAACTTCCTCGAGTGCATCCACTTCCAGGCCCGTGGAGGTCAGCGCATCACACACCTGCTGCGGTGTGAGGTCAAAATCCACGTATTCCTTTAACCATTTATACGATATGTTCATCTCTGTAAAATTACAATTTACTGACTTACTATTTAATGACTTTCCTAAATCGGGCGCAAAATTACAAAAATTCGCGCAAAACGCAAAGCATTTACCACACTTTCTTTCATATTCTGCCGTCAGAACAGTTCATTACATGCCAGAAATGCCTGTTTATTTCTCTTCCGGAACCTGATAGCGATCGCCTGTCTGACGAATCAAAGTACGCGCATACGGCAGCGGATAGCCCGGACGGGTAACTGTAGCACCAAGTCCATGTTCTGTACGCAGGAATCGGCCGTCTTTCTCAGGTTTCAGCACCATATCATTACACTTCACTATCAGATAAACAGCCAGTTTATTCCAACGGTCAAGCATCTGCTGAGCCTGGGAAACACTGTATTCGTTGAGGAAGCGCTGCATTTGTGCAGGCTCCATCGACCGTGCCTTTGCCTCGATGTCGGGCTGTTGTTCGAAATAGGCTTGCTGCAAAGAGTCGCGAACGTTCTTCAGCAAGGGGAACAGCACAGAATAGCGCGGATATACCATATTGCTGACCCAGTTTTCCACCCAATAGGCATTGCGGTTGCTGAAGTTCAGTTCATCAGCTCCAGGGGTGTTATAGCACTCAGGGCGCTCTGTCATGGAACAGTAGATAGGGGTATAGGCCACCATGTTGCCATCGTCGTTGCCAAACCAGAAGCAGCCTCCAACTTCGCGGGGCAGCCAGGAGCGCATCTGCGACACAAAGCTCCAAGAGGTCTGCTGGGTAGATGTCGGCCTTTCATTGAAGTATTTTTTGCCATCCACCTTGAAGTAAAGAGGAGTTGGACGGTATGGCATTTGCCAGATACCACCACCTATATCTGTTGAATCGATGGCCAGAGGTGTCCCCTCAAAGTGGTCACGCATGTCGTTGATCACATCTGACACGCTGACTTTATGTTCTGGAACCACCCATAATGGCATGTCCTCGGCATCCTTATCCTTTCCTAATGCCCAGGGGAGATAACGCTCCATTCCTTTTACATGATGATTAAAGAAACTCCAGACACGTGCATCACAGATACGGCGGCCAGAGAAATCAGGAAATGCGTATGCCAGTTTCCATGAGAAGTCCTCGTCCTTACCACTAAACCACCCCATTTTCCGGGCATACTTGATTACATTCTTGGAATACAGCACATTCCCCTTATCGTTCAAGGGAAACTGTCCGATACGGCTCTGGTTTGCATGTCCGCAGATAGCCTCATCAGGAATACGGCGAGCCACCCATACCACACGCTCCTTCGATTGCCGTCTGTCGGCACCACAGCCTTGCATTTCCAAGATCCAAGCTTCTTCGGGGTCGCAGACGGTAAAAGTTTCTCCTTCACTATAATAACCATAAGTTTCTGTCAATGAGGTCATTATAGCAATTGCTTCACGAGCAGATTTGCTGCGTTGCAAAGCTATATATATCAGTGAGCCATAGTCGATGACACCTGTAGAGTCAACCATCTCTTCTCGCCCGCCATAAGTTGTCTCACCTATAGTCACTTGCCATTCGTTGATATTACCAACAACATTATACGTCACTCCTGCCTCAGGTATTTCACCTAGGTATTTATTAGTATCCCACTCATAAATCTTACGCATCGTCCCTTTGGGATGCTTAGCAGCCGGATAATGTGCTAAATTCATAAAAGCACCATAAGAGTCTGCGTTGTACGAACAGATAACACTACCATCTGCGGAAGCCTTTTTTCCAACAATGAAATTAGTACAGGCGTTGGCATACATGCCAGCAGCCACTCCGACCACCAATAAAAATATTCTTCTCATTTTGTCTTATTCTTAGTTATTCTGTAAAGTCAATGAGTCCTCGATTGGCATCGAGGACTCATACAACACAACATAAATATTACTGTATGCCATCTTCACGAAGTTTCTGCTGCCACTTCCAGGCAGACTTGAGCACTTCGTCGGTTGGCGTATCTGCTTTCCAGCCAAGTACGCGGTTAGCCTTGTCAACATTGCCCCACACCTGTTCAATATCACCCTCACGCCGAGGAGCGTATGTCCAGTTCACCTTTACGCCTGTGGCTTTCTCGAAGCCCTCGACAACCTCTAGAGTAGATAATCCGCGTCCCGTACCGATGTTAAACACCTCTACGGAATCCGTCTCCAGTTTGTCAAGCACCCGCTCCATTGCCTTCACGTGTGCCTTTGCCAGGTCTACGACATAGATATAGTCACGAATACAGGTGTGGTCAGGAGTATGATAGTCGTTGCCAAATATCTTCAGCTGCTGACGGATTCCCATCGCTGTCTGAGTGACAAAGGGGATCAGGTTCATGGGAACACCGTTGGGCAGTTCACCGATGAATGCCGTAGGATGGGCACCAATAGGATTGAAATAACGCAGGATAATGCTCTTGATGGGAGCACCGGAATGGATGAAGTCCTGGATAATCTCCTCGTTAATCTGCTTTGTGTTACCGTATGGCGACATCGCTTTCTGAATGGGAGCATTCTCCGTTACGGGCAGATTTTCCTGAGATGGCTGACCATACACCGTACACGATGATGAGAAGATAATACCCTTTACGCCATGTTTAGGCATCAATTCCAACAGGTTAATCAGCGAAGTGAGGTTGTTGCGGTAATAGAGAAGCGGCTTCTCCACACTCTCTCCAACAGCCTTTGAAGCAGCAAAGTGGATGATACCCTCTATATCGGGATATTTCGTAAAGATACGCTCCATAGCCTCCAAATCGCAGCAATCAGCCTTCTCAAAAGCAGGACGCTGCCCCGTAATTTTCTCAATACCGTCTACGACTTGCTCGTTGGAATTGGAGAGGTTATCAACAATGACTACCTGATAGCCAGCATTTTGCAGTTCTACGGTAGTGTGGCTTCCGATAAAGCCCGTACCGCCCGTTACAAGAATTGTTTGTTTCATATTTATATGCTTGTTTTTACTTTTCTGTGCAAAGATACAAATAATTGTCAAGAATCGGTCATTCTTTCAAAATATTTATACTTTATTTAATGATTTCAGCCAGCTGCTCCGCAATCTGGGTCATTCCCCGTTGCGAAGGATGCCCCCACTGCTTGTCAATATCATGCAACAGGATATAGCGAACGCCATAATGGTCGCAAATCGTCTTCATCGACTCGGTAATCGTCTCTGAGAGGATATCGTTGATGACTACATAGACCTCTACGCCAGGGTATCTGTCCTGCAATGAAGACAACAGACATGCCATTGCCGGACGGAAGCAGTAGAGGTCTTCCCTACTCCATTCGGCATACTTGAAATCGCCTACAGGAGATTTGGCCCATGTATCGTTGGTGCCGCCGAAAACAATGATAACATCAGGTGAGCTAAGGTAGCGCGAACGCGTAACATAGGAACGGTCGCTATAGTCTTCACCTTTATAGCCGGTATTGCAGATGGTGGCTCCAGAGAAGGAATTGTTCTGGCAGAGACGGAAATTACCTTGGCGGATAAATTGGTGCCACCATGTCTGGCGCACATTCTGAACATCATTGCCGCCTTTCTTCTCATCATACTTCTTGCTGGGATACCATACATAGTTGGTGTCGGGCAAGACAAAATCCTTGTAGGTGCTGTAAGAGTCGCCCAGGATGGATACGGCTCGTTTTTGCGCAAAGGCACCAAAAGGCAAGGCAAACATGCAAATGAACAGTGCGCAGCCTACCCATTCCTCAACCTTACTCCCCTGAACAGTCTTCATCATGTCTCTTAAAAATATTCAGTTATATTCTGCTTTATCAAAAAGACTCACTGAACCCTGTTGATTCAATGAGTCTTCTTCTAGCGGTGCGTACGAGACTCGAACTCGTGACCTCCTGCGTGACAGGCAGGCATTCTAACCTACTGAACTAACGCACCTTACACATTAACATCTCCACTCTCAAGCGGTGCGTACGAGACTCGAACTCGTGACCTCCTGCGTGACAGGCAGGCATTCTAACCTACTGAACTAACGCACCATTTCTTGTTAGCGGGTGCAAAGGTACACAGAATTTTCGAATCCGCAAAACTTTTCGGGCAAAAAGTTACAAAAATCTTTGCAACAATAAAGCATCATGGTAATGACGGCCATCGAAAAGCCAATCGCCAAGCCTTGCCTGCTCGCTGAATCCTGCCTGTCTGAACAACGTACAGGCAGCCAGATTACCCTCCTCCACGATGGCGTAGAGCTGATGCAGATGGAGCACGCGGAGTGCATAGCGGCACAGTTCGTCGACAGCGGCTCTTGCGTATCCCTTTCTGCGCTGACTGTCTAGGATAACTATACCCGTCTCTGCCCTTTGGTGCTGTGGGTCGAAGTGCATCAGGTCACAGAGTCCGACGGTCTGTCCTTCCCTGTTCTCGATGACCAGCCGTACCTGACGGTCTGCATAGATATCGTCGGCCGATGTAGCGATATAGTCGTGAAGCGTATATCGCGAATAGGGTACATTGGTGGTCCCCACATTCCACAAATCCTGGTTGTTCTCAATTTGGTACAACAGGTCAAGGTCTTCTGGCTCAATGGCTCGCAGGCGGATGCTATTCTTGGCAGTCATTCGTGATTTGTTTTTTTTGCAGACGGTTCATCATCCGTCAATTTCTTTGCGGATGTATAAAAGCGTGTAGCCGTTCGCCCATCATCTGAAGCAGAGCGATGAAGGCGCGGAAATAGATGGCAGTCTTGATGGGCAGCGAAATGAGGAAGTTCAAGTGACCATAATGCTTGCGGAAGAAAATGAGCATGGCCTGGTAGAATGTATGGACATAGCGGAATGATGATTTCTGGGTCGACTCCCCTTTGTAGTGCAGCATCTCGTAGGGCAGGTACCAGTTCTGCCAGCCGCCTTTCAACAGACGATACGAGAGGTCGATGTCCTCGCCATACATGAAAAAGTCCTCGTCGAGCAGTCCCACCTGATTGAGGGCTTTGCGGCGCAGGAAGCAGAACGCTCCGCTGATAACCTCTATCTGGTTGGCTTCATCCCAAGGCAGATAGCTCATATAGTAGCGACGGGTGAATCCCAGCATTTTGAGGAACGACACCCACGGTGTGGGAACGGCACGTCGCGATTCCGGGGCGTAGTCGCCATCGGGGGTCAGCATGCGCACCCCAGCCCCTCCCGCCTCCGGATGTGCATCCATAAAGTCCACGCAGCCTCTCAGCGTTGGCTCGTAGACGAGTGTATCAGGATTCAGCAACAGCACATACTCGGCATCCGACTGTCTGATGGCCTGGTTATTGGCCCGTGCAAAGCCCACATTCTCCTTGTTGGCGATGAAGTGTACGTCAGGATAGCGTGGCGACAGCGTCTCAATGCTATGGTCGCTGGAGTTATTGTCTACAACAAAGATGTCGCCCTCGATTCCCACCAGGGCCTTTTGCACGCTCTGCAGACATTCGTCCAGCAGTTGGCAGACGTTATAGCTAACAATGACTATGCTGATTTTCTTGGCCATACGAAAGGAATACAAAGCAGGAGCACTACACCCAAGTAGAAGAAGGTGGTTGTGTCAAATATGAAATACAATATCGCATTGGCCATCAACGGCACCACAATCAATGCCAGCCGCAGCCATTTGTTATGCCGGAACAGTCGCACCCCCAGGTATGCACAGGCCAGTGTAGCCAGTTCCATAAAGGTGGTCACTATAAACAACAGTGTTTCTTCGTTCATATCTTCTTTTCTCTTTTAGCTTTCTTACCTTATTATTATTTACTTGCCTTCAAATATCGTCCTGTGCAGAATCGAGCGTCCCAGCGTCACCTCGTCGGTATATTCCAGTTCGTCGCCTACGCTAATGCCTCGTGCTATAATGCTGATCTTGACATCCGTATAGGGTGCCAGCTTTCGAAAGATGTAGAAGTTGGTGGTGTCGCCCTCCATCGTCGAGCTGAGTGCCAGAATCACTTCCTTGATACCACCCTCCTTGACGCGCTCCACCAGCGAGTCGATTTCCAGGTCTGATGGGCCGATGCCGTCCATTGGTGAGATGACACCGCCCAGCACATGATAGCGCCCTGCGTATTGCTGTGTGTTCTCTACGGCCATCACATCCTGGATATTCTCCACCACACAGATGGTCGTGGTGTCCCTGCGCGCATCGCTGCATATCGGACAAATGTCGCTGTCGCTGACGTTATGACATAAGCTACAGCGCTTCACCTCCTGCTTCATGGTGGCGATGGCATCCGCAAACTGCATCACATCGCCATCGTCCTGTCGCAACAGGTGAAGCACCAATCGCAAGGCTGTCTTCCGGCCAATGCCTGGTAGCTTGCTGAACTCCTGTACAGCACGCTCTAACAACTGGGATGGATATTGCTGTATCAACTCTTATCTGACTCTTTTTATGATTTGACTATTATTAGCTCTATTGTTCGTTTTCTGAAAGTTCCAGCCATCGCATGGATTTCTCGTCTAGTTCCTCTTTCAGCAACGGCAACCGCTTGCTCATTGCCGTGATTTTCTCTACCGATGTCGTACCTCCGCAGAGAGCCTCCTCTATCTGGTGCCGTTCAGCTTCCAATGCTTCGATGTCACGCTCCAGCAGCTCCATCTCACGTTTCTCCTTGAACGAGAGCTTGCGCTTTTGAACGGAGCCGTCGCGGCGGCGGGACTTGTCGCCTTGGGGGGCTTGCGCACCTCCAGAACATCCGGGATTTCTGGAATTGCCTGAATCGCTGGAATCCGCCATCGCCTTCCACTCTCTGTATTGGGTATAGTTACCGGGAAAGTCCTTGATTTCACCCTGCCCCTTGAACACCAGCAGGTGGTCTACCACCTTATCCATAAAGTAGCGGTCGTGGCTCACTACGATCACACAGCCAGGGAAGTCCTGCAGGTATTCCTCCAGAATCTGCAGCGTCACGATGTCCAGGTCGTTGGTAGGTTCGTCGAGTACCAGGAAATTGGGATTTCTCATGAGCACCGTACAGAGGTATAGCTTGCGCCGCTCTCCACCACTCAGCTTATACACATAGTTATATTGCTGGTCGGGGGTGAACAGAAAAAACTGCAACAGCTGTGAGGCCGACATCTTGCGCCCACTACCCAGGTCGACGTACTCGGCAATGTCGCGGATGACATCTATCACCTTCTGCTGCTCGTCAAACTGCAAGCCTTCCTGCGAGAAATAGCCGAAGCGCACCGTTTCGCCGATGATGATACGTCCCTCGTCGATAGGCTCTATTCCCAGTAGCATCTTGATAAATGTCGACTTTCCCGTGCCGTTGTTACCTACAATTCCCATCTTTTCAAAGCGCGAGAAATTGTAGTAGAAGTCCTTAAGGATAACGACAGGCTCATTCCTCATTTCTCCCTTCTCGTTTCTCATTTGGCCGAAGGTCTTGGAGATATACTGGCATTCGAAGATTTTCGAGCCTATATAGACGTTGGATGCTTTCAGCCGCAGCTGTCGCTCTTCCAGCCGCTGCCTGGCCACACGCTCCAGTTCGTAAAAGGCATCTTCGCGATATTTCGCCTTGTGCCCACGAGCCTGTGGCATGCGTCGCATCCATTCCAGTTCGGTACGATACAGATTGTTGGCCCGTGCTATCTCTGCCCGTTTGTTGTCAATGCGTTCCTGCCGTTTCTCCAGGTAGTACGAGTAGTTGCCGCGATAAGTATAGATGGTTTGGTCGTCGAGTTCGAGGATGACGCTGCACACGCGGTCGAGGAAGAAACGGTCGTGGGTCACCATCAACAGCGTTTTGTTGCCGCGTGCCAGATAATTCTCCAGCCATTCTATCATCTGCAGGTCCAGATGGTTGGTGGGCTCATCGAGTATCAGCAGGTCGGGTTCCGTCAGCAACACGTTGGCCAGTGCCACGCGCTTCTGCTGTCCGCCACTGAGCTGTCCCATCTTCTGAGTCAGGTCGCGAATCTTCAGCTGCGTCAGCACCTGCTTGGCCTTGAGCACCTTCTCTTCTTCGCCCTGATGGTTGAAGCAGGCATCGAGCACGCTCTCCTCCGGATCGAAAGCAGGCGACTGTTCCAGCATTCCCACTTTCAGGTCGCGACGGAACACAATGTCGCCGCTGTCGTAGCCCTCCTTGCCAGAGAGTATCGACAGCAATGTCGACTTGCCCGTACCGTTCTTGGCGATGAGACCCACTTTCTGTCCCTCTGCGATAGAGAAACAGATGTCGCGGAACAGCGTCAGGGCGCCAAACGACTTCGTCAGGTGTTGCACTTCTAAATAGGGGACCATCTTATTTCGGCATTGAAGAATTGAGGAATTGCGGTTTTTCTATTTCGACAGTTCGAGGTTAATCTTCTCAATGTAGTCGAGCACCTCGCTGCGGCCGGTTTTCTTCTCGGCCGAAGTGACAAACATCGGCGGCAGTTCCTCCCAGGTCTCCATCAGTTTCTGCCTGTAGGTCTCTACGGCTTGGTTCGCCTTGTTGGCTGTCAACTTGTCGGCCTTGGTGAATAGGATGCTGAACGGGATGCCCGACAGCCCCAGCCACTCGATAAACTCCAGGTCTATCTTCTGGGGTTCCAGCCGTATGTCCACCAGCACGAACACGTTTACCAACTGTTCGCGCTGCAGGATGTAGCCGCGAATCATCTGGTCAAGCTTGTCAACTTCCTTCTTCGAACGTTTGGCAAAGCCGTAGCCAGGCAGGTCTACCAGATACCACTCCTTATTTATAATAAAGTGGTTGATGAGCAATGTCTTTCCCGGTGTCGACGATGTCTTGGCCAGCCGCTTGTTGTTGGTCAGCATATTGATCAGACTCGACTTGCCCACATTCGACCTTCCAATGAAGGCATATTCTGGTTTCGTATCCTTCGGACACATGCCCACCATCGGCGAGGAAAGGGAGAATTCTGCTTGTTTAATTTCCATATTCTTCTACTTTGGAGTGCAAAGGTACGATTTTATTTCCAATCCGCCAAATTTTTCTCAAAAAGTACACAACAGGGACGGTTCCGGTGTGCAATCGATGACAGCGATGACGATGACATCGATATGCGTCTTTTCCTGATAAAGTGCCTGTTTACTAAAATAAAGAGGTGCATTTTTCTGATAAAGTGCCTGTTGGCACGGATAAAGAGGCACTTTACACAAACAAAAGACAAAAAAAGAATAAAAAGCAAAATAATTTGGCAGAAAGTTTTGCGGATTCAGAAAAAAATCGTTACCTTTGCAGTCGAATTTCAGACGAAATGCGCTTCCGTCCGCGAAGCGCTTCTTCCAAAAATCAAAATTCCTACATCATTGAATCATCAACGTATTACTGTATATTAATATGTACACGAAAGAAGAATTAGAGAAACTGCCTATCCCCGAACTGATGGAAATAGCCAGTGAATTGAATGTGAAAGTATCGCAGGACGATGAGATGGAGACCGTCATCTACGCCATCCTCGACAAGGCGGCAGAAAATTCGGCTGCCGGTGTCACTACTCCCAAGCGCAAGCGTACCCGAATTACCAAAGACAGCAAAATATATACCGTAACGGGAAGCGAAGGAGAGAACCTGGACAAGAAAAAGAAAGGCAAGAAAGCCGAGAACAAACCCACGCTCGACTCCCTTTTTGCCAAGCAGGAAGCTGCCGAACTGGCTGCTTCTGAGCAGCAGAAAAAGGAAGAGGCCGCAACTGAAGAACAGCCTGCCGATGAAGAGAAACCCACCGCAGAAGAGAAACCCGCCGCTATAGAGAAACCCGCACCAAAGAAGCGCGGCCGCAAATCGAAAAAGGAACTGGAGGAGATGTCTGCCACCAAGGCTGCCGAGAAAGCCACAAAGGCCGTGCAGGAAGAGCTGTCGCTGAATATGCCCGAATCAGTTGACGAAGCCATACCCGAAGCTGCTACGGAAGATGACGCACAGCCTGCCAACGGTGAAACTGTAGATGAGGTGATGCTGACGCAGTTGCAGGAGAAAATGGCGCAGCGACAAGTCGAAAACATGGAGGCCGAAGCCAATCTGGACGGAGTCTGGGAGGGCGACCCTGCCGATGGTACCGACTTCATCCCCGTAGTAGACCTGCCCATTGAAGACCAGGGTGCCATTCCCACGCTCGACATCTTCGACCGTCCGATGGTTCAGCAGCTGCCTACGGACTCCGCCATAGCGGAACCATCAGCCACCAACGGACAGCGCAACAACGAGAAATTCGACTTTGCCGACCTGATATCTGGCAATGGCGTGTTGGAATTGCTGCAAGACGGCTACGGATTCCTGCGCTCCAGCGACTACAACTACCTGTCATCGCCCGACGACATCTACGTGTCGCCGCAGCAAATCAAGAAGTACAGCCTAAAGACAGGTGACGTAGTGGATTGCACCGTTCGCCCGCCTCACGACAACGAGAAATACTTCGCGCTCACTACGGTGAAATCCATCAACGGACGCGATCCTCAGGAGGTGCGCGACCGTGTCAGCTTCGAACACCTGACACCGCTCTTCCCCGAAGAGAAGTTCACCCTCTGCGGCGACCATGCCACCACCAACCCATCGGTACGCATCGTCGACCTCTTCTCACCCATCGGCAAGGGCCAGCGAGCACTTATCGTGGCACAGCCGAAAACCGGTAAGACCATTCTGATGAAAGATATTGCCAACGCCATAGCCGCCAACCATCCAGAGGCATACATCATGATGCTGCTCATCGACGAGCGTCCTGAGGAGGTTACGGATATGGCCCGCACGGTGAATGCCGAGGTCATCGCATCAACCTTTGACGAGCCTGCCGACCGCCACGTCAAGATAGCCGGTATCGTGCTCGAAAAAGCCAAGCGCATGGTGGAGTGCGGCCACGATGTCGTCATCTTCCTCGACTCCATCACCCGTCTGGCACGTGCCTACAACACCGTCAGCCCTGCCTCTGGCAAGGTGCTCACGGGTGGTGTCGATGCCAATGCCCTTCAGAAGCCGAAGCGCTTCTTCGGTGCAGCACGAAAAATTGAGGGAGGCGGCTCGCTCACCATCATCGCTACAGCCCTGACGGATACTGGCAGCAAGATGGACGAGGTGATATTCGAAGAGTTCAAGGGCACTGGCAACTCAGAGCTGCAGCTTGACCGCATGCTGGCCAACAAGCGCGTATTCCCGGCAGTCAACCTGGTACTGTCGAGCACTCGCCGTGACGACCTGCTGCAGGATCAGACCACGCTCAACCGCATGTGGATTATCCGCAAGTTCATTGCCGAAATGAATCCCATCGAGGCCATGAGCACCATCCGCGACCGTCTGGTACAGACCCACTCCAACGAGGAATTCCTGCTATCGATGAATGGATAATCGAAACTTCGAAAACTCTAAACATCGAAACATCGAAAAAATCGAAAAATCGAAAAATACTCCCGAATGATCAGCCTCATTCTGAAATATTTCCCTAAACTGAGCGCCGAGCAGCAGCAACAGTTTGCTGCTCTCGACGCACTCTACCGCGACTGGAACGCGAAGATCAACGTCATCTCACGACGCGACATCGACAACCTGTATGAGCACCACGTGCTCCACTCGATGGCCATCGCCAAGATGATCAACTTCCGGCCGGGCACCCGCATTCTGGACTTCGGTACAGGCGGCGGATTCCCCGGTATCCCCCTGGCCATCCTCTTCCCCGACAGCCAGTTCAAGCTCATCGACGGAACGGGCAAGAAGATTCGTGTGGCACAGGCCGTCTGCGATGCCATCGGACTGAAGAACTGCCAACCTGTACAGCTGCGCGGAGAAGAAGAGAAAGGCCGCTACGATTTCGTAGTGAGCCGAGCCGTGATGCCGCTGGCCGACCTGGTGAAAATAGTGCGCAAGAACATCGCCAAAGAGAACCACAATGCACTGCCCAACGGCATCATCTGTCTGAAAGGCGGCGACCTGCAGGCAGAGATACAGCCCTTCCGCAGAATCGTTGAAACTGCCGAGTTGAGCAGTTGGTTCCAGGAAAAGTGGTTCAAGCAGAAACACGTACTCTACCTGCCTGTTGCAGTATAGCCAGCCAGAACACAACGTGAAAACAGCAACAGCCGAAAAAGCAGAAAGAATCATTCAGCCATGAAGCAAATCAAGCGACACATCGGCATCCTCCTCATCGTTATTGGAACGTCAGCCCTCGTGCTGACGCGCATCGCCGCATTGAACGGCAGCAACACGCTACTGGCAGCAGGACTGCTACTTATCTTCGCAGGAACGATGATGCACATCCACAGCATCAAGCACGAGAGCAACTTTTAGAAAACGGAAAAAGAACTTAGAAGCATGGACAACCTGAAGATATTCACCCAGCTCATATCCACAGAACTGCACCTGCAGGAACACGCCGTAGAGAACACACTGAAACTGCTTGACGAGGGATGTACCATACCCTTCATCTCGCGCTATCGCAAGGAGCGTACCGGTGGTCTGGACGAAGTGCAGATTGCAGCCATCAGCAATCGCTGCGAACGGCTGCAGGAGATTGCCAAGCGCAAGGATACCATCGTCAAGACCATCACCGAGCAGCAGAAGATGACACCCGATCTGCAGAAACGCATCGATGACTGCTGGGACAGCACCGTGCTGGAAGATATCTACCTCCCCTACAAGCCCAAGAGACGTACACGCGCCCAAGTGGCTCGCGAACAAGGTCTGGAGCCACTGGCACAACTGTTGCTCATGCAGCGCGAAGCCCATCCTGAACAGGCTGCCAAGCGATTCGCTAAAGACGGGCTGAACGCAGAGGCATGCATCAAGGGGGCACAGGACATCATCGCCGAACAGGTGAGCGAGGAAGAGCGTTCACGCAACATGGTGCGCAGCACCTTCCGTCGTGAGGCATTTATCGTGTCGAGTGTCGTGAAGAGCAAGAAAGACACAGACGAAGCACAGAAATACAGAGACTACTTCGACTGGGAGGAACCGCTGAAACGCTGTTCGAGCCACCGCTTGCTGGCCATGCAGCGCGGAGAGAGTGAGGGCATCCTGCGCCTGCATCTGACCATCGATGACGAGGAGACCGTCAGCCGTCTGAAGAGAAACATCCCGCAGCCTCCTTCCAGAGAAGGACGTGCCTGCCACAGACTGATAGAAGAAGCTGTCGAGGACGGCTACAAGCGACTGCTGTTACCGTCGATTGAGACGGAATTCATCAACCTGAGCAAGGAGAAAGCCGACGAAGAGGCCATCCGCGTGTTTGCCGAAAACCTGCGACAGCTGCTACTCTCGGCACCGCTTGGCCAGAAGCGCGTAATGGGTATCGACCCTGGATTCCGTACAGGGTGCAAGGTGGTTTGTCTTGACGATCAGGGCAACCTGCTTCACCACGAGGCCATCTTCCCGCATCCCCCCGTCAATCACCGTATGCAGGCCACCATCCATCTGCAGCAAATGGTAAAGAACTATCGCATAGAGGCCATCGCAATTGGTAACGGAACGGCGAGCCGCGAGACGAAGGAGTTTGTAGGCGAAGCACTGGAGAAGCCAGCACCAGCCGTCTATTTAGTCAGCGAGGACGGAGCCTCTGTTTATAGTGCCTCGAAAGTGGCCCGCGACGAATTCCCCGACGAGGATGTCACCGTTCGCGGAGCCGTCTCCATCGGTCGTCGGCTGATGGACCCGCTGGCCGAGCTGGTGAAAATCGACCCCAAGAGTATCGGTGTCGGACAGTATCAGCACGACGTAGACCAGACGAAGCTCAAGCACTCACTCGACCAGACGATAGAGAGCTGTGTCAACCTCGTGGGTGTCAACCTCAACACGGCATCGCAGCACTTGCTGACCTATGTTAGCGGACTGGGTCCTGTACTGGCCAAGAACATTGTCGACTATCGCAAAGAGCACGGTGCATTTACCAGCCGCTCACAACTGAAGAAGGTACCCCGTCTGGGGCCTGCCGCATTCCAGCAATGTGCCGGATTCCTGCGCATCCCGGAAGCCGAGAATCCCCTCGACAACTCTGCCGTACACCCCGAACGCTATGCCGTAGTGGAGCAGATGGCCAAAGACTGTCATTGCAAGGTGAGCGACCTGATTAGCAACAAAGACCTTCGTACCGGTATCGACATCCGTCGCTACGTGAACGACGAAGTGGGCCTCCCCACCCTCACCGACATCATCAAAGAGCTGGAGAAGCCAGGCCGCGACCCCCGCGAACAGATAGAAGAGTTTGCATTCGACGAGCGTGTGCAGACGGTGGAAGACCTGCACGAAGGGATGGAACTGCCCGGCATCATTACGAACATCACCAACTTCGGCGCTTTTGTAGACATCGGTGTCCATCAAGACGGTCTGGTACACGTCTCTCAACTTGCCGACCGTTATGTCAGCGACCCCACTCAGGTGGTACGTCTCCACCAGCACGTTCGTGTCAGGGTGCTTGGCGTCGACCTTCGCCGGAATCGCATATCGTTGAGTATGAAAGGTATCAAATCATAGCACCAATTTGGCATCTCATACAGATTTTCTGTTCTTTTTGCGAAAATAAACAAAATATTGCACATTTTTTTTTGAAATGTGCAGGAAATGAATTACCTTTGCACAAAAATTTGAAAATTGTGCAATGAACGATATACATGTTCCCAGTTTCAATGGCTATATTGAAAAGGCCATCAAGGAAAATTGGCTGCTCGATGCGCTGACAGACTATAAAGGCGCTACGCTGCAATACCACGACGTAGCCCGTAAAATAGAAAAGCTGCATATCATGATGCAGGCTGCCGGCATACAGAAAGGAGACCGCATCGCTATTTGCGGACGCAACTCGGCACATTGGGCGGTAGCCTTCTTAGCCACACTGACCTATGGAGCCGTCGTCGTACCCATCCTCCATGAATTCAACGGTGAGCAGATTCACAATATCGTCAACCATTCTGAGTCGAGACTGCTGTTTGTGGGCGACTATGTAGTAGGCCTTATCAAGGCAGAAGAGATGCCACAACTGGAAGGCATCTTCAACCTTCCCGACTTCTCGCTTCACACCTCTCGCAATGAAAAACTGAGCGATGCCCGCGAGAGGCTGAACGAGCTTTTTGGGAAAAAATATCCCAACGCCTTCCGTATGAATAATGTGAAATGGCACGTCGACCAGCCGGAAGAGCTCTGCATGATCAACTACACCAGCGGCACCACAGGCTTTTCGAAGGGAGTGATGCTACCCTATCGTGCCATATGGGGCAATGTAGACTTCTGCCAGAAGAATCTGGCCATCCACATGCCCAAGTTCAGCAACACGCTGAGCATCCTTCCGATGGCCCACATGTACGGCATGGCTATCGAGTTCTTGTTCCCCTTCTGTTCCGGCTATCATCTTCACTTCCTCACGCGCCTGCCGTCGCCAGCCGTCATTGCCGAGGCCTTCCAGCAAGTGAAGCCCGACGTGGTGGTTGCCGTACCTCTTATTATCGAGAAGATTATCCGCAAGCGTGTGTTCCCCAAGATACAGTCTAACGCCATCAAGCTCATGCTGCAGATGCCCGTTGTCTCCAAGAAAGTCAAGGAGCGCATCCGTCAGGAGGTATATGCTGCTTTTGGCGGCCGTGCCTACGAGGTGATTGTGGGAGGTGCGCCGCTCAACCAAGAGATAGAACAGTTCCTGCAAGACATCGACTTCCCGCTGACCGTTGGCTACGGCACCACCGAGTGCGCGCCGCTGATATCCTATAGCGACTACCACGACTTCGTGCCCGGTTCCTGTGGCACTCCCCTTCCCTGCATGGATGTCAGGATTGCCTCACCAGACCCCCACCATGTCGAAGGCGAAATCATCACCAAGGGCACCAACGTCATGCTGGGCTACTACAAGAATCCTGAGGCTACGAGTCAGGCCATCGACCACGACGGCTGGTACCATACCGGCGACTTGGCCACGATGTCGGCAGACGGCCACATCTTTATCCGTGGACGCATCAAGAACATGTTGCTTGGTGCCAGCGGACAGAATGTCTATCCTGAGGAGATTGAGGACAAGCTCAACTCGATGGCGATGGTGAGCGAGAGCCTTATCGTTCAGCGAGGCGACAAGCTGGTGGCCCTGGTATATCCGGATATGGACGAGGCCCACACGATGGGCTTTACTCCCAAGGATCTGGAGAGCATCATGGAGCAGAACCGCCAGGAACTTAATGCCACCCTTCCCGTCTACAGCAAGATACAGTCCATCCAACTGCAGGACGAAGAGTTTCAGAAGACCCCGAAGAAGAGTATCAAACGTTATTTATATCAATAGAATATGATGGAAAGCATACCGAGTTTCAACCAGATTATTGAGCAGAGCATCATCCAGAACTGGGACCTTGATGCGCTGACCGATTACAAAGGTGCCACCCTGCAATACCATGATGTGGCGCGCAAGATAGAAAAGCTGCACATTCTCTTCGAGAACTGCGGTGTGGAGCGAGGTGACAAGATAGCACTCTGCGGCAGGAACTCCAGCCAATGGGCGGTGGCCTTTCTGGCCACCCTGACCTACGGTGCCGTGGCAGTACCTATCCTCCATGAGTTCATGGCCGACCAGATTCACAACATCGTCAACCACTCGGATGCCAAGCTGCTCTTTGTCGGCGACCATGTTGCCACGCAGATAGACCCCACCAAGATGCCCCATCTGGAGGGCATCATCAACAATCCCGACTACTCGCTCATGCTCTCCCGTACCGACAAGCTGACGTATGCCCGTGAGCACCTCAACGAGTTGTATGGCAAGAAGTTCCCCAAATATTTCCGCAAGGAGCACGTCAGCTACTACCACGAGCAAAACGGCGACGAGCTGGCCCTCATCAACTACACCAGCGGCACCACGGGTTTCTCGAAGGGAGTGATGCTACCCTACCGTTCCCTCTGGTCGAACTACGACTTTGCCGAGCACGTGCTGGGCAAGACCATCCAACGTGGCGACCGCATCATCTCCATCCTGCCGATGGCCCACATGTACGGCATGTCCTTCGAGTTTATCTTCGAATTCATGCATGGTTGTCATGTCTACTACCTCAACCGTGTTCCCTCACCGGCCATCATCGCCCAGGCCTTTGCCGACATCAAGCCGAAAATCATCATCGCCGTTCCCCTGGTCATCGAGAAGATTATCCGCAAGAAGGTATTCCCCAAGATTCAGAACAACCGCATGCGCCTTCTGCTCTCCATGCCGGTTATCTCCAAAAAGGTACGCGAGCGCATCTGTCAGGAGGTTGTCAAGGCGTTTGGAGGCGAGCTTTACGAAGTCATTATTGGCGGTGCCGCCTTCAACCAGGAGGTCGAGGCATTCCTCAAGCGCATCGAATTCCCCTATACCGTCGGCTATGGTGCCACCGAGTGTGCCCCCATCATCTGCTATCGCGACTGGCATACCTTTGTGCAGGGCAGCTGCGGCCAGGCCGCCTATCACATGCAAGTCAAGATCAACTCGAACGCCCCCGCCACCATCCCTGGCGAGATACTTGCCAAGGGTCTGAACGTCATGCTGGGCTACTATAAGAACGAGGAAGCCACCCGCGAGACCATCGACGGCGACGGCTGGTACCATACTGGCGACCTCGGCACGATGGACTACGACGGCAATGTCTATATCAACGGTCGCTCTAAGAACATGCTTCTGGGTCCCAGCGGCCAGAACATCTACCCCGAGGAGATTGAGGACAAGCTCAACTCGATGACGATGGTGGTGGAGAGCATCGTCGTACAGCGCGACACGAAGCTGGTAGGCTTGGTATATCCTGACTACGACGAGGCCAAGAACATGCGTTTCAATGATGATGACATCCGCAACATCATGGAGCAGAACCGCAACCAGCTCAACGAGCAGTTGCCCGCCTACGAGAAGATTACGGAGATAGAAATCCGCACCGAGGAGTTTGAGAAGACCCCCAAGCGCAGCATCAAGCGTTTCCTCTACTCATAAAGCGAGGGGAATAGCCCTACTCATAGAGAGAAAGGTTGCTCTCCACGATATTCAGCATCTTGAAGGTCGCCTTGATGGCGGCCTCCGTCTGGTCGGCATCCAGTCCGCGTGTGCGCAGGATGCCGTCACGATAGTGCCACGAGATGGTGGTCTGCACCAGTGCGTCGGTACGTCCTCCGGGCGGTATGCTAACCTGATAGTTGGCCAGTATCGGGAAGGTGCGGTCAAGGTATTTCTTGTAGATATATCTCAGGGCTTTCACAAAGGCATCATACTGTCCGTCGCCCACAGCACTGGCCTCATATTGCCTTCCGTTGATCTCCACCTTGATGTTCGCCCCCGGCTTCAGTCCGTATGCCGTCGACACCACATAGCTGAGCAGCTTCACCTTGTCCTCCGGCGCGTCGTGCTTCAGCACGTCGCTGACGATGTACGGCAGGTCTTCCTGCGTCACCATCTCCTTCTTGTCGCCCAGCTCGGTGATGCGCTGTGTCACGCGGCGCGTCTGTTCTGGAGTCAGTTGCAGCCCCAGCTCCTCCAGATTCTTGGCTATATTGGCCCTTCCGCTCTGTTTTCCCAGCGCATATTCACGCTTCCTTCCGAATCGTTCCGGCACCAGGTCGTTATAGTACAGCTTATCTTTCGAGTCGCCGTCGGCATGCACCCCGGCCACCTGTGTGAATACATTCTCTCCTACGATGGGCTGGTTGGGCGCTACGGCAATGCCGCTGTAGCTCTCCACCATCCGTGAGATGCCGTTCAACTGGTCTTCCCTGATGTTGGTCTTGGCGTGGAACTGGTCTTTCAGTATTGCCTGCACGCTGGCCATCGGTGCATTGCCGCATCGCTCGCCCAGCCCGTTCACGGTGACATGCAGCCCGCGTGCCCCGCTCAGCACTGCCGCCAGCGAGTTGGATACTGCCAGATCGTAGTCGTTATGGGCATGAAAGTCAAAGTGCGTGCCGGGATAGTGTTTCAGCATTTTCCGGAAATACTCCACCACCTGCAGCGGATTCATCACGCCCAGCGTATCCGGTAGCATGAATCGTCGTGGCGCAGCCTCCCCCTTCACCAGTTCATCCATCAGCTGGTAGACATACGCTGGCGACTCCCTCATGCCGTTGCTCCAGTCCTCCAGATACAGGTTTACGGTCAGTCCCCTCTCCGTGGCGTATGCGATGGTCTCGCGTATATCGGCAATATGCTCCTCCGGCGTTTTGTTCAGCTGGTGGGTGCAGTGCTTCAGCGACCCCTTTGCCAGCAGATTGATGACCCTTCCTCCGCAGTCAGCAATCCAGTCAACGCTCTTTCCGCCGTCGACGAATCCCAGCACCTCCACCCTGTCCAGCCGTCCTATCCCGCTGGCATAGCGGCATATCATCGCCACAGCCTCCTTTTCTCCTTCCGACACGCGCGCCGATGCCACCTCGATACGGTCGGCGTTGACATCGTGCAGCAGCATTCTCGCTATCATCAGTTTCTCGTGGGGCAGGAAGGCCACGCCGTTGGTTTGTTCTCCGTCGCGCAGTGTCGAGTCCATGATTTCCACAAACGGTGGAATACGTCGATAGGTATTCATGCTGCTAATAGATATAGGTCTGGATATAGTCCATCACCTCCTGCTTGATTTCCGCAGGGCAATAGGCAGGGTCATTGATTTTAGGGCTATGAACGCCGATGGGGTTGATCACCTTCTTGGCGTTGGAGCCTAGCTTGTCGGGCTGGCCAGCCGACCAGGGGTCATCCTTCGAATAGAAGAAGAGCAGAGGCACGGTGGAGTTGACGAAGAATCGCTCCCTGATATCGATACGTTGGCTGTTGTCGTAATACGGCAGCAGCCAGCGGTCTTCCTCTTTCAGTAAGGATGCCAACACGTCCTCAGCCTTGAAGCTGGTGCCCTCCAGCAAATCGGCAAAATAGTCGTAGCCCGGATTGGGGAAACCTTGTTCCTTGGCGCAATCCACGAAGTAGGTATAGAGTTTCATATCCCTGTTATCCTTTATCGTATTGCAAATTTCCTTTACATAAGTCTTCTCATCTTTCGTCATGGCCTCCAACCTTTCTTGATGCTTAGCAGGTAGCGTGTACTGGAAGATGCTGAAGAAGGTGTCGAAGACATTAAAAACATATTCGGTGAAAGAGGGTTCTGGCGCACCCTCCTCCTTCAGTTTCTCGCAGGCCGACAGGTAGAGTCCCTTTTCGCCATCGGCCAGCGCCCAGCGGATATTCTTTTTCATCCCCTCGCGCAACTCCTCAGTACCCACCTCGTTGAAGAGATACTGTCCGAAGGCCTTGTCTGAGAGGCTGACGTTGAAGGGTGAGCCGAAGGCGGCAGCCAGATCCATATCGTTCGGATAATAATAGGCATAGTCCATCGAGGTCTCACCGTTCTTGCTGGTGCCGGTACACATCCACTTGCCCTTGAAGATGGGTTTCAGCGCCTGATAGACGGCATGCAGGTCGGCCGATGCCTGGGCGCTTGTTTCATACTCCCACTTGCCTTTGTCCTGGTTGTACGACTCGCCGAAGTTGCGATGCTCCACATGTACCATGTTGGCATTCAGGTTGATGCCAAGGTCTTCGGCATCCATGAAATGACTCCACAGATAGCCTTCTGTCACCATGATGGTAGGCCGGTCGTAGCCTCGGAACAAGATGCACACCTTCTGCTTGAACCTGTCGCCGTCGGGCTGGTTGTGGTGTACCGGCTGACTGATCATCATGCTGTATTGCGACTGATAATCCAGCTCGCCTTTCGCCTTCTTCTTCATGACCATTGTATCAGGGTTCTCCTTGATGTCCGTGAAGAGTTTCGTTTTGGTCAGTTCTTGTTCGAACGAGGTGTAGACAACCGGGTTGTCTGCGATGTCATTACACGACACGATGCTCAGGACGATCACCTGCAGCATCCATAATTTCAGGGTCTTCTTATTCATAACGCCGCAAAGTTACGAAGAATTCCGTTAACGAGCGTCACCCTCCTCTTAAATAGTGTTAAGGGCGAGCCACTTTGCTCCACGAAGTGGCAGGATGTGAGCACAAGGGGATAATCCCCCCGTGTGTGTTCATGTTCAAAGCAAGAGAGAGACCGCAAGGTGGCCTCTCTCTTTTCATTGACCATTTGTACAAAAGCAGCCTCCCCCCCTACTCTGTACTTTTTAGTAGCGGCTCGCCGGTGATGTGCCGGTAGGCACGTCCGGCATCAAACGAGGGGCATTCGGTGAGTGCCCATGCGCGGTGCCCGCTTATCTGAGTGCACAGTAGGGTCGGTTCTACTGTGTACTCACCTTACGAACTCTACATCAAGATGCTCATGGAATACTTCTCAGACCGTGTACTGGCTGTGGATCAAGACGATCCTTTCGATATGCCAGAGGGCTACGACAAGTTCGAGTATCAGATGGATGCCGTCATTGAGGGCTATCAGAAACTGATTAAATACGATGGTTTCTTCCTGGCTGATGTGGTGGGTCTTGGCAAGACGGTCATTGCCACGATGATAGCCAAGAAATTCCTCATCGAGAATGGTCGTGATAATACGAAGATCCTGGTGGTCTATCCACCAGCCGTAGAACAGAACTGGATATCAACTTTCAAGGACTTTGGCATCGGAAAGTAAAGCATCCTTGCGGCCGCGCAATAGCGCCACTGAGCGTGCAGTGTCTCTCCTGCTTACGCTCAGCAGCGCTGCCCGGCGGAAGGCACTAATGTTTACAAACTTCCGTTCATATTTCACTATTTACCTGTCCCAAATGTTGCTGCCGCCGCCCTCTTGGCTAACCTCAAGCTCGTCGCCGCTGTCGAGGCCACTGGTCTGGACTCTGTTTGTCTGGCTGGCTTGCAGCAGTTGTGTCTTATGCTGTAGTTCTACCACGCACATGGCGGGCTTCATATAATCCTTTTTCATATCTTTCACTGAATTACGACCTTATTTCCGTTATTGATATATATACCGCGTTGTGTAGGCTTTCCGCTCAGGCGCACACCGTCGAGCGAATACCATGCATCATCCTTCTTTTCTTTTGAATCTGCAGAGATTTCCAGAATGCCTGTCGCCTCTTCATCGTCAAAGTTCAATACAAAGGCGCGGGCCTTGGCACCAGGGGTTTGATTGATGTAGGGCACCGAGAAGTAGGCGCGGCAGGAGCGGATGCTGCGATTCTCGGTCGAGTAGTAGAGCGTGTTGTTGTCGCCCAAGAACAGGATGCTCTTGTCGTTGGCATTCACCGATACGGGCGAATAACAGCCCACCATCTGTACTTCCTGCAGCCCCGTGTCGGCGTCGCTCACCGTGGTCGAAGCCGTTGCGTCGATGGTCACGCCGAAGAACACGGGCGAGGTGAAGTCAGTTCCAGCAGCGTCCCATTTCACCAGATAGGGCACTCCGGCATTGATGGCCGTGGCCTCCTTGAATGCCAGGTAGAGCGTTCCGTCCGTCGCGTCGAAGCCGTTCTTGCCGTTCGTATTCAGCTCCATCAGCTTTGCTCCTGCGAAGTCCTTGTGCGCTGCTATCTGCTCCGCCGAGAAGTTGAAGGGCAGGCACAGCGTGTTCCACTTACCGTCCTTGTAGAGGGTGCGGCCGCTCAGTGTAACTTCGCTCATTTGGCCGTTGGCGTTTTGGATTGCAGTCGAGTTGCTCGTGCTTTCATTGAGTGTAAGAGACTGAATGCCTATAATATCATTGGCATAATCGCTCCAGTAAGCTGCACTCTTATAGTTACTAACACTTCCAGCAGGGACGTAGATTTTGCGACCGGAGGCATTGCTGTTGAACATGTTTGACCCTCCTGTTGGAGGAGTCGATGCTAAACAAAAGACAGAAGCCAGACTGGTACAGTCGCGGAACACATGAACGCCCATTGTTGACAACGTGCTGGGAAGAGTGGCGGAAACCAAAGCGGAGCAGCAAACAAACGCAAATTCACCGATTTCCCCCACGCCTTCGGGAAGGGTGATGGAAGAGAGCTTCACGCAATTGGCAAAGGCGTTGGGTCGGATGATTGTCAGATGACTATTGTCTGCATCAGTAAAGGTTACCGTTTCCAGCTTTCCACATTCGGAAAACGCCTGATTGTCAATGCTCGTCACCGTAGAGGCGATGGAAGCGGAAGTCAGATTCGGGCATTGCTTGAATGCATTGCCGCAAATACTCGTGACACCATTCCCAATGACGACGCTCGTAATGGACGAATAGTTGGCTTCTGACGTCCAAGGATGGGTAACCATGTTACTATTTCCGTTATTTACGTCAATATACAAGATGGTGTTATTAGTTCCCCCATAGTGATAGGTAATTGAGGTGTCGCCTGCCGTTATGGTTACTGCACCTGCATCAAAGGCTTGATTATCTTTACTGATCGTAAAGCTATTTCCACTAATTTCGTTACCATCTATCATATAAAAAAGCGTGGGCTTAGAGGGGGTATAGGACAGCGAAACAGTACCCAAGTGGTAAGTTTTGCCATCGAAAGTACACGAGCTGCCCGTCGCAATGATATTATCACCCAAGCTCAATTCGCATACTTTGGTGCCGTCTGTGAAAGTTCTTCTAGCGTCGTCTATGTTAGCGGGATTCTTCGTATAGTAGCAGTTGGTACAACTGATGGACTTAAAAGAACATTCATTTGCTCTTTTCAGACCAATGGGATGGAACTGGCCATTTTCAGTATAGTCTCCCTTGAACAGGCAATTGGTCATGACGAGATCCAAAGTTTTGTCTTTGTTGTACCATCCGAATATTCCACCGATATAACCCCCAGATTGCGTAAGCGTTCCGCCAT
>CAMKTS010000011.1 GCA_946415755.1 uncultured Prevotella sp. | reverse complement strand
AAAATAAAAATCTAAAAATCAATTTCAGTGTCTACTGAAAAGGGGCAGTGCACGTTCCATAGTCGATACCTTTTTTTGTATGTAAATTTATGCTAGTATATTAATAATGTCGAGTGCAAAAATAGCCTTTTTATTTCACATTTCCAAATTATTTTCGAGGTTTTTTTTGGACAAAAGTTTAGTTTTTGCCCCTAACCTGTTGCTGCACAGCGGGTTCAAAAAATTTTTCATCATTTGCCGTTTTCAGCCTATCTGGCGCAATTATAATTTATCTTTCTGAACTTATATTTTGTATAATCATCAGGGTCTCCCCAAACAGATATTGTATAATAAAGAATATCATGAGATTTCCTGTTGAACAGATCTTTATCAAGTTGTAGAAACCATCCACGGGGACCATACTCCTGGTATTCTCTGATATATTTCACAATTATTCCATCATAACCATTTACATTTTTGCCAATATACCATTGGGCATTAACTGTTGTGCGATGATTTAAGTCTGGTACTTCAAATTCATTAGGGAATAACCATAACATTGTATCAGGAACATTGTGTATTATACAAAGACTGTCAGGAAGAAACTCAAACGCAAAGTGATAATCTAGCGACTCCCACGTTCCTAATATGTCTTGCTCTTCGATTCTTGTATTGCAAGAAACTATCAAAAATGCAATTACGACATTTATGATCAAACATTTTGCCTTTTTCATATCTTCTTCATCTTATCTTAATAGATTCTACCCATACGATTTTCTGACTTGTTTTTGACATTGGGCCCGAAGGAACAGATTTATTAAGCCAGGTTCCAATTGTATTTTTCCAAACATCTGTATATCCAATAACAGGAGGACGAGTTCCTGATTGTAAAGTTGAAGTATTTGACACCTCCATCAATACCATCGCAACATTTCCCTTTATGTTTATAACTGTCCAATCCAAATCGTATGATCCAAGATATGTTGCAGCCAAGTTCCCGGTTGCTCCGAAAGTAAATAAAATTGAATAGTCTTTTATATATTTTCCAACCCCTTGAATTCCACTTAAATCGTTTTTTAAACGATTGTTTTTATCTGAACTGCTCATAGCCCCTTGGGCAATTAATGCACATATTTTTTGTTTCATCTCTCCTATAAAATCATGTTTTTTAAGCAATTCTGTAAAATTGTCCCCTCCTACAAAAGTACGTTGTCTTTCTCCCAAACCTGTTAACCACTCAACTCCAAGTCCCCAAGGGCTAATAGTATGGCTTGATTCGCTGCTTGAGGAATCCAAACTGGCGGGTCCATCATAATTTCCATAATGGATATAATTGTTTACCTGCTCCCAACTAACTTCTTTACCTGTTTCAGAATCTGTGTATTTCTGTGCTGATCCATATTGTTGGTTCCACACAGGGAAAAGTCCATCAGGATCAATTCTATTTACAGGATTGTTTCCACAATACGCATATGGACTAACGGCATAGTATTTCTCGCAAAGCGGATCTATCTGAGTGAAACGACAGAGTAACGGGTCGTACTGACGTGCACCATAATCATATTGGTTGAGACCGTGCATACGGTCGAGTTCCTTGCCGTTGTACTTGTAGCGTTGCAGGGCATCATTGGTGCCTACATTACTGTATACAGCTCCAAATGGATAATAATGATTGATCTGCTCAACATGGCTGTTGTCATCAACAACAGCACGGATGTTGCCCTGGTGATCCTGTATGTAGTAATGGACAACAGCCTGCCCGTTGCTAAAGGTGAAATATCCCTTATCGAATAGATACTTTGCTAGTTGACCATTCTCGAGAATAAAGTCACCGGCATACGTGATAGTGTCAACAGAGAGGGTATTAGCGGAGGTTAATGAGATGGTTTCTCCAAGAGCCACTGTGACGTTTGGTACGGCCGTCTTATAAATAGTACGCAGTTTCCTTCCGTCAGCGGTATAGACGTATTCTGTCGTATAGCCATTATTAAAGCACACTTTCTGCGGATACCCAAACATATTGTATTCTATCAGGGTAATACCCTTGTTGGCATCCCATTTCAGCGAGCCGTCAGCATAGTATGCATATTGTACGCCATCCGTAGGGATGGTCTTTGACTTGAAGTCGAATGCACCAGCGTATGTCACAGGCAGCGCATCTTCCTTGACGCTGTCTACCTGCATGCCAGTGTAATACAGGCGCAAGTTGTCTATCTTCCCATAGTTGCCGTCACTCTTTCTGCCATACCGCTCCAGTTTGCGTATGCCATTATTCTTGGTGTATTCCATCACCCATTCTGAATATCGGTCTTTATGGCTGCTTAGACTCTCGCCTTCACCATATTCTGCTTTCAGCATGCGCCCCAGTCCATCATAACTAAAGGTATAGCCACGCTTGAAGTTTTCGCCGGAAACCTGCCAGAGTTGGCTGCTGATGTTACCTCCGTATTGGTGAGTTCCGATACCGTCTGTATAATGAAGCCACTCCTTGAATGCAGTATTGTTGATTGCCGTTGTCCATCCGCGCAGATTATAGCTGTATCCTATGGTGTTATTACCCAGATTCTCTTCCTCCAAACGCCCTAACGGATCATATTCATAAGATGCCGATGAATTGGCTGTATACCCATCGGGAGATATCGTAATGCTTTCCAACCTGCCATTATAGTCGCTATAAGAATAGGACTTCTCGAAAGACTGTGTCTCATTGCCACTTGTCCTGGTGACAGTCTCTGTGAGCGGATTACCGGTAAAGCCATATTGTGTCTGGGTTACTATCAGCGAACCGTCTATCTGTGTCTCACGTATGTCGTCAGGCCGCCCTTCCTCATCATAGTATATGACGGAGAGGATATATTTGTTGGTGCCAATGCGATGCAGGCTGCCCGTCTTGAACCCGGTAGCATCCGAATGGTTAGTCTTGGTAAGGGCTGTAAGATGGGGGCTGGCCGCAAACAGGGGCTTTGTCAGGAAACGGTAGTCATCGTAATAAGTAACCTCGTCCAATTTCGGATTCTGCAACGTCCATCCCGGCTCGAACACATAGCCTGTACCTTTGAACCCGTTGCTGTCGCCAGACATGACAACGTCAATATAATGATGATAGTTGAAATTTGTGCATACACCATGGATGGCCAGCCGGCCGCAATTGTCGTACAAATAGAATTTGTACCCCCTGTCAGGTTCATGTGAGTAGATGACACGTCCGTAAGCGTCATAATAATACTGAACGACAGAGCAACCTGGAAGGATTTTCTTGTCCAACCGTCCTTTTTCGTCATAGCGATATTCATAGGCAAAGAGAGCCTTGTGGGGATGCTTCTGGTACTCTGGTGTCAGCACGTAGCCAAGTTGCCCCAGGCTATTATACACATAATAGGTGTCGAGCGTGTCTCCGGAAGAGAGGCTACGCTCAAGAACTGTCCGTCCTAGCAAGTCTTTATATACCTGCTGCCTGTGGCCGTCTTCGTCAACAACTTCTTCCATCGTAAGAGAAGATGCGGCATAGGTCCCGTTTTTTATAAGAGAGTTCTCTGCAAGTCCGGCAGTGTATCTGTTGACAAGGCCTCCAGAATTAGTACCATATCTATATGTGGTCTTTTTGTCTGCATTCCTCCAAGACTCTCCTGCAGAATGAATTGCAACTGGCCTGCTTAACACGTCATAGTCCGTGGAAGTGTATGCTTTGCTGTCTTGCTGATAGCTGGCTTGTGAGATGGTTGAAAAAGCGGAGCGAGAAATGTCATTACCAGAACCTGACATCACGGCAGGAAGCCACTGCTCATAGTCACGCCCGCAGGCATCGTATGTCTGCAACTGGCAATGTACGCTGCCTTGAGCGCTAAGTGCATTTGACGTATAGGCCGATTTCCGGCCAAGACCGTCAAAATACTGTGTCTCAGCGATGCAGCGGTCATTGCCCGCCTCCAGCAGGGTTTCCGTCTTTACATAGTTCTGTCCGTTCATTGGCAGTAAGCATGCGATGCAGAGCATTGCTGGTGCAAAAGTACGAAATATTCCTGTATGTTGCATGGATTTTCTCATTTATTTCTGTATTTGTATGTGAATCTCTTCTTCAGATTTCCGTTTCGGTCTCTTATTTCCGACAGTCTTCCCATGAGGTCATATGTATAAGACTCGTAGTTGCCGCTAGGCTGAGTGATACGTGTCAGTTGGTTGAAGGAAGTGTTATAGGTACATGTCGTCAACAAGTTTCCTCCTACGTTCTTAGTGAGGAGATAGTTGTCGTTCATCCACCATGTGAGAGATGTTACCGGCTTCCCCTGTTCTTTATACCTGGCAACAGCACCAGTAGGAGTGTAGTTGTAGTATGAGACAAGAGTGTCGGCAATACTCCCGCAGTATTGCAATTCACATCGTGGCAGTATCAGTCCGTTGGGAAATCTATTGAATTTTGTATCCTTTCTGGTCACTCTGCTTCCCTGATAAATCTTATCTGTGGCGATTGGCAGCAAATAGAACTGTTGTGAATGGAGTTTCTTGGTGACGGTGTCACTTGACATGTGGGCATATTCATAGACCGTCTGCTGAGTGAATTCCTGTCTTTCGGTAACTTCAGAGGTAAGCAGCCTTGCGTCGGCCATGTGTGAGTAATTGCCATAAGAAATAGGGAAATGAAAGTCTGTACGATTGTATGTCTTACGTTCAGCAATGATACCATTGTCTTCATAGACTGTGGTTAGTTCATACCTTAAATCATATTTTGGATAGAAAAGTTTATATACGCCACCTGTGAAAAACAATGTTGAGACGGAAGTTCCATAGTAGTCTGCTCCGATATTGCAAGAGTAGACAAACTGGTTTTCAACATCGTCTGTTCTGTAAGTATATTCTGTCTTCTTTTTCAAGACCGACCCGTCATAAATTGAAACAGACAGCAGTTTCCCCCTCCTGTATCCTCTGTCAGAATAGACATCATAGGGAGTGGGGCTGGACCAGGAGAATTGCGGAGACATGTATTGGTCTCTGTCATCCGAAAGATTGGAGTAATTGTATACTATCTTCTTCCCGTCATCGAATGTCTCGGTTACATAGGAATAACCAATGTGTGAGCCGAAGGAATTGGACAGGGGGAGTATGGCTGACGTGCAGAACAGCGTAAGGTATGAACTGGCAGACCCGTCATAGGTCTTGCCACACCAGTTTGGCCAATAATACCTCGGTCTTGCAAACAACTGCCCGCTTGACTGATAAGTTTCGGGAGATGTGTATGTGAAAGTCCTCCGTTGTAGACAAGCGGTACTCTCTTCATCCTCATAGTCGTCAATTCTTTTTATCCTCACGCCTCCTGCATACGCTACCCCAGTCGTATCCCTCATCGATGACCTGTCGTCAGACTGATATTGTGAAAAATCATTCTGTTCGTAATACAATTTTGTAACTCCACCGGTAGGATAAGTGATTTTCGTCAGGAGACCATACTGCGCATAGGATGGAACCGGATTCCTGCCATAATAGTAACCAACGAAATCGGTGGGTGTCTCTCCAGGAGAAGATCCCCTGTAGTATCCCCAGTGGTCTATAGCCGTAGTGAGATAGTCGGCAGGAATAAGATCATAGTTGTTGTACGTAAAATCATATTTGTGATCACTAACCATGTGTCCGTCTCGGAAAATCAATCCCGTCAGATGCAGTTTCGGGGTGTCATTGAACTGAAAGCTTATGGTATTTTCATAGAGGGAACCGGATACACTCATTTTCGAGATTGAATTGAGTTTTCTCAAGCAGGTGGCTTTCAACGGATCTGTCAATTTGTCCCGAGAACTGGGATTGTATTGATAAGGGGTAATTGTGCTGTTGTCTGTCTGAAGGTAATAAAATGCCATCTGGTACAGGTTGTATGGAGTGACATAATCATGTAACATGACTGAAATATATGGACCGTATCGTGTATAGAATGAAGGATACAGCGTTGACGGAGATACGCCCCAATCTGATGAACTGAATTTCAGTTTTTCGCCAGTAGATGCTTGGATAGACTTCAGATAAACTGGAGCTATTAACTGGATGCCATATGGAAAATGATAGTTGCTGTGATATCCACTTCCACCTGAAGGCAACAAAAAGACAGAACTACTGGCATTATATGATACAGAAAGTGCCTGGTAGAAAATGTGGGTGATGAATTTCCCCCTTTCGTATTCAAGCGAAAACAACTCGTTGCCCAATCGGTCTTCAACGCGCTTTAAATACCAAGTATTGGCAATCCAAGGGAAATTAGTCTCTACTTCAGACATGTTAAAGAAGAAACCGGTATATTCTATATGGTCGGTGTCTCCACCAAAAATATATTTTGTACCATTTCCATCCCTCAAGGTGAAACCTTTAATAGTTGGCGGCTGACTGCCTCCTCCAGGGAAAACAGATATGAATGGACGAATAAAGTTGTTCGTATCGGTGTAGTCGAATATAACTTCTATATTTTCATCACATGCCACTTTCCATTCACCGTCATTGCCGAGAAAAAAACGTCCGGAATGCCCCATAAAGTTGAAGAAATACACATCTGGGGCAAGATCATTTATTAATCGGTTTTCATGGTTCATTAGCCAGCTGTAATTGCTGGCAGCATCAGCAGCAGTAAGATGTGAAGATAGTGCCGAATAGGTCTCGAAATAATTGCCATAGCCTGTGCCAATAACTCTGTCATCGTAGAAACCGTATGCGACACGGGTGATACAGCCCCCGGCCTCAAGAGTCCAGTTATGGCCCGTCCAACTAGGGAGGCTGTTCAACAATACGCCTGATGCATCATGGGTTAATGTGACAGGCAGAGTCACTCCCCTGGCTGTCAGACTGTAAAGAGGTATCTTTATTTCAGGTCTTCCCGTATGATAAGATACGGGGATGTCGCCATAGCGTCCCAAGTCAGATGCATTGGGGGAAGGGATATCTCCTGGAAGGGATGTTTGGGCAAACAGCCCCGGATAACAGAAAAGAATGAAGGAGGAAAGTAATATTATTCTCATTATATCGCAATTTTATGGTTATAAATCGAACCGTTTACATTCATATAGATGATATATTGCCCCCTTCTCAATCCGGAACAGTCGATAGTCAGTAATTGGTGAGAGACTGCGGGGCTGTCTTGTAGCGTGTCACGGTACACCATACCCATGGCATTTACCACCATGACATGCAACCGAGCTGCTGACTCAAGGCTATAAGTAATGGAAACCTGACTGCCGCTCGTCTGTATATCGTAAGTAAATCCACTGCTGTTGCTGCCGTCTTGAGGGAGCGTTCCTGAGCTGTTTTCCTCACAGTTCCGACGTTTCGCATTCCATTCATCCCGTGCCATAGCGTCGTCTCTGCGTATCTGCTCATTGACGGCATCACTCAATGCCGTCTGTATTCCTGGTGGGCAAAGTAAACCATATTGCTGTGTGGCAATATGGTTCAGGTTATGATATGTCGAGCTGCTGACTGTTTCCAGCACAGGATAGCGGTAGCCGCGTGCAAACCACTGATGGCGCTCTGTAATAACCTGCTTCAGATTGTCAGAGTCATTACGGCACGAATCTTTGCTGAGACGGACAGCTTCGGTGTCAACTGTATAAACCCTCAACGTATTGTATAGCGTGTCTGTCTCAGGTAGAATCAGCGTACCTTGCGCATCTGCTGTGGTTTTTACCGTTCCAAATACCCTGATATAGTGCGTACCGCAGTAAAGGCCTTCTCCTTGATAAGCCTTGTTGTATGATTGTCCATATTGGAGAGGAAGGGGCAATATCAGTTGGGCATCTTTAAAATCCACACGGTATAGATTGTCCTCATAACCGGACAAGAACAATCCTTTCTCTACGGTTTGGTACTTCCATATTTTCTGCGGGTCATAGCCCACAAGTTGTTTGCTATTCAGCGTGTCAAACTTGAGAACATAGGAGCCTGCCTCTTCCAAACCACTATAATCCCAATACGAATCCTCACCGGTAGCATTCGTATAAATGTATTCCGTCTTGGTTATCACAAGGCTGTCACCAGCCTGTATCTGACTACACTCTGAAGTCAACATCTCTTGGGCATGTACAGCAGAAAGTGATGCAAGCAGGAGCACTGCTGTAAGTGCTCTTGCAAATAGTGATTGCTTGTCCATCCGTCGTATTCAATCTATAATATGATATAGCCTATAAATAGCCAGTTTCCCATAACGAGTTCAATCTGATAATTGCCGGAGAGAGTTGAGGGAAGCACCATCTGCGTCTGGGTGGAGTAAACAGTGGTGGTATACACCACATCACCATCCTCATCCTTGATATTAAGGACATACTCAGGATGATTAGCCTCAAACAGAAGTGTGTAGTCATCAATGTAGACCTTCGGAGCAGCCATTGGGGTTTTAGGGTTACCTGGACCAAGGGCTTGATCTTCTTCGATGCAGACGGTAAGTGGTACCAACACTTGTGCCGATGCACTTGTGCTTAAAATGAAAGCACCAAATAAAAACAATAATAGTCTTTTCATATTTTTACAGTTTAATGTGAGTATTGTCACTGCAAAAGTATGAGAAAAACAACATCTGGACAACGAAAACGAGGAAAAAGAATTTACCTAAAATTTTAGTTCGGTTATGGTATTGAAAATCAGCATAATACGCATAAAAGTTTACCAAAAATTAACCTCGGTTTTCACAATTGTTAAGAACTTATAAGACCACAAAGGTCCTTTTCCTAATAAATTTCCTTGAGCATCTTGTCAAAAACTTTTGAGTTTCCTGACAAGCTAAAAAGCTTTTGTAACATTTCGGTACGGATATTTGAGATATACGAAGGTGTAACCTCTAACATGTGACTGATCATTTGGGGCTTAAAACCAATCCGAACCAGCAGGCAAGTCTTATACTCTTTCTCATTTAATTGATATTCATTTTTTGATATGAAATCCTTAAAACCAGGATAACACCTGAATAGCTGTTCCTCTATTTGTTCCCATTCTGCGTTTGTCGGTTTCTGTCCAACGATAGACAACTGTTCAAATTTCTCATAGATAACCGTTGCCTTCAATTGTCTTTCTGCTAGTGAATGGCTGTTGGTATGACGTTGCAGTAAAGCCTTCAAGACAGTTTCCTGTTCACGGATAATCCGTTCCTTTTCAGAGATAAGTTCCTTATTGTCCACTTCATTTTTGCGGAGCTTTGATATATCGCTTCGAGCCTGTTCTATAGCTGACCGACTTTGCAAGTATTTCTCCTCTACTGTTTTCCTTTTTCGGGCCAATTCCCTTATAACTATAAAGGTGAGAAGACAGATGACAATGATAATTCCAACGCATACCCAGATAATGACTATACGCCGGTTTGCTTTCTTTTGTTCTTGATGAGCAATTTCCTGATGGCGTGTATAGTCGTACATGGCCTGAATACGTTCAACATCTTTCGTTGTCTTATGAGCATACAGGGAATCATTCATCGCATAGGCATAGAGGCTGTATTTGGCGACAGAATCTGCCTGATGCTTTTCTTTATATACAAATGCCAGCCCCATTGCTGCAGCGTTTTGATTGTTGAAATCCCTTCCGTCGCGCAGTTCTTTCCTGAAATAGTATTCTGCAGAATCCAATACATTTGTATGCAGGTAGTATAATCCTTTTATCCTATAATAAATCTCACGTCCTTTCTGTATATTCCCAAGGGAATCAAAGTATCCTGATTCAGACTCATATATCTGCAAGTTTTTTCTGGCCTTGTCAAATTCCTTTCGAAGGATAAGTGTTCTGAGAGTATAACCTGTTGTTTGGGCTGCATAGCGAGCATATCCATATTTGCGATAAAGCTGACAAACACGCTCACATATATATAATAATGAGTCTGGCATGTTCAGGTTTCGATATGCCTCATTTTCCTGTGTATAACTCATCAGCGCAGCCAGCGTATCCTTACTTTTCCATGCATGTTTTGAGGCAAGTCGCTGAAAAACCAATTGCTCCCTATAAAGTCCTTGCTCATAGTATATCTGTGCCATCTGGGCATACACTCTGCATAATTGCTTGTAGTCGCAGTCGTTGCTGGTCGTATCCGCACACTCGGCGGCTTTCTGGTAGCACTCCAGGGCCATGGGGGCTTCGCCCTGCTCGTGGTAGGCGCGGCCAAGGAGATAGTGGGCCAGCAGGCGGTCGTTGGAGGTGCCGTGGTGGTCGAAGAACTGGACGTAAGGCTCTACGTCCTGGACGGTGAAGGGCTGGTCGTTGCGGTTGCGCTGGTTGATGCTGTCCAGGCCGGCGCGCATGCGGGTGCGGTCGGCCTCGGTAGTGCAGCAGGCCAACGTCAGCAAAAGGACGAACAGGGCAACCAGTTTCTTCATCGCCCTGCAAAGGTACGAATAAGCGAGGACAATACAAAACTTTTTTACCTTTTTTATCCCCGCATTATAGCCGCCCCTTATCAAGGGACTCTAAATGTCGAGCGTCAGTACCTAAGAGCACAGCTCAAAGGTACGAATAAGCGAGGACAATACAAAATCTCTCCGGTCGATGTCTTGGCAGGTCATTTGATTTATTTCGTTTGCAATGTGAGATTTCTTCATAAAATATTTGGCAGATTTGATAGAAAGCACTATCTTTGCACACAAGAAGCGTTCATTCTGATTAACACTTACAAGAACAAAGTGTTTACGATGATTAACGTTCTCGAATAAATAGTGTTCACTAAAGATAACACAAATCATACAAAACGAGAGATATGGAAACTTTATTTAAGCGTAATGATGTCTACATTTCCAGGGTTCCGACAAAGTATATCCGTGATTTCATGCAACGGGTAAACTGGAATTCACGTCTTATCATGATTCGTGGTCCGAAGGGAGTTGGAAAGTCGACGTTGATGCAGCAGTATATCAAAAAGAATTTTGCAGCCGGAGACCGTCACGTACTCTATTGTTCGGCCGATACAACCTATTTTGCTGCTCACAGCTTACTTGATCTGGCAGAACACTTTGTTAAGATTGGTGGCAAATGGCTCTTCATAGATGAAGTGCATAAGTATCCGGGATGGAGTCGTGAAATCAAGGAAATATATGATCTCTATAGTGAGTTGCATATTGTTCTCAGCGGATCGTCACTCATTCAAATCAATGACGGCCAGGCTGACCTTTCACGGCGCATCATGCCTTATGACATGCCCGGATTGTCGCTTCGCGAATTCCTGCATCTTGACATGGGACTTGATATCAAGCCCGTCTCTTTAAACGAGTTATTAGATCATCCGGAACAGTTTTGCATGCAAGTGACGTCATTATGTCACCCGTTAGAACATTTCGGGCGTTACTTGCGAATCGGCTATTATCCTTTCTATTTTGAACAAAAACAGGAATATTTCGACAAGTTAGAGAACACGATAAACTACATCATAGATGTGGAATTGACCAAATATTGCAGTTTGGATGTGGGCTACACCCGTCAGGTTAAGGCTTTGCTGCATATCATATCTCAAATGACACCCTACGAGGTTGATATTGCAAAACTATCGAAAGCATCAGGCATCAGCAGGCTATCCACGCTCAAATATATTACCAACCTTGAGGAAGCATGCCTGATTCGCCGACTTTTTACTGACTTAATGAGGATTACAGATCTCCAGAAGCCCGACAAGATGTATCTTGACAACACCAACCTGCTTTATACGCTCAGTCCTGAGAAACCTGAGATTGGTACGGTGAGGGAAACTTTTTTTGCCAATCAGCTGGCCTCGGCAGGACACAAAGTGGAGTATGCTGGTTATAAGAGCGGAGATTTCCGCATCGACGCGAACACCGTGATTGAAGTCGGAGGAGCAGACAAGGGATTCAGTCAATTGGCTGGTCAAGACCATTCATTCGTAGCCGCTGATGATATCGACTCTGCGTTCTTCAGAAAAATCCCCCTCTGGGCTTTTGGGTTCTTGTATTAAACATATTAGAAACAGACAGTGGAAATTTGGAAATTAGAGTCCCCGAATTTCAACTGGTCACCCAGAATCAAAAAAATGTCTTTTTGTTTTGTATTGTGCTCGCTTATTCGTATCTTTGCCCCCGAAATGAATAAGAACTTATATATCATCAGCGGTTGCAATGGCGCAGGAAAGACAACGGCGTCATATACTGTACTTCCCGAAATCCTTGATTGTAAGGAGTTCGTAAATGCCGATGAGATTGCAAGGGGGCTTTCTCCGTTTAACCCCGATAGTGTTGCAATAGAGGCAGGGCGACTCATGCTGAAACGCATAGATGAACTATTGGAGAAAGGTGAAACATTCTCAATAGAGACTACTCTTGCCACCAAGTCATATATTAATCTTGTCCGTCGTGTACAGGCTAAAGGCTATGTAGTAAAAGTTCTTTTCTTCTGGCTGAACTCTCCAGAGTTAGCTCAGTTACGTGTTTCAGAAAGAGTTGCCAATGGTGGGCATAATATCCCCCAAGATGTAATTAGAAGAAGATACGTTGCGGGTATCTGCAATTTGTTCAATCTGTTTATGAAGGAAGTTGATTCATGGGTAATATTTGATAACAGTGAGAATCCTCGTAAACAGATAGCCTCTGGTGGCAGAAATGCCGATACTGTTATTGATGAAGAAATGTTGTTTTCAAAGATGCAAAGTTATGTCAAATAAAGAAATTCAGGATTTTAATGAAAAACTGCGTCGTGGTTTGGAGATTGCAGAAAAGAGAATGCTTCAGGAAAAAGCATTAAGAGGTCAGGATGTGGTAGTTTGTGGGACAGACCAGATTATTCGCCGCATACCTGCAAAGCAAGTAATCGCAGAGAATCCTATTTTTCAGGATTAGGAATCCCCTGGTAACACGTGTAATCGACGGCTACTCTTGAGAAAAAAACAGTTACCCTACACTGCCTACACTGACCGCTGATTTCCAATGGGTTACGAGCCGGTTACCCTACACTGGAGGCTACACTGGAGGCTACACTGAACGGCGGAGTGGCGAATGATGTTTCCAGACTCCAACCAGTTCCAAGATTTTGTCCCATGCATGGGAATTTTTGTGAGGAGGCTCTTCACGGAAATTAGTAGGCCACTCACGGTCGTGAGGAGCCTCTTCACGAGAATAAGTAGGCCACTCACGGAGATAAGTAGGCTACTTATTGGAATGAGTAACCCACTTATGGAGGTCTTTGTTGAAGAATTTTCCAGTGTAGCCTCAGGTGTAGGCTCCAGTGTAGGGTACTTGGTATGTAAGTGCCTGATACTCAGGGGTCAGTGTAGGCAGTGTAGGGTAACTGCAGAATCAATCTGGGATGTCCTTTTGCAGTTCTAGGACGAAACGGCTACCGTCCGTGTATTCAGTGTCAAGGGTGAGACTGCCCCCCATGAGTTGGACCACTCGTTGGCAGAGGAACAGTCCGAGGCCAAGTCCATCGGTGAACATGTCGAGCTTGGTGAATTTCTCAAAAACAAAATTGGTCTTGTCGGCGGGGATACCAGGTCCTGTGTCTTCTACGATGAAGCGCACGGCATTGTCGGTGGTATCGATACGCATGGTGACACAGCCCTCATGGGTAAAGTGGAGGGCGTTAACAAGAAGTTCGGTGAGGACAATGAGCAGATGATGGCGGTTGGTATTGACTGTGACATCATCTGAGACATGACTGTCCAGGCGCGTTTCGACAGCAGGAGTGATGAGGCTGCTGGCATTGTCGAAGGCCTCACGAGCCAAATCATTGCACCTGACAGTATCGTCGTTGCTGATGGTCTGATGACTCTCGATGAGAGATGCGGTGAGCAGCTTGCTCACCATATAGTCGAGGGCATTGGTTTGTACGTACATGGTCTCGACCATCTGCTGTTTCTCGTCAACAGGAATCATCTCACTGTCATCACGCAAGATTTGTGAGAAGCCGTGAACGATGTTGAGCGGTGTACGTATCTGGTGTGACATGTCCTGCATGAACTGCGTCTTCTGTTCGCTGGCCTGGCGTGCCAACAGCGTGGCCTGTTCCAGTTCCTTGGTACGCTGCTCGGTTTCCTGTTTGGTGTTCTCCGCATCTTTGATGTGCTGGCTGATGCTGCGGCGCATCTGGCAGAAGCTGTTCTGCAGCTGACCTATCAGGTCGGTGCGCAGACTGGGAGGCAGCGGTTGCTCGTAGTCGCCATCGCCTATCTGGCGCAGTTCGGCAGCCAGTATTCCCAGCGGCTGTATGAAGTGTCGCACGATACGTCGGCAACCCATTACCAGCAGCAGGAGTCCTATGACGAGCATGGGCAGCAGGATGTAGTTCAGCCTGTTGTATCCGCGTAGCATCTCGTTGGATGGACATACCAATGCCACGCTCCACTGCGTACCCTCCAAGGGGCGATAGAGCACGATGAGCTGCCTGCCGTCCAGCTTGACATCCATGTGGCCTGTGCGTCCGTTGGTCATCTCATAGCCCAGTGCCACGACGTCGGTATGCTCCCTGGGGTCGGTACCCGTGAAGATGGATTGCTTCAGCACCTTCGTGGTGTCAGGGTGTACGAAGTAATGGCCGTCAGCCCCCAGCATCATGAAGTAGGAGTGTTCGTAGGGATGTTCGGCGGTGATGGTCTCCGTCAGTTTCTTCAGCGACAGGTCGGTGGAGATGACACCGATGAATTTCCCCTGTTTGTTGTATAGTGGCACACAGTACGAGGCAATCATTTCTGGACTGGACAGGGTGCCGGCATTGTAGTCGTCGAAGGGGTCTACCCAACAGGCGGCATTCTTTTGGCGCGGTGTCTTGTACCACACCTTGTTGTAATAGTCATAGTCTGCCTCGCGCACCGTGACAACAGAGTCCTTTCTTGAATTCTCATGGTCGTCCATGCGTACGGAATAGGCCGAGAAGCCATACTCCTCACCGGGGTAGTAGTCGGGCTCCATGGTGATGGAACAGCCATTGATATGCGGGTGGTTGGCAACGATGCGGTGTGAATACTTCAGCAGGGAGTCCTGCTGGTGGTTGATGTTGACGAGCCACAGGATGTTGCGCGTTGCCGTCTCTAACTCCTGCATCTGTCCCTTGACGCGCAGTGCCGTATTGTCCAGCACATGTGATGCCTCGTCGATGGCCTCCTGCCGGATGATGCTGCGCGACTGCCAGTACAGGAATCCGAGCGACAGTGTGAATATCAGCATGACGACGAGGAGAATGTCCAGGCTGAGCCTTGTCGACAGCGACTTGCGTATGTGTTTGTGCATTTCTAACATGGGCTTTCCTCCTCTTTGTTCTTTTTCCCATCGGCAATGTCGAGCAGGTTGCCCAGCAGTTCGGTAGTGGTCTCGGTATGTGTGCGTATCTTCTCAGCCATGTGGCAGCACTCGTCAGCATCCATGTCGGCCACATGCTGGCGGAAATCGCTCACGGTGGCATGGATGGCCTTGACCGACTGTTCCATGCGGTCGCTCATGTTCAGGATGACAGCATCCTTCATGCGGTCAGCCTCGCGGGCCTGTTCGTATGCCAGCTTCAGATCTTCGTTGCGCTGACGCAGCACATCGGTCAGGCGGGTAATATTGGCAATATGCTGTCCGATTCTCTCCTGCATCTGTCGGAACGTGTTCTGCACATAGCCCACCTCATCGGTGCGGTGACTCTTCTTCACAGGAACATCAAGTTGGCCTTCAGCCATGCCACGGGCTTCGTCGACCAGACGCTGCAAGGGCCGCAACTGGCGGTGGCTGATGAACAGGCAGAACAATGCCAGAAGCAGCAGACCTGTCAGGCTGATGATAATGGTATAGCGCAACAGCGAATTATAGGAGCTGAAGATGTCGCTCTCCGGACAGACGATGGCTACGCTCCATCCTGCATTTTCGAAAGGATGGTAGAAGATGAGGTTCGGCTTGCCGTCAACGTGCATTTCGCTGTGGCCGGCATGACCCGTCACCATTGATATGGCTGCCAGGTGAGCATCATTGGAGACGTCGCTATAGGCATCGGTGAAGTGAGCCTCATGTTCTTTCAGTGTGTTCTCCGGGTGGACGATGAGATGTCCATCGGTACTCATTACCGTGGCATGGGAGTTGGGAAAAGGCCGCAGCGAGAGGATGAGGTCGGCAAACCACTTCATCGAGATCTGTGCAGACAGCACGCCCACCAGCTCCCCTTTGCTGTTGCGCAGCGGCATGCCGTAAGACGTGATGAGCGAGGTCTCACCCTGTTCTCTGTCGATATAGGGGTCTATCCAGATAGGGGCTTCGTTATGTAGGGGGGTGAAGTACCATTTCTCACGGGTGTAGGGCTGTTGGCCGCTGTTCATGGCTGTGCGTATCTTTGTCGAGTCGGAGTGGCTGCGGTAGGCATACACCCCGTAATAGATGCCATACTCCGGATAGACACCCGGCTCGAAGGCGATGGCACAGCCCAGGATGTGCGGGTTGACTGACACCAGCTGTCGGCAAAGGCTGTCCATGATTGCTGGCTGGTCCAGACGCTTCTCTATGGTCCAGTGCATACTGCGCGTTGCCGTCTCCACCTCACTCAGCGTGTTGTCAATGCGAAGCTCTGTGGTGCGCAGTGTCTGACGGGCTTTCTCCATCGCCTCCTGATAGATGGACTGGCGGGCATAATGGAACATGATAAAGAGGGCGGTGACGAAGAGCACAGATACGAATCCAACCACCCACACTACCATTCGTGTGGTCAGCGAATTTCGTGAATGTTTCTCGGTTAGTCTCTTCATCGTTTGCAAAGGTAGTATAAACAGAACGAAAAACCAAATAAATTTGGAATTAAATTGCCGCAACCCCAAAATCAGAGGGGGTGCGGCAAAATACCTGACATAGCAGTGCTGTGTTATACGAGATGCTCGATGAGGTCGGCACGGTCGCCGGGCAGCATGTCGATGACGGGAATCTCCACCATGGTGTAGCAACCAGGCTGCAGGCGCATGGAGGCACGTGCCACATTGACGAGAACCTGTCCGGTGAGGGCGGGGTTGTTGATCTGCATGTTAAACTCCAGCCGCTGGTTCTGCGTTTGTCCGCTGACACCCTTGCGCACGAGGTTGACACCGTGGCCCATGTCACGCACATCGTCGACACTCTCCACCTGGAAGACATGTGTCTCGTCGCTGGCGAAGTAGGGGTCGGCCTTGATATCCTTGGCAACCTGCTCAAGGGTGAAGCCGTCTTCCAGCTCGACATATACCATGCGGCGGTGGATGCCTTCGCCGAGAGGGATGGTCATCGACAGGGCGTTCTTCACCCCAGCCTTCGAGCGTACGCAGACGCTATGTCCCATCGACATGCCGGGTCCGAAGTTGGTATAGCTGAGTCCCTTCGGGGCGAGGCTCTGCATGAGGGTGCGCACGATGCTGTCGCTGCCTGGATCCCATCCTGCGGCGATGACGCTGACGGTACCTGTCTGCTTGTTGATGGCCATCAGGCGCTCGCGGTAGCCACGGATATTGGTATGGATGTCGAAGGAGTCGACGGTATTGATGCCCAAGGGCAGTATCTGCTTGGCGTACTCTTCGCAGGAGCGGGTCGGGGTGGCAAGGATGGCCACGTCGACGGCCTGCAACTCACGGATGTTGCTGACTACGGCGTAGGGGGCAAGCTCAGCGGGCTTGTCGGCTGCTCCGTTTCTGCGTACTACACCGGCAATTTCGAAGTCGGGTGCGGCCTCTAGGGCCTGAATGGTGTACTTCCCGATGTTGCCGTAGCCTACTACGGCGGCTCTGATTTTCTTCATATCTTTCAGTCTTATGTTGGTTAAATTCTCGATTTCGGGTGCAAAAGTACACTTTTTTCTTGAATTGCGTAACAAAAAGACAGATTTTTTTGATGTTTGTTTAAAAAATGATATTTTAGGGTGCCGACTTGGTAAGCTTCCAGAAGGAGAGGTCGGGCTCTTGGGCCTCGACGGCCGTCTCGATGACGTCGGGCAGGTTACAGAAGAAGTCGATGCCTGTGCGCCGCTCCAGCTCGTCGATGCTGATGGCATAGTCGCCGAGGTTGGCCACGGGCTGTGTGGTGCTCAGGTGCTCAGTCCAGAAGGCCAGGGCATGGTAGGTGTCGGTGGCCTTGTTGTAGTGGAGCAGTGCCATATAGAAGAACTTGGGCACCAGCAGGCGCTCGTTGCACTTCTCGGCATAGATACCGTCGACCTCGTCACTGCCGATGGTCACCTTGTCGGTGATGGTGGCAGCCTTGACAATATAGAGCGTGTCGCAGTGGGCACCCACCTTGCTGTCGTCGGTGGCATAGTCGCGTACCTGCGTCTCCAGACGGCTCCACAGTCCGCCGTTGTGCGAATGGTACTGCGGTTGCATATTGGTGAGGAAGAAAGTCTGCTTGTTCTGTTCCTCGCTGCACAGACGGTCGGCAGAGGGGCACAGATGGCCGCGCGAGAAGCCGCTGCCGCTATAGTCGGCGAGGGTGGCCGTGACGGCCACTTCGGGGTCTTGCTTGAAGTCGTCCTTGCGGCTGGCCGTCGACAGGGTGTTGCCCTCGTGCAGCTGGTAGCATGTCCAGCGGTTGGCAATCTTCTGGTTGTCCCACTCTAAGGAGTAGGTGATGCCGTAGTCCTGCGTACTCTTGACGATAACCTGGCAGTTCGTCTCGCTGCCGGTGGCCGACACGTTGCTGTTCAGGTGCGGGTATTCCAGTCGCCAGGCTTCGGCGAAGTCGGTCATGCTGAAAGCCTCCCAGTTGGCGTTGCTGTTGGCATCCTCGGCATACTCGACCTTGCTCATCTGTGAGAAGAGGTAGTCGACGGAGCTGTCGGCATCCTTGAGGTAGACCTTCATACCGATGCCGGGCAGGTAGGTGACATGGTCGAGCTGGTCGAGGGTGTAGGTCACGGTTTGGCCGTTGCTGAGGTAGAGTGTCATGGCGTGCGTCTTGCCATCGTCAGGCATGTCGGCAGGTTCTTTGACAGTCTGTGCGCCCAGGGTGAGCGACATGACGAACAGCAGGGCGAGCGTCCAGACGAGCTTCAGGGGGTCGAGGAGGGGTGCTGCGGCATCACCGGCATCGCCGGGCACAGGGTTGCCGATGATGACATCGAGACCACTGTCGCCGTTGTCTACCAGGTTAGAGCCTGTCATCAGTTGTGGTATGCTCATTTCCAGAGTCTGGGCTACTGGACTTGTATACATCTTCTTTTTCATAGTCGTCATAGCCTTTTAGTGAATAATGAGTTTCTTGCCGTTTACAATATAGAGGCCCTTGGTGGGCTTGCTGACGCGGCGGCCCTGCAAGTCGTAGACCTTATCGTCTCGTGAAATGAGAGATGAGGCATAAGGGATGAGAATGGACGTGGTGCCATCCTCGTTATCGACGGAGAGGGTGGGGGCGTTGCCGCCGTTGGGAACGTAGAAGTAGGCGCGTGAGCCCTTCATCAGGCGTGTCTCCTCACTGGAGGGGTAGGCCAGCTGGCCTTGGCGTGTGAGGAAGAGCATGCTCTTGTCGGTGTTCAGCTCTACGGGGCTGTAGGAACCTACAAACTCGTAGTCGCCGCCCTTGTTGATGCTGGCGGCTAGCGTAGCCGACAGCTTGATATCGCTGAATACAGGGTCGACGATGTCTTCGTTGGGCTTGACGAGATAGGGCTGTCCCGCCTCTATCTGGTCTGTCTTGCTGAAGTGCATGGTGTTGCCGTTGATGTGGTCGCTGTAGGCTCGTATCTCACCTTCGAACGAGCTGTACTCAAAGGGCACCACGAGAGTATTCCAGTAGTCCTTGCTCAGTGTGCGCTTGAGGCGTACGGTAGCATGGGAAATATCCGTAGCGGGTCCTCCGTAGTTTTTGTCCTCGTTGAGGACGTAGACGACAGGTGTGATGCCGTTGTAAGCCACAGGAGCCATCGTGGCTTTGCCGTTGGCACTGCTGACGACGATGGCTGAGACATCAACCAGCTGATCGTACATGAACTCGTCGGCCACATTCTCGGTGCCGAATACATTCTCTACCGCGAGTTCGGGGCTAACGTATGCCTCGCTGAACGTCACCCAGTCACCCGCATAGTTGGAAAAGTCGAACTGCCCGCCGCCGTAGGGTGTGACAACGGTAGGTTCCGTATCAGCCTCCGTGACAGGAGCTGCCAGTGCCAAGTAGTTGGTGTTGGTGTTGGCAGTAGCCATGAGTTTCGTCAGGCCCTTGTCGGTTGCTTTGCGCCCGACAATCCATCCTGCCACGTGCTGGTTGTGCTCCGGTGTGGGGTTGAACGTCGCCGTGGTGCCGAAGTCGAGGCAGAGGGTGCCGGTGTTGTCGCGCAGGAACAGCAACTTGCCGTCGTGGGCATGCAGCACACGGGCCTCGGCATCAGCACTCAGGAAGAGGCGGGCCTCGGTATCATCGTCCAGCTGCTTGAACTCGAAGATGCTGTTGACGGTGATGTTGCCGAGGGTGTAGGTCTTGGTGACCACCTGGCTGGTGACATTGCCTACGTAGGCTATGGCCTTCACCGTGGTGGTGGCATGGATGCTGAAGTTGGTGGCCAGCGTGGCCTCCGTGCCGTGGTTTGTGGTGGGTGTCGAGCCGTCGGTAGTGTAGCGGATAGCCGTGCCCAGCGACGGGGTGACGGTGATGACCTTCGAGGCAGCCTCCGTGGTGTTCGGCCAGAAGGTGCAGGACTCCGTGACGGTGGGGTCTGCCACCTCCGTAATGCTGGTTACCTTCACATCATCCAGGAAGCCGCGCTTGCCGGTAAATGTCAGCTGGAAGCTGGAAGCCCCTATCACATATACCGTATAGTCGTTCCAAATCTTGTTCTCCAGCGTAATCTCTTGGTCGCCAGACAAGTCGCCGCTTGAGACGCTCACGGTGAGCGTATTGGTGACGTTGCCCTTGTCGCCCCATCCTGCTGCGCTGAAGGTCAGCTTGGCTACCGTCGTACCCTCCAGGGTGATGGTGCGGGTGGTAAGGACACCGTTAGCGTCACCTGTTCCAAAACGGATACATTGCGATGCGGCATAGATCTTGGTGCTGTTGTCACCCGTCCATCCTGTCTCATCGAATGTAAACTTGGTTCCCGAGCCGTTGTTGAAGTCTCCGTCGCGTCCTCCTTTAGTGGATGTGTTTTTGTCGAACGTCTCGGAGAACACGACTACGTTGTCTGCCATTGCCGCCTGTTGCAGCGGTATGAGCAGCCAGAGCAATAAGCTGATAAGAAATAGTCTTCTCATAGATGTCAGTAAGTTTTTAGTTTTTCCCCTGCAAAGGTACGACAAAAAGATGAAAACGCGTGAATTTCGGTTGGTTTTTTTTGAAAATACAATAAAAAGGCCATTCTGTGCGTTACTAATATCGTATTAATACAAAAAAGGAACGTATGATAGAATACATCAAGGGTGAGTTGACCGAGCTTACCCCCGCATTGGCTACGGTCGAGACCGCCGGTATCGGCTACGGTCTGAATATTTCGCTGACCACCTACAGTGCCATCCAGGGCAATAAAGAGGTGAAACTGTACGTCTACGAGGCTATTCGCGAGGATGCCCACGTGCTGTATGGCTTTGTGTCGAAGAAGGAACGGGAGATGTTCGAACTGCTCATCACCGTGAGCGGTGTGGGAACCAACACGGCGCGGATGATGCTCTCGTCGATGAGCGTCAGCGAGCTGTGCGGAGCCATCTCGCGCGGCGACGAGCGCCTTATCAAGGGCATCAAGGGCATTGGAAAGATGACGGCACAGCGCATCATCGTCGACCTGCGCGACAAGATTGTAGCCCTGGGCATTGCCGACGAGATTCCCGCTGGTGGCACGATAGCCGCTCCCGTGAACAATGCCGTGAAGGACGAGGCCGTATCGGCCCTCACCATGCTGGGCTTCTCACCGGCTCCCACGCAGAAGGTGGTGCTGGCCATCCTGCAGGAACAGCCCGACCTGCCCGTAGAACAGGTAGTGAAGCTGGCACTGAAACAGATTAAATAAGGACTCGATGCGCCAAATGAGGAATGAGAAATAAGAAATGAGAAAATGAGAAATGAGAAATGGCATACGGCATCGATGATGCGCAAGGGTCTCGTGGGACTTTTGTGCATGGTCGTGCTGCTCATTGCCTTGAGCACGGCAGGGGCGCGGACGGCATCCCTCCTCTCTCTCTCCTCATCCCTCGCCTCTCATTCCTCATTTCCTGCCGACACCGTCAGCAAGGTAAAGGCACAGCCCGTGCTGGAAAGAGAAGAGGAGGAAATTCCCGACTCGCTGCTGCATCCGCGATGGAAGGTGCAGAAGACGGCACCCATCGAGGTGGCCGACCTCGACTCGTCGGCACTCGACCTGCGATTCCCGGAGAATATCAAGCAGCAGGTAGAGTATAACGACTCTACCGGCATGTATGTCATCGGATCGAAAATAGGCGACTCCTACCTGAATGCCCCCGTGCTGATGACCCCCGAAGAGTACCTGAAATGGAGTGAACAGAGGGAGCGGCGAAACTTCTTCCGGAAGAAGGATGCAGAGAACGTGGCCGCCAAAGGCAAGGAGAAGTTCAACTTTGCCGACATGCATTTCAACTTAGGTCCCGCCGAGAAGATCTTTGGCCCCGGCGGCGTGCGCATCAAGACACAAGGTACTGCCGAGCTGAAGCTGGGGGCTACCTTCAAGAGCATTGACAACCCCTCGCTGCCGGAGAGCAACCGCAAGACGAAGGCCGTAGACTTTGACGAGAAAATCAACCTCAACGTGACCGGTAAGGTGGGCGACAAGGTGAACATGACGCTGAACTACAACACCGATGCCACCTTCGACTTCGACACCAAGAACCTGAAGCTGCGCTACGAGGGCAAGGAGGATGAAATCATCAAACTGGTGGAGGCGGGAAACGTCACCTTCCCTACCAACAACTCGCTGGTGAAGGGTGCCAGCAGTCTGTTTGGCGTGCGCGCCGACCTGCAATTCGGAAAACTGAAGTTGCAGACCGTCCTCTCACAGAAGAACTCCACCACCAAGAGCGTATCGTCGAAAGGCGGTACACAGCTGACACCCTTCGAGCTGAACGTGGCCAACTACGAGGAGAACCGCCATTTCTTCCTGGCCAAATACTTCCGCGAACACTACGATGCCGCCATGCAGCGCCTGCCGAATATCACGACGGGCATCACCATCAACCGTGTGGAAATCTGGGTGACCAACAAGACGGGTACGACGTCGAATACGCGAAACATCATCGCACTGCCCGACCTTGCAGAGAGCACCTCAAAGAAGTGGGGAGCGGGTGCGGGACCCTCGGCGGTGCCCAGCAACGATGCCAACAGAGAGTATAATGAGCTGATTACCACCTATGCTGGAGCACGCGACATCGACCAGACATCGTCGGTGCTCGACGGAGCCTTCACGGGAGGTGTCGACTATGAGAAACTGGCGGCAGCACGACTGCTGACCAGCTCGGAATATACGCTGAACAAAGCACTCGGCTACGTATCGCTGAAGACATCGCTGCAGACCGACCAGGTGCTGGCCGTGGCCTTCGAGTACACCTACGGCGGCGTGACCTACCAGGTGGGAGAGTTTGCCAGCGACCATACCAATGCCACGGATGCCATCTTCGTGAAGTCGCTGAAGAACACCTCGAACAATCCGCAGCAGTTCAACTGGCCGCTGATGATGAAGAACGTCTACTACCTGGCCTCCAATGTGGAGAAGACCAAGTTCCGCCTGGACATCAGGTACCAGAGCGATACCGCCGGTGTCTACGTGAGTTACCTGCCCCCCGTGCCGAACACCATCCTGTTGCGCGCACTGGGCTGTGACCGCCTGGACAATAACAACAAGGCCCACCCCAACGGCTACTTCGACTTCGTGGAGGGATATACCGTATCCAACGGCCGTGTGTTCTTCCCCTCGGCAGAGCCTTTCGGTACGACACTGAGGAACTTCCTCGTCAGCCAGGGCATCACCGACCCCGACGTGCTGAACAAGTACGTGTTCCAGGAACTCTACGACACCACACGTACCGCAGCCCGCCAGATGACTGACAAGAACAAGTACCAGCTGACAGGACAGTTCAAGGGAACCTCGGCCAACGTCATCTCCTTAGGAGCCTATAACGTGCCGCAGGGCTCTGTGGTCGTAACGGCAGGCGGTGTCATCCTCTCGGAAGGCTCCGACTATACCGTAGACTATTCGGCCGGTGAGGTGACCATCCTCAACCAGAGCATCATCGATGCAGGAACCTCCGTCAACGTGTCGTTAGAGAGCAATACGGAGTATGGCATGCAGCGAAAGCGCATGTTCGGTATCAACTGGGAATACGAGTTCTCGAAGAACTTCCAGATAGGAGGTACCCTGCAGCACCTGTCGGAACAGGCACTGACCTCGAAGGTGGTGATGGGTGCAGAACCGATCAAGAATACACTGTGGGGTGTGAACATCAACTGGAAGATGGAAAGCCAGTGGCTCACCCGCATGCTGAACAAGTTGCCGCTGCTGCATTGTACCGCCCCCTCGCAGATCTCCTTCACGGGAGAGTTTGCACAGCTGATAGCCGGTACGGCAAGCGGTACGCAGGACAATGCCTCGTATATCGATGACTTTGAGAATGCAAAGAACGGCATCGATGTCTCGGAACCCAAGTCGTGGGTCATCTCCAGCGTACCGTCGTTTTTTACGGAGCACGCAGACAGAGACTCCGTCACCAGCGGCTTCAACCGTGCGCTGATGGCCTGGTACAATATCGACCCGCTGTTCACCTACCGCTCGTCAAGTCTGACACCCAGCCATATCAAAAGTGACCTCGACATGCTGTCGAACCACTACATGAGGGCTGTCTACGTCAACGAGCTGTATCCCAACCGCGACCAGTCTACCTACAACGGTGCCACCAATACGCTGCCCATCCTCAACGTCGCCTTCTATCCAGAGGAACGAGGCCCCTACAACCTGACCACCGATGTCAACTTCAACGGTACGCTGCGCAACCCCACTCAGCGGTGGGGCGGTATGATGCGCAAGCTCGACACCAACGACTTCGAGGCGGCCAACGTGGAGTATATCGAGTTCTGGCTGCTGGACCCCTTCATCTATACCAACAACCAGGGTAATGCCACCGACTACGGTGGCGACCTCTACATCAATCTCGGTGAGGTGAGCGAGGACATCCTGCACGACGGCAAGAAGTTCTACGAGAGTGGTATGCCTGTCGACGGCACGAGCAACTTCCATCAGACGGCATGGGGTAAGGTGCCTGTGCAGGCTACGCAGACCTATGCCTTTGCCACTACCAGCGGCTCGCGTGCCCTTCAGGACGTGGGACTGAACGGACTGAACGATGCCGAGGAGCGTGAAAAGCCGGCATACGCCGCCTTCCTGAACCAGGTGAACGTCAGCGACAGTGTGCGCCAGATATGGACGGCCGACCCTGCCAACGACAACTACCACTACTTCCGTGGCAGTGACTACGATGCCCTGCGCGTCAATATCCTTGACCGCTACAAGCGTATCAACATGCCTCAGGGCAACTCGCCCGACAGCGACCAGCAGACGGAAGGCTACGACACGTCGTACAAGACCTATCCCGATGTGGAGGACATCAACCAGGACTATACGCTGAACGAGTATGAGCGATTCTACCAGTACAAGGTCAGCATCCGTCCGGAAGACATGGTGCTGGGACATAACTTCATCACCGACATCCGTGAGGCCGGCGTAACGCTGCGCAACGGTACCCATGAGACGGTGAAGTGGTATCAGTTCCGCATCCCCCTGTCACAGTACAGCAGCCGTGAGGGTGGCATCACCGACTTCACGTCGATACGTTTCATGCGTATGTTCCTCACACAGTTCCAGAAACCCATCGTGCTCCGCTTCGGCTCCCTGGAACTGGTGCGTGGCGAGTGGCGTGTCTACGAGCAGCCCCTCTCTACGGGCAGCAACAGCGGTACGCTGGAGGTGAGTGCCGTCAATATCGAGGAGAACAACGACAAGCGTCCCGTCAACTACGTGCTGCCCCCAGGCATCTCGCGTGTCACCGATCCCTCGCAGCCACAGCTTACCGAGGCCAACGAGCAGGCCCTGAATATGGTGGTAAAGAATCTGTCGGCAGGAGAGTCGAAGGCCGTTTACCGCAATACGACACTCGACCTGCGAAAGTACAGGCACATGCAGATGTTCGTACATGCCAACCATCTGATTGACGATGCCACCGCACTGGGCGATGACCAGCTGGCCGTCTTCATCCGTATGGGTAGCGACTACAAGAACAACTACTACGAGTACGTCATTCCGCTGAAGCTCACCCCCGACCGTAACGACTATAATAAATATAATGTGGAAGACTGCAGGGCCGTATGGCCGCAGGCGAATATGCTCGACATCGAGCTGGACATCTTCACACAGCTGAAGAAGGCGCGCAACAAGGCACGCTCCATGGGAACGGCCAGCTTCTCCACACTCTATACCGACTACGACCCCAACAACCTGAACAACCGTATCAACATCATGGGTAACCCCTCGCTGGGAGAGGTCAAGACGATGATGATTGGTGTGCGCAACCTGACGGGAACTGTCAAGTCGGGTGAGGTATGGGTCAATGAGTTGCGACTGATGGATGTGGTGAACAAAGGAGGATGGGCTGCCTCGGGCGCACTGAACGTGCAGCTGTCTGACGTGGGCAGTATCAACCTCACAGGAAAGATTGTCACCGAGGGATTCGGCGGATTGGAGGATGGCGTGGCGGCACGTACTAACGACAATTACCGTACCTTCTCGCTGACGGCACAGGTGGAACTGGGTAAGTTCTTCCCTGACAAGATGAAGGTCACGGCACCCTTCTACTACCATATTGAACAGGAGATTACCAAGCCCAAGTACAATCCGATGGATACCGATATGGAGCTGGACGAGGCCCTGGATGCAGCAGTCACCAGACATGAGCGCGACAGCATCGAGTCGATAGCCGTTACGAAGACCAAGACCACCAACCTCTCACTCTCCAATGTGCGCGTCGGTGTCAAGACCAAGCGTCACCCCATGCCCTACGACCCTGCCAACTTCTCGTTCTCATACAGCCAGCGGCGTCGGCATACCAGCGGCGAGACGGTGGTCTATGAGAAGGACAACCAGTGGCGCGCTGCCATGAACTATTCCTATACGCCGGTATATAAGGCGTGGGAGCCGTTCAAGAAGTCAAAGTCCAAGTCGAAGTGGATGGCATTGCCCAAGGCTTTCGGACTGAACTGGCTGCCGCAGAACATCACCTTCAATACCGAGATGACGCGCTACTACAACGAGTTGCAGGAGCGTGACATGGAAGATTTGGGAGGCTCGCAGGTGCCAGCCACCTTCAACTCGCAGTTCCTGTGGAACCGTGACTTCTCACTGCGCTGGGACCTTACCAAGAACCTGCACTTGAACTTCCAGTCCGGCACACAGGCAGAGATTGAGGAGCCATACAGCGACAAACCTATCAACAAGTCGCTATATCCCGACCGCTATAGTGCCTGGAAAGACTCTGTATGGACCAGCATCAAGCACTTCGGACGTCCCTTGGACTACCGTCAGACCTTCACGGCCTCCTATCAGTTGCCGCTGAACAAGCTGCCCATCTTCGACTGGATGACTGCCGATGCCACCTATAACGCCACCTATAACTGGGTGCGCGGAACGGAGCAGGCCGACGGTACCTCGCTGGGCAACACCATCTCGAACAACCGCCAGCTGAACATCAACGGCAACTTCAATATGGAGACGCTCTACAACCACTTCCCCTTCCTGAAGAAGGTCAACGAGCGTTTCAAGAAGGCCATCCCCAAACCGAACAAGAAGACGACTAAGAAGGATAAGAATTCAAAGGACTCCAAGGATGCCAAGGATGGTAAGGACTCGAAGGATGGCAAGGATTCGAAGGATGGTAAGGACTCGAAGGATGGCAAGAACTCGAAGAATGCCAAGGACTCCAAGGCTTCCAAGGCCGAGAAGAGCCTGCCCAAGAACAAAAACACCTTCCAGAAGGAGATAGCCCTTAAGCTTGACACGACGGTCACCATCAGCCACGGCAAGAAGTCGAAGCGTCTTATCGTCACCGCCAAGACGAAGGACGGCAAGCCGTATCCTATCAAATACAAGGTCGTTGACCAGAACAAGATTATCATCAAGAACCTCGACTCCGTCACGGTGATGGTCAGTGTGACCCCCAAGCCGCCATTGGAGAATGCGTGGTGGTATAAACCGACACAGAGCATAGCCCGTCTGCTGATGATGGTACGTACCGTGGGATTCAGCTATCGCAACACCTACGCGATGTCGGTGCCGGGCTTCATGCCGAACGTCGGCGATGCCTTCGGACAGCGAACGGGAGGTGTGATGGCTCCGGGCCTCGGCTTTGCCTTTGGCTTTGCCGGCGACTCCTTCTTGGAGAAGGCACGTGACAACGGCTGGCTGCTCAATGCCGACAGCATTGCTACGCCTGCCGCTACCAACCAGACCATCGACCTGCAGGTAAGGGCTACCCTGGAACCTGTCCGTGACTTGAAGATCGACCTTAACGCATCGCGTACGGAGAGCCGCTCGCGCAGCATCCAGTATATGTATAGCGGCATGCCCTCTACACAGACGGGTACGTTCAATATGACCACCATCTCCATCTCCTCATCGTTAGAGGGGGTGGGCGATGCCAACAGCGGCTATCCCTCGAAGGCCTTCGACCGCTTCTGCGATGCCTTGCCGCGCTTCCAGCAACTGGCTTCTGCCCGCTATGGCAGCGATGTCAACCTCTACAGTGCTGCCGTGATGATACCGGCGTTCCTGGATACCTATACAAGTAGTGGCAGGGGTTCGCTCGACCTCATCCCCACGCTGACCAAGATGCTGCCCAACTGGACTATCCGCTATTCAGGACTCTCGAAGCTGAAGTGGTTTAACGAGCATTTCAAGTCTGTCAACCTCACCCATTCCTACAAGAGTGTGTTTGCCGTGGGTAGCTATAGCACCAGCAGCCAGACGGCTTCGTTGCTGGGATGGCATGTGCCTACCGTCAGCATCAACGAGTCGTTCTCACCGCTGTTGGGCGTTGATGTCACCTTCCTCAACAATCTTACCCTGAAGGCTGAGTATCGCCGCACCCGTGTGCTGAACCTCTCGATGACCAGTGTGCAGATCAACGAGAGCCGCAGCAGCGACTGGGTAATAGGTCTGGGCTATAAGATCAGCGACTTCCGCATCTTCGGCAGTGGTACTACACGTAAGATTAAGAAGGCACAGAGCGGCAAGGGTAAGGGAAAGAACCAGAAGGATCAGGTGGCTGCCACCAGCAGCAGCAACAAGAAGAGCGGTGTCAACCACGACCTGAACATGCGTCTCGACTTCTCGTTGCGTGACCAGGCAGCCATTACGCGTGATATTGCCACCCGCTCTTCATCAGCCAGCAGTGGCAATTCAGCACTGAAGATTTCGTTTATGGCCGACTACACGCTGTCGCGCCTGATGACCCTTTCTGCCTATTACGAGCGTCAGACCAATAAGCCGCTGCTCTCCAGCAGCAGCTATCCCACTACGACGCATGACTTCGGCATTGCGCTGAAGTTCTCGCTGACGCGGTAGTGGAGGCTCTCGCCGTTGTGAAAGAAAAAATAAGGTGAGTGGGGTAGTACGCTTACTTGTCGTATCCGTGTTGTGGATAGTCGGTAGTGAAGTGCAGACCTCGGCATTCCTTGCGCTCCAAGGCCCATCGCGTAATCAGGTAGCCCACATTGATCATGTTGCGAAGCTCGCAGATGTCACGGCTGGCCTTCACCCGTTTGAAGAGACGCTCCGTCTCCTCGTACAGCATGTCCAGACGGTCCCAGGCACGGTGCAGGCGCAGGTCGCTGCGCACGATGCCTACATAGTTGGACATAATCAGGTTGACCTCCTTCACCGATTGGGTGATGAGCACCTTCTCCTCGTTGGTCATCGTGCCGTCATCGTTCCATTCCGGCACCTGCTCGTTCCAGTCGTACAGGTCGACATGCTCCAGCGAGTGACGGGCAGCCGTCTCGGCATAAACCACGGCCTCGATGAGTGAGTTGCTGGCCAGTCGGTTGCCGCCGTGCAGTCCGGTACACGAGCATTCGCCCAGTGCATAGAGCCGCTGGATGCTCGACTGACCGTTCAGGTCGACCTTGATACCGCCGCACATATAGTGGGCGGCAGGACGCACGGGGATGTAGTCTTGTGTGATGTCGATACCTATCGACAGACATTTCTGGTAGATGTTGGGGAAGTGGTGGCGCGTCTCTTCTGCCGGCTTGTGGGTGACATCCAGACAGACGTGGTCGATGCCGTGTATCTTCATCTCCTTGTCGATGGCGCGTGCCACGATGTCACGGGGTGCCAGCGACAGCCGTTCGTCGTATTTCTCCATGAAGGTCTCGCCGTTGGGTAGCTTCAGGATGCCTCCGTAGCCGCGCATGGCTTCGGTGATGAGGTAGGCGGGATGTGTCTCCTTGGGGTTGTGCAGCACCGTGGGGTGGAACTGTACAAACTCCATGTCGGCCACGGTGGCTTTGGCACGGTAGGCCATAGCGATGCCGTCGCCGGTAGCGATGACGGGGTTCGATGTAGTCAGGTATACGGCACCGCATCCTCCGGTGCAGAGCACGGTAATCTTCGAGAGGTAGGTGTCTACCCTTCCGTTCGCAGCGTTGGAAGGAGCCAGCACATAGGCTCCGTAGCACTGGATGTTGGGCGAGCGGCGTGTCACGCGAACGCCCAGATGGTGCTGAGTGATGATCTCTACGGCGAAGTGGTGCTCCTTGACATCGATGTCCGGGCAGTTGCGCACCGCTTCCATCAGTCCGCGCTGTATCTCGGCTCCTGTATCGTCGGCATGGTGCAGGATGCGGAATTCCGAGTGTCCTCCCTCGCGGTGCAGGTCGAAGTCGCCGTTCTCCTTGCGGTCGAACTGTACTCCCCAGTTGACGAGTTCCTGTATCTGTTCCGGAGCCATGCGCACCACCTGTTCCACGGCCTGTCGGTCGCTGATGTAGTCGCCGGCAATCATGGTGTCGTTGATGTGTTTCTCGAAGTTGTCTACCGTCAGGTCGGTAACCGATGCCACACCGCCTTGTGCAAACGAGGTGTTGGCCTCGTCGAGTGCTGTTTTGCAGATGATACATACCCGTCCTTTCTTTTCACGGGCAATCTTCAGGGCATAGCTCATGCCGGCCACTCCAGCTCCAATAATCAGGAAATCATACTTGTAAACCATAGCTTTTTCATCAATGATGGTGCAAAGATAGTAAAAACATTGAAGATTGAACATGGAAGATTGAACATTTTTTTTGTGTGATAGTTAAAATTGATTAATCGCAGTGGATAATATTCAATGTTCAATGTTCAATGTTCAATAAAAACATTATCTTTGCGCCCGAATTTTTTGACAATAACATAATAAAAGACTAACAACAAGATGATGAAAAGATGGATGATGAGTTGTCTGGTGCTCTTTGTAGCCATGACGACGATGCAGGCACAGAATGTACAGTTGCACTACGATTTCGGCCGTCATATCTTCAGTGACGAGGAACCGAATCGTCAGAAGGTGACACTTACCTTGGAACATTTCAAGGCAGATAAGTGGGGCTCGTGGTTCTACTTTGTCGATGTTGACATGAGCCGTAAGTTTACGGAGAGTGCCTATCTGGAAATCTCCCGTGAGTTCAAGTTTGGCAAACAGTCGCCTTTCTCCGCCCACGTGGAGTATAATGGTGGTCTGAATCGTCACGGCAGTTTCCAGCAGGCAGCCCTGGTAGGTGCTGCATGGAACGGTCATGTTGCCGACTTCTCCAAGACGTGGTCAGTACAGCTGTTGTACAAGCAGTATTTCAAGAGTTACGAAAACTCACGCTCTTATGCCAGTGTACAGCTGACGGGTGTCTGGAAATTAGTCTTTGCCCACAAGGCCCTGACCTTTTCGGGATTCGTCGATCTGTGGCGTGGTGAGAATGCTGCCGGACATGGCCAGCTGGTGTTTCTCACTGAACCGCAGCTGTGGTACAACCTGAATACGCTATGGGGCGAGGATGGCATCAATCTTAGCGTCGGTACCGAATGGGAGATGAGCAACAACTTCATCTTCAACACCACCAATGGCAAGACCTTCTTCTTCAATCCTACACTCGCCGTCAAGTGGACGTTCTAAGATAATGCAGTGACGCAAAAACGGTCACTATAAAATGAAATAATCCGCAAGCAACTGACATTCAGTTTCTTGCGGATTTTCTTAAGTGATCCGCTTGGGGCTCGAACCCAAGACCCCAACATTAAAAGTGTTGTGCTCTACCAACTGAGCTAGCGGATCAATGCTCACGCATATCAACGAAAGCGGGTGCAAAGGTACGATGATTTTTCGAAATCGCCAAATTTCTTGCAATGTTTTTTTATTTTTGCTCTTCTGCTCTGGCTTTTTGGTAACATTCCCTGCACAGTGGCTCATACTCCTGTGTCTCGCCCAGCAGCACGCGCTTGTCGTTCTGCACGGTGCGGTGGCTGACGTATGCCAGTGAACCGCACTTTACGCAGATGGCGTGTACCTTCGTCACGTCGTCGGCAATGGCACAGAGGGCAGGCATGGGGCCGAAGGGAACGCCACGGAAGTCCATGTCCAGTCCGGCAATGATGACGCGCACGCCACGGTTGGCCAGCTCGTTGCACACTTCTACCAGTCCTTCGTCGAAGAACTGTGCCTCGTCGATGCCCACCACGTCGATGTCGCTCGACAGCAGCAGGATGCTGGCCGACGAGTCGAGTGGGGTGGAGGGAATGGCATTGTGGTCGTGGCTCACCACCTCCTCGTCGCTGTAGCGCGTGTCAATGGCTGGCTTGAAGATTTCCACCTTCTGTTTGGCAAACTGGGCACGGCGCAGGCGGCGTATCAGCTCTTCCGTCTTGCCTGAGAACATGCTTCCGCACACTACTTCTATTCTTCCGGGGCGGCGTGCCTCGCCCGATGCAGGATATGTAATCATGGTGCAAAGATAATAAAAACATTGAAGATTGAACATGGAAGATTGAACAATTTTTTTGTGTGATAGTTAAAATTGATTAATCGCAGTGGATATTATTCAATGTTCAATGTTCAATCTTCAATAAAAACACTATCTTTGCAGCCGAAATGGGCATATTGTATGTTGTACCCACGCCCGTGGGCAATATGGAGGATATGACGCTGCGCGCCATCAGGATTCTGAAGGAGGCTGACCTAGTGCTGGCTGAAGATACGCGCACGTCGGGCATACTGCTGAAGCATTTCGGTATTCAGCAACATCTCCTGTCGCATCATAAGTTCAATGAGCACGCCACTTCCGCATCCGTTGTGGAGCGGCTTCGTGCCGGTCAGACGGTAGCACTCATCAGCGATGCCGGTACACCGGGCATCAGCGATCCCGGGTTCTTCCTCGTCCGCGAGGCAGTTCGTGCGGGCATCGAAGTACAGACGCTGCCAGGGGCCACTGCCTTTGTTCCGGCATTGGTCAGCAGCGGTCTGCCTTGCGACCGTTTCTGCTTCGAGGGGTTCCTGCCGCAGAAGAAGGGCCGCCAGACCAGGCTGCAGTGGTTGGCCGACGAGGAGCGCACGATGGTGTTCTATGAGTCGCCCTACCGTGTGGTAAAGACGTTGCAGCAGTTCTGCGAGGTGTTCGGCCCCGACCGTCAGGTCAGTGTGTGCCGTGAAATCTCGAAGGTGTACGAAGAGAGCGTGCGCGGCTCGCTGTCAGAGGTTGTCGCCCATTTCCTTGAGCATGAGCCTCGCGGTGAGTTCGTCATAGTGGTAGAAGGGAAAAATCACAAATTATAAATTAACAATCAGAAAAATGAGGAGAGAAGGTATGATGAAGAAGATAGGTTTCGCAGTGCTGGCCCTGTTGGCACTGGTCGCTTGTAAGCAGAAGGGTGATACGGCTCGCGAAGCCGCTTTCATTCAGCAGCGTGACTCGCTGAACCGTGTGATAGCACAGAAGGACAATGAGATCAACGACATGATGGGTACGCTGAACGATATCGAAGAGGGCTTCCGCGCCATCAACGAGGCCGAGGAGCGTGTCACGGTGGTACGCCAGGAAGAGGGAACCACTGCCACGGAGCTTATCCGCGAGAAGATGCAGTTCATCCAGCAGACCATGCAGCAGAACCGTGAGCTGATCAACAAGCTGCGCGGCCAACTGCGCCAGAGCACGGTGAAGGGCGACCAGTTGCGCCGTACCCTCGACAACCTGACGCGCCAGATGGAGGAGAAGGATGCCCAGCTGAAGCAACTGCAGGCTGAATTGCAGGCCAAGGACGTACAGATTGGTGAGCTGACCGAGCAGGTAAGCGACCTGACGGCCAACGTCAACCATCTGCAGACCGAGACCGACCAGAAGTCGCAGACCATCTCCGTGCAGGACAAGCAGCTGAACACTGCCTGGTTTGTCTATGGCACGAAGAAGGAGTTGAAGGAGCAGCACATCATCGAGGATGGCAAGGTGCTGAACTCCAGCAACTTCAACCGTGATTATTTTACCAAGATTGATATCCGTGTCGACAAGGAGATACGTCTCTATTCCCGTTCTGCCAAGCTGCTGACGGCCCATCCCTCGTCCAGCTACACCCTCACGCAGGATGCCAACAAGCAGTATATCCTACGTATCACCAACCCCCAGCTCTTCTGGTCGGCCAGCAAGTATCTGGTCGTATTGGTGAAGTAACAGCAGGCCAGTCACTTCAGGATTAGATTCACCACTCCTACCACGTCACTGACGTCTATCACGCCGTCGCCATTCACGTCGGCAGCCTTTTCGTTGAAGTTCTCGGCAGGTTTCTCCAGAATCTTGTTCACGATAGCCACCACATCGGCCACGTCTACCACGCCGTCACCGTTGGCATCACCCACTACGTACGGGGGTTCTGTCGTTGAGAACTCGAAAGCCTTGCTGTCGCTCCACTGCGACACAGCGTTCTCCTCGCCTAAGGCGCGGACACGGAAGGCATAGTGCTTGTTCATGTCCATGTTGGTGAAGGTATAGCTGTTGGTCTTGGTGGCGAACACCTGTATCGAGGTGGCACGGCGGGGTGCTACAGCAGCGGCGAGGCCTAACTGCTCCTCAGTCCAGATGCCGTCGTAGATGGCCAGATAGTTCAGGTAGAGCTGTGCGGAAGGTATGATGTTCAGGCGGATATAGTCCTTGCTGATACCCTCGAAGTGGATGATCTGCCTGCCGTCGCCGCTGACCTCTATCCATATCGGGTCGGCCGACTGCCAGTATTCGCCGACACTGGCGTACTGCAGCTGCAGCTGCACCTTGACGGTGCCTGCCTTCACCACGTTGGCGCCGACGACCACCGTGAAGTTGGACGACGACGGGGTGTGCCACTGTGCGGTCTGGATATTGCCAGTGGCCGATGAGGTGCCGATGCGCAGCTTTTGGGGCGTGGTGTAGAGCTTTGAGCCGCTCCAGCCGCTCAGTCCGTAGTTGCCTAAGCTGGAGCTGATATCCTTGAAGCCAGCCGAAGCACTGTAGCAGTCAGCGAAGTCGACCTCATAGGTCAGGGCATCTGCGGGGTTGGTGGCTGCCCGGTCGGTTGTGGTCAGCTCCACCTCGTAGCCGGTGGCTCCGCTGACGGCAGGCCACGTCACGGAGAACGAGTTGCTGCCCGTCAGCTCCTTGGCTTCGCCGGGCTGCGGCACATCCATCTCCGGACGGCAGGCCACGAATGACACGGTGTTCGCTTCGGTGTTCTCGGTGATGTTGTCGATAGGTTTGTTCATCAGCTTCTGCCCGTCGGTGTTGGCATTAAAGGTCACGGCAGCCGGTGTGGTGTAGTTGGTGAGCGACGTATTGCCGCTGGTGCCAGGCCATGGGTCGCCAGCCAGACTGGCACGGGTCTGCTGCAGCATATTGTCGGCTGGAACAGGAGTCATGCGCTGGTGTGTCTCGGCATTGTTCACGGTATTCGTACCCCAGACTTCTTCATCGTAGTCGACGTGTATGATCAGCAGGCCGTGACCGTAGAGCCCCTTGTCGAAGTCTACGGGCTGGCGGTTTTCCAGCAGGTAGTATTCGTTACGGTTGCCGTCGTTGTAGAGGATGTATGCCTCTGGCGAGGTGGCCAGCGGCTTCATGTCGCTGACGCGTGTCATGCTGGTAATCTCTTTCGGCTCCATCCATCCCGAGAACCACCGCTCGTAGCTGGTGTATCCTGCCGGCGTGCGCGACGAGTCGTTGTAGCTGCCGCCGTCCATCACGTCCCAGTAGGACATGCCGAACCACCGCTGTCCGTTGGTGTCGTACATGTCGGGCAGTCCCAGACAGTGGGAGAACTCGTGGCAGGCGGTGCCGATGCCGTCCATATTGGTGCCGCTGTTGCCGCTCAGCTCGGCGGCACAGCCGTAGGTGTTGATGGTCTTGCCGTTATAGGTGCGCGTCAGGCTTTTGGCAGCCAGCGACCACTCGTGGGGCCAGATGGTATTCTCCTCGCCGCCCTGTGCCTGCGAATAGCCGGCATAGATGACGAACACCTGGTCGACATTGCCGTCGCCATCCCAGTCGTAGTCGGTGAAGTCCACCACCTTGGAGGCGGCATCAACGGCCTCGGCTATCATCATGGGGGCGTTCTTGTCGTTTTGCGTAATCTTACCGCTGGAATCCTTGACAGGCTCGCCATAATAGGCCATGTCTGCACCCGTGGTGAAGGGTCCCACCACGTCGAAGTCGATCTCCAGCTGGTTGTAGCTCTGCTTCAGGAAGTAGTCGTGCACGGAGCCGGCCATGCCTCCGTCGTTGTAGCCGGCCTCGTTGAAGAAGCGCATGTAGGTGGCCTGTGTGTTGGGGGTGGCAAACTTCACGTCCTGGAACTCCATTAGGATGACCAGTCCCCGGTGCTTGCCCATGGTGGCCGTCGAAGGGGTGCCGACGCGGCGTGAGGCACTGGCGGCGCGGCGGCTTCCGCCCTGCGCGAAGCGTTCGTTCTTCAGACTGGTCCACGTCTTGGTGACGACGTCGGTGGCGATGTAGTGCAGCCGTCCGTTAGCCAGCTGGCAGGCCATGCCGTTGGCATCGGTGTAGAAAGAGTAGTGCTCGTCGCCCTGCAGCGTCAGTTCCACGGTGCTGCCGTCGGCCAGTGTCACTGTGCGGGTCACTCCCGGCTTGGCGGGAACGGCCATCGTTGCTACTGCTGCCACCACGGCTGCCGCCATCGTAAGTAATAGTTTTTTCTTCATATTGTTTTTTTTGCTATTGTGGTTGCATGTAAAATACTGTGTGCAAAGGCAAGTGTTTTTTGTAACAGCCAAAAATCGGCAGGGTTTTCACATAGCTGCATCAAAAAACATGACAAAGAAAGAGGCGCGAGCCTCACTGATGCTGGTCTCGCGCCTCCTTGTTCTAGCACTACTCTATAGAAGCAGCTAATCGTAGCTGTGCCTGGACGGGGCGGCCCATCAGGCGCTCCCTCTTGGCTGCTGCAGCCTGCTTTATGCTTGCCATGCCATTGAGACGGCGTGCGAAGCTGGCAGCAGCGGCGCGGCTCTTAGCCTGTGCCTTGGCACTGGCAGAAGCCGTAGGCAGCGTGATGGTGAACTCGTCGTTATCAACACCGGCATAATAGCCTCCGAAGATGCCCTGATAGGTATAGTCGACCTCGCCTGTGCTACTGTCCTTATGGTTGAATACGGGGAAGTAGATGACACCGTCAACAATCTGACCGAAGTATCCGTACTCCTTCAGGGTTGCAAAGTCGTAGCGCTGGAGCATATAACCGCCCCACGTTGCGATGGTTTGAGCCTCGCCTGACAAAATGATACCGGTAGCCTGCTCGGTAATGTAGACACCAGCGGCATCAGTAGCGTTCACGTCGACATTGGCAGCCTTATAGGAAGCACCGAGGATCTCAGCAGCCTCCTTGAAGGGTTCAACCAGTCGATAGAGACCGGGAGTTTCAGTATTCTCAAGGATTTCCACCTCATAGTCCTTGGGGTCATAAACCTTTTCGGTTGCGCGATCTTCATAGAACATGGTGATGACAAACGTGTCGTGGATATAGCCTGTACCTAAGGACACCCAAGGATTCGCACCACCGCCATACCACTCAAACGAGCTGGTCAGGACGGTTCTGGCTTCCTTGCCCTCCATGTCGAGGATGACGATGACCACCTTCAGGTTGCCAGTCTGTCCCTCAGCGATGGGAATGTTGGCAGTGCCTGCGGTCAGGGCGGTAGCCTCCACGTCGCCGTTGGCGATGGCATCAGCCACGGCATACTCGTCGTCGTCCTCAGCAACCACGATACCGTAGGCGTTGGTAGCATCAACACCCAGAGTCAGGCTACCAGTGGCAAACACTGTGCCGTTGGGGTCAGTCAGCACGCCGTTGTATTCATAAGTTGCGGAGTAGTCGGCCTTGTAGAAGCCAGGGAACACGATGGTGACAACGTCGTCGTTCTGCGACTGGTTCCAGCCACCGACACCGAACATATAGTAACGGGGAGCCAGCTGGATGACACCGGGAGTGCCGTCAGCCTGATAGTCTACCACATAGCTGTGCAGCCAAGTGCTCTCGTCAGCACCTGCTTGGAACTCTGCGGGGTGCAGCAAGTACACGTCAGCATCATAGGACGAGTGGTGATAGCCCGTATTGGTCTGCGAAAAATATACCAGACCGGTCTGGGTAACCTCAGTATCATACACCTTGTCGCCTGGCTTGAGCAGGGTCAGTTCCATATAGTCGGAACCGGCACCCGACATGCTCTTGAACGGGGCATAGATACGGTACATGTTAGGGTTGATGTCGTTCTTGCGGATGTCAACATTCCAGGTAGCCTCAAACAAGAAGTTGTCGGTGAACGTACCATTACCCAATGAGGTGTAGGGTGCGGGTACACCTACCTTGACCTTATAGCTCGTAGCACCATACTGGTTGGTGTACTCCGGGCTGGTGATGGTCAACTTAAGGGGAATGTACTTGTCGTAGTCCAGCTTGGCGGGGTCGTAGGTGATGACCACGTCAGACTCTGACTGGCCGGCAGCGAACGAAACAGAAGAGGGAGCTGAGAAGATACCGGCAGCGGCAGCTGTCTCGTCCTCAACGGTCAGTTGTACACCCACGGTGATGGCATCGCTGGTGTTGACGCGGCTGACGGGAACCGTGAACGTAGTAGCGTTCAATGAGAGGTCTGCCTGGGCAGCCAGCTCGTTGCTGAAGTATACTTGCTCACCGGATACCGAAGCCCACTGATAGTCGTCGTCATTGCTGGAACAGGCAGTGAATGCGACCGTGCCGAGGAGCAGCATCATGATACTTTTTATATACTTTTTCATATTCTTTTCTCTTTAATAGTATTTAATCAAGCTATATTACCATGTGTAGGGTGTAGAGTTGCCAGACAGGGGAACAGGTGTCTCGTTGTTGGTACAAGCTGGGTTGTTGTTGGTCTCTGTCTGTACGATACAGAGGTTCATCCAAGTGGGTACACCCTCCACGTTCCACTGATAGTTGTTCAGGTGGTTCGTGCCAGAGTAAGAACGGATGATACCCTTCTGCAGGCGCTTGATGTCGAATGTAGCGAAGCCCTCACCCCACAGTTCGACGCGACGCTGCCACCACACCTCGTTCTGGAAGGCAGAAGTTGCAGTGTTGTAGTAGGTGTCGTTGCCGTGCAGGCCATAGGTGTAGCTCGGGTCACGCAGTTTGGCAAAGCTGGTAAGCAGGGCAATACCATTGGCTTCGTTTTGCATACCGGCAGCCTCAGCCTCAATCAGCATCATCTCCTCGACACGCATCAGGGGAACAGCCACGGTGAAGGCGGTGTACTGATTATCGTGGACACCACCAGCAGCGCGGAATTTCAGTTCTGCATAGGCTGCACCGCCAGCACTTGACACGTTGTAGCAGGTGTTGTACACACCCAGGGGGTCGTCGGTGTACTCACCCAGTGCTGCGGCAATGGCAGCCTGACCGGCGGGAGTCGTTTCATCGACACCAGTCAGAGCCTCGTCAACAGCGGGGTCGATGAAGCACATGCGACGGAAGTCGGTAACGGGAATTGTGGTGTACAGGTGGGCATCAATAGACTTCGGACCAATGTAGTTGGAAGCATAGCCGCAACCGGAACCGCTCACCTCGATAATCATCTGCGAACCCCAGCTGGAGTCGGCATCGTTATTGGTGATGTTGGGGTCGCTGGAACGGAATGTCAGACCAAAAATCCACGAAGCGTTAGGTGTGTTGAAGCCTTCGGTCTTAGAAAGATACTGTTCGCGGGTCATTGGCGTGAAGCCTGCCTGAGCCTGCTTAGCATACTGCTCAGCCAAGGCCCAGTTACCCATGGTCAAATAGGCGCGAGCCTTCAGACCATAGACAACGTTGACGTTCGGTGTATAGACATTGAGACGGCTATAACCTGCCAGCAGAGACTCGGCACGGTTCAGGTCGTTGAGAATGAACTCGAACATTGCCTGGTTGGTGGCACGGGGGTTGGAAGCCTCCTTGGTGTCCTCCTTCACGATGGGAACAGTCTCGGCATTGGGGTTGGCAGTATAGGTCTCCTTGGCATACATACGGGCCAGATCCATATAGAACATAGCACGCATAGCCAAGGCAATACCCAGTCCGTGAGCCTTAGAGCCTGAAGGGTTGTCGCCAGCCAGGTCAATCACGTTGTTACAGTTCTTAATCCAACCGTAGTAGTAGGTCCAAGGCACCTGGCAGACGGCGTACGTCGGGCCAAGGCCAGTACCGCACTCATACCAAGTGGAATACCATTCAGAACCGGACTCCTGAATAACGATATCCTGACCCATCACGTCGCGCTGCAGGAAGAACGAGGGATAACCGAAGTCCCACGGATACTCGCTGGAGCCGCTGTATGTGAACTCGCCATTGAGCGAGCCGGTGATGGAAGCCACAAAGTTGTCGAAAGCACCCGGTGCATTGGCAGCCTGGTCGGCAGTGACGTAGCTGGTCTGCGGGTCAATCTCCTTGATGCAGCTGTTGAGGGCGGTGACAGAGGTCAACGCCAGAGCTGCCATGTATATTATTGACTTTTTCATATTTCTTGTTTCTCCTTTAGTTCAATATTGTTTCCCATTTAGAATGACACCTGGATACCACCCATGATGGTACGCATGAGAGAGTACGGTGTCAATGCCTCAGTTGCACCATAGTCGTAGCGTGGGTCGAGACCTTTGCGCTTGCTCCAGAAGCAGAGGTTCTCACCGGTAGCATAGACGCGGATCTTGGACAGGCCGATCTTAGAGACAATGTTCTTCGGCAGTGTGTAACCGACGCTGAACGACTGGAAGTTCAGGTAAGAAGCACTGGTCAGCCAGCGGTCGCTGGAAGCAGTGGTGTATTGGTCTGCATACTGGAAACGAGGAATACTAGAATTAATGTTGGACGGAGTCCAGGAAGCCAGCAAGTCCTTGTGGAAGGCAGAACCGGCATCGCTGAGTGTTACCCAGTTGCTCATCAGCGACTGATACTGACGATCGTAAATCTTACCACCCAGCTGGTAGTCGAAGTTCACGCTCAAGTCGAAGCCGTAAGCCTCCAGCGTGGTGCCAAAGCCACCGTATGCTTTAGGCAGCATGCTCTCGCCAGCGTAGCGGGTGGCCTTACCAATCTCTGTAGTAGTACCAGAGTATTTCTGACCGGCTTTAGCGGTGTTGTTGGTAATAGGATCGCCTTTCTCGTCGAGATGGCCGCCAAGGGGCGACAGGTCTTCATCGTACCAGTAGAGAGCTTCACCCTTATCGTTTACACCTGCATAAGCATACAGGAACGGCTGATAGAGCGAACCACCCTCATTGTACCACATCTGGACAGAACCGCTGGTGGCACCAGAAGAAACAGGAATCCAAGTCTCGGCGAAGCCGCCGTTGACGGCAATCTTTCCTGCGGGGAGTTTGAGGATTTTCTCCTTGTTGTGAGTGATGTTTAGGTTAACGCTCCACTTGATGTTCTTGGTGCGGATAATGTCACCGTTCAAGGTCAGCTCAACACCGGTAGAACGCTTGTCACCTACGTTGCCGTAGTAGCCACGAGCACCGAAGCTCTCAGGAACAGACACCCAGAACAGCAGGTCGGTGGTCTTCTTGTTATAGTATTCGATGGTACCCGTCAAGCGGTTCTTGAACAGGGCGAAGTCGATACCGAGGTTGATAGAGGTTGTGGTCTCCCAAGTGATGTCGGTGTTACCCAGGCGGCTGAACGAGGGGTTCATCTGCGTGGTAGAAGAGGGAGACAGCGAATAGATGTCGGTAAAGGCCCAAGCAAAAGGCAGGCCGTCGTTACCATTCTGACCGATAGAGAACTTCAACTTCAACTGGTCAAGCCAGTTCTTGGTGCCGTTCATAAACTTCTCCTTGTTGATGAGCCAGCCAGCACCTGCACTCCAGAAGGTACCCCAGCGGTTTTCTTTGGCAAAGCGGCTGGAAGCGTCACGGCGGATAGAAGCATCAGCAAAATACTTCTCCTGATAGTTATAGAGGGCACGTCCGAAGTAACCTTCAACGTTGTACTCCGAGGTGTAAGAACCTGACTTGTACTGCTGGTTGGCAGCAGCGTTGATCTCTTGAATGTCAGGCGAGAATAGACCTTGAGCGGTAGCCGTCAGATAGGTAGCCTTGCTGTCGTACCACTCATGACCGAGAGTAATCTGTACAGAGTGTGCACCGAAGGCACGGTTGAAGTTCAGCGTCTGGATATAGTTCTGACGGAAGCTGTCGTTCTGGTATTTGGCAATCTCACCGTTGACGCTCACCTTAGGACCATACAGCTGGCTGTCGTACTTCGAGTAGTTGGTGTGTCCCCAGTTGATGGTATTGGTAGAATTGAAACGCAGCCAGTCGGTAAACTTGATGTCGAAGTTCAGGGTTCCATTCAGTTGGTTGCCTCTGGTGTTCAAGTCGTTGTACTTGTTGCTGCCGAGTGGGTTACCCGTCTGCAGGAAGGCACGGGGGTTAGGATAGTCCTGCCCAGGACGACCGTAGTCGTATTGAGGATTACCGTTGGAGTCGGTACGGATGATGGGGTTGCCGTTGGCATCCAGCACGCGTACGTACAACGGATAGATAGGAGCAATACGAGAAGTGTAGTAGCTCAGGTTGGTAGACCCCAGCTGATACTCGTCGTTGTTGGGGTTGCTGACGGTCTTGCTGTTGGTGTAGCCCACATTGATACCGGCACGCAGCCACTTGGTGATGTCATAGTTAGCCTTCAGACGGGCGTTCAAACGCCGGAAGCTGGAGTTGTCGATGATACCATCCTCGTTCAGGTAGGCAGCAGAAATGAAGTAGTCACCACGGTCGTAGCCACCGCTCAAGTTGATGTCATACTCCTGACGGAAACCAGTCTTGTAAGCCTCTTCCGTCCAGTCGTCGGGCTGATACCAGTAGGTCTCGCCGTTGCTGCCCAACTGGGCGTAACCCAGCGTGGCGTTGGGGTTCATCTTACCGTCGGTGCCAATCAAGTTCTGTCCGTTGGGAACAGTATAAACCTGATAGCCCAGGGCACTAATCATATCCTTGTTGGCTTGTGCATTGGCATCGGCTACAGAGTAGTCCTGGCCGAGATAGTAGTTGAAGAACTGTGAATAGGCCATCTCGTAATACTGTGCAGGGTTGGTTACCTTGTCATACTCCTGCACGGCGCGGCTGTTGGCACCCCAACGCATGTTGACATTTACGCTGGGCTTCTGCTTGTTACCCTTCTTGGTGGTAATCAGAATGACACCTGCAGCACCGCGGGCACCATACAGAGCAGCAGAGGCAGCGTCCTTCAGTACGTTCACAGACTCAATATCCTCCTGGGCGATGTTGCTCAGAGAAGCAGGATAAGGAGCACCGTCGACAATAATTAGCGGGTCGGTACTGGCGTACATAGAGGCAATACCACGGATGTTGATCTTACCCTCAGAAGCACCAGGCTGACCGCTGCCACCACGAATCTGCAGGCCGGGGACTGAACCGACAAGGGCGTTGGCCACGTTGGTGGTCACATGCTTGTCAAGCTCTGCAGCACCCACCTGAGAGGCAGAACCCGTGAATGATGATTTCTTCTGCTGTCCGAAGGCGACGACAATCACCTCGTCCAGTGCCTTCTGGTCGCTGGTCAGCAGGATACGCATGTTGGCACGTGCGCTCACCTCAATGGGCTCCATACCCACGTATGTGATGCGCAGCGTCTTCTTGCCGGCAGGAACCGTCAGCGAGAACTGTCCGTCTGAATTAGTCACTGTACCGGTACTGGTACCCACTACAAGCACCGATGCTCCCACTACGGGTTCACCGTCGTCCTGAGAGATTACCGTACCGTTAACTTTTGTCTGTGCCAGTGCCACTCCCATACTCAGAAAGAGGCAGGCAAAAAACATAGTTAGTCTTTTTTTCATAAACACTCTCTTGTTATTGTAATACATTAGTTAAGTTAATTTTTCGCCATACTCCGCACACCTCTTCCGGGGAGGTACACATTGCAGGTGCATAATAAAATGCCGTGCAAAGATAATGCATTCATTGTAAAAAAACAAATAAAATTATAAAAAAAGTACAATTTTGCTCTAAAAATTAACTTTCTGCCCTCTTTTTTGACCATTATGGAGCCTTTTTCTGCGTTAAAGTGTACATTAAGTTAATACACAAATATCCCATTTTTAACAATATGATAAGAATATCTTTCCATTTCAGCATTCACATCTACAAAAACGGCAACAGAATCGGCAAACAGCAGACGGCACCAACAAGGGACTCACCTTCTTTCGCTCAAGTTGCAAGAGAAACCGTCAAGCGGCTTGAGATATCAAAAGGAAAAAGTACAACCGATAACTACCATACGGCTCTGCGCTCCTTTCTCGCCTATGCTGGTCAGGAATTGACCATTAACGAACTGAGCCAGGATACTGTGGAGGGCTGGCAGCAGTGGTTACAAACGAGAGGGGTCAGACTGAACACCATCTCATGTTACATTCGTTCTCTCAGGTCGATAATAAACCACGGTGATATGGAAGTGAATGCAGGCAAGGTCTTTGACACGGTTTTCACAGGCAACACAAAGACCGATAAACGGTCTATATCTGCCGAGAACCTGAGAAGAATACAGGAACTGCCATTGGAAGCCTCATCGCCCTTATGCTTTGTGAAAGACATCTTTCTCTTCTCCGTCTATGCGCTGGGGATGCCATTCGTTGATGTGGCATTCCTGCGGAAGTCGCAGATTGCTGACGGTTACATCGCTTACCAGCGTCATAAGAACTGCCGTCCCATCCGCATCAAGATAGAACCGCCTATGCAGCAAATTATCGACCGCTACAATGTGGAAAACAGTCTGTATGTGTTCCCGATATTGTCGAAGGGTACCATCCGCGAGTATCAAACTGCCAGAGGCGACTACAACCGAAAACTGAGAAAACTGGCCAATGCTGCGGGTCTTCGTCACCTTACGTCATACGTAGCACGGCACTCGTGGGCCAGTATGGCCTACAAACTGAACGTAGACCTGCCTGTCATATCGAAAGCCCTGGGGCATACTTCCTCCGACACGACAATGGTCTATATCCGTGAGATTGATGATGACCGGATAGACGATGCAAACCGAAGACTATTAGCCCATATTGTACGTTAGTGAGTGGCCTCTTCACGGAGCTGAGTGGCCTCCTCACGACAGTGAGTGGCCTCCTCACGACGGTGAGTGGCCTCCTCACAAAAATCCCCCCGCATGGGATTTCTGTCAGTTCGACCAACTTCCCAAATGTATCATTTCATGCGCGCGCGTATATATTGCCAAACGTTTTTTTATGTGTCCCATGTGTCCTATCTGTCCTCCGAACCAGACCGTGTTGAAATTCTTTCACGGGTCGGATGGAACACATAGGACACGTTATTTTGCCTTTCACTATATAAATGCGCACGCGCGCGAGAGCGCGAACATTATTATTTAACTTGTACACCTCCCCGGAAGAGGTGTGCGGAGTATGGCGAAAAATTAACTTAACTAATGTATTACAATAACAAGAGAGTGTTTATGAAAAAAAGACTAACTATGTTTTTTGCCTGCCTTTTCCTGAGCATGGGAGTGGCACTGGCACAGACAAAAGTTAACGGTACGGTTACCTCTCAGGACGACGGTGAACCCGTTATCGGTGCTTCCGTGATTGTCGTGGGTACTCAAATCGGTACTGTAACAGATGCTAACGGTCAATTCTCGCTGACAGTTCCTGCCGGCAAGAAAACCTTGCGTATCACATACGTGGGCATGGAGCCTATCGAGGTGAGCGCACGTCCTAACATGCGTATCATTCTGACCAGCGACCAGCAGGCCCTGGACGAGGTGATGGTAATTGCATACGGTACGCAGAAGAAGTCGGCATTCACCGGTTCTGCTGCCGTGGTGGGTGCAGACGAGATTGGAAAAGTCCAGGTTACCAACGCTATTGATGCTCTGAAGGGTAAGGCTGCTGGTGTGCAGATCAATACTACTACGGGTCAGCCTGGTTCTACTCCGACTATCCGTATTCGTGGTGTGAACTCCATCAATGCAGACAGCGATCCTCTGATTGTGCTTGATGGTTCACCATACGACGGTAGCTTGAATGACATCAACCCCACCGACGTGGAGTCGATGACGGTGCTGAAGGATGCTGCCTCTACGGCTCTGTATGGTGCCCGTGGTGGTAACGGTGTCATCCTGATTACTACGAAGGCTGGTAAGCGCGGCAAGGACGCTATCATTACCCTGGATGCCAAGTGGGGTTCTAACCAGCGTGCCACTCCTGACTATGAGATGATCAGCAGTCCCCAGAAGTATTATGAGACTTGGTACAGAGGTCTGTACAACGATGTAAGAATCAATTCGGGGTATACTGATGCACAGGCATGGGAATGGGCTAACAACAACCTGATTAACGGTGACTACGGTCTGGGATATAACATCTATACGATTCCTAATGGCCAGCGCCTGATTGGTACGAACGGCAAGCTGAACACGAACGCTTCTCTGGGTCGCGTTGTTTCTTATGGAGGTAAGGAGTATTTGCTGACTCCCGATGACTGGGCTGACGAGATTTACAACAACGGCCTGCGCCAGGAGTACACGATTACTGCTACAGCAGCCAACGACCGTGGTAGCTTCTACGCTTCTGCCAACTATCTGTCTAACGACGGTATCACGACGGGTTCTGACTACAAGCGTCTGACCACTCGTCTGAAGGCTGACTATCAGCTGAAGAACTGGCTGAAGATCAGTGCCAACATGTCGTATGGCCACTATGAGCAAAACTATCTGGGTGAAGATGGTGAGGCTGGTTCGTCTGGCAACGCCTTCGCCTTCATGACGATTGCTCCTATCTATCCGATGTATATTCGTGATAAGAATGGCCAGTTCATCTATGATGAGACTTCCAAGCAGATTTTCTATGACTATGGTGATCGTTCTATCAATGGCCAGTATCGTCCTTACATCAGCCAGTCGAACCCCATCAGTGCCAACCTGCTGAATACAACCAACCGTGAGGGTAACACCTTCAATGGTACGGGTACTTTTGAAATCCGCTTCCCGCTGGGATTCACCTTCACCTCTATCAACAACGTCTATTTGAACGAGTATCGCTATACCGACGTTACGAACCCCTTCTTCGGACAGTATGCTTCTTCAAAGGGTATTGTGACGAAGGAGCACTACCGTACTTGGAGCTATAACTTCCAGCAGCGTCTGAACTGGCACAAGCAGTTTGGCGACCACGACATTGAGGCCATGTTCGGACACGAATACTATCGTTATCACTCTTACGACCTGTATGCCGGCAAGAACAACATGTTCTCGCAGGGTAACAAAGAGTTGGCCGGTGCTGTCATCCTGACCACAGGTAACTCTTCCACCAGCGACTACAACACGGAGTCGTGGCTGGGCCGTGTCCAGTATAACTACGCACAGAGGTACTTCCTCTCTATGTCACTGATGGGTGAGGCCTCTTCTCACTTCGCCAAGGATGACGGCAAGTGGTGGGGTACCTTCTGGTCAGTCGGTGGCGGCTGGCTCATTAACAAGGAGAAGTTCTTCAAAGTAAAGTGGGTCGACGAGTTGAAACTGAAGGCCAGCTATGGTGAGAACGGTAACGACTTGATTGGTTCATACCGCTATATCACCACCTATGACATTGCCAACTCTAACGATAATGTATCGCTGGTTCCCAAAAATCTGGGTAACGACGAGATCTCTTGGGAGAAGAATGGTAAGTTCAACGTTGGTATTGACTTCAGCCTGTTCAAGGGACGCCTCACTGGTGGTATCGAATACTATCACAACACGACCAAGGACATGCTGACATGGTTCCCGCTTCCCGCTACCTATGGTTTCACGGGCTATTATGCCAACGTGGGTAACATGAAGAACAATGGTGTGGAGGTTCAGTTGGCTGGCGACATCATCCGTAACAAGAACCTCACTTGGAGTATCTATGCTAACATTACCAGCAACCACAACGAGATTACCTCGCTGCCCGATGCCCGCAAGTCTTGGTACGACAATATTCAGGGCTATGGCTACTCTTCTGGCAGCTTCTTCTATCAGGAAGGCAATTCTCGCTACACCTACTATACCAAGCGTTATGCTGGTGTCTACAACGAGAGCAACTATATGATGACCGGTGACACGAAGTTTGACCCGAAGAAGGCTGGTATGGCTGTGTTCTATAAGAACAACTACGAGACAAAGGTCGTTGGTCAGGACGGTGAGGGCAATAACATCTTAAAGGAAGTCTACTATGACGCTAATGGCAATCTGATTGCTGATCCCGATACTTATGTTGGAGAGAAGCACCGCAGAAAGGTCGGCGAGTCTATCACGACCAATTATAGTGAGGCAGACGACTACACTGTAGGTAATGTGCTGCCCAAGGCATATGGTGGCTTCGGTACCAGCGTGAGCTGGAAGGGTATCGACTTCTCCGTTGACTTCCAGTATCAGCTGGGCGGTAAGGTCTACGACTCTCAGTACGCCAGCATGATGAACTTGTTCAGACATCGCGGTGGAGCACTGCACGTAGACATGCTTGATGCCTATAGCGCAGAAAATACCGCTAGCAATATTCCCCGTCTGGTCTACAGCGACAGCTACACGAATGCATCATCCGACCGCTTCCTGACCAGTGCCTCTTACCTCTCGCTGCAGAACATCACCCTCGGATACACCTTGCCTAAGAAGTTCACGACCAAGATCGGTATCCAGAAAGTTCGTATTTACTGCGTAGCCGACAATGTATGGACATGGTCAAAGCGTCAGGGTCTTGACCCGCGTCAGAGTATTACGGGTACATCGTCTAATGCCTATTACTCATCCATCCGTACCATCTCTGGTGGTGTTACAGTTTCTTTCTAAACATCAAAAGTGTTAGAAAACATTCAAAGATATAAAGAATACAGAAAGATATGAAAAGATATATTCAATCAATAATGGGAATTTGTCTGGCAACCGTCTGCCTGACTACGGCTACATCTTGTATTGAGGAAACAGAGCCGACCAGCGTAGCGACAACCGACCAGATTGAGGAGTCTTCATCGGCTTCTGAAGCCCTGCTGATGGCTATGCCTGCCTACTTTAACCACTTGTGGGATGAGGATCGCCACTACACTTTCGGCTATGGTGCCATGATGCGTATCCGTGACGTACAGAGCGGTGACTTCTGCTTCAGCACAACCAGCTACAATCACTTCCAGAACTGGGAAATCAACAAGTATCAGGGCGACGGCTATATCTATGGCCAGTTCGTATGGAACTTCTACTACGGCTTTGTGCTGACAGCCAACAACATGGTTGGCGGTGTCAATGCCGAGAGTGCTACAGAGGAGCAGTTGGGCTATCTCGGTGCAGGTCATGCCTTCCGTGCTATGATTTATCTGGATATTGCCCGTCTGTACGAGTTCCTGCCTAACGACAAGACCTCGAACATCAATTCCAACGGTAACGACGTGCTGCATCTGACAGCTCCTATCGTAACAGACAAGACCACGATGGATGAAGCCACCAACAACCCGCGTGCTACCCGTACACAGATGGCCACCTTGATCGAAGATGATTTGAACAAGGCAGAGCAGTACATCGTACATCTGACTTCTACACAGGGAAAGGTGTTGCCCGACCTCGCTTGCGTATACGGTTTGAAGGCACGTCTCTATATGTGGCTGGAAGACTATCCGAATGCTAAGAAGTATGCCCGCCTGGCTATTGACAACGCTACGGTAGGTCCCATGTCGCAGGCTGACTGTCTGAGCAAGACTGCTGGTTTCAACGTTGCCGATCCCTGGATGTGGGCAGCACAGCAGACTTCTGAAGACGATGTCGTGAAGACTGGTATCATCAACTGGACTTCTTGGTCTGCCAACGAGTTGACCTTCGGTTACAATGGTCTTGGTACAGGTCTGTATAACGAGATTGACCGTAAGATGTACGAGCGTATGAGCGATACCGACTTCCGTAAGTTGTGGTTCAAGGCTCCAGAAGGCTCTGCCCTTGAGGGTATGAATCCCTTCCTGATTCCTGAGCAGGCTACATACGATGATGAGGATTCCTACTACATGCCGCCCTACGCTTCTCTGAAGTTCCGTCCCGGCAATGGTAACCCCGATGACTATATTACTGGTTCTTCTACCGCTTATCCTATCATGCGTGTTGAGGAGATGTACTTCATCGAGGCTGAGGCCGCCGCTCATTTGAGCGATACCGAGGGTCAGTCACTGATCAACAGCTTCATGGCTCTCTATCGTGACCCCAACTACAGCACTAAGCTGACAGGCGATGAACTCGTAGAGGAGATTGTCTTCCAGAAGCGCGTGGAACTGTGGGGTGAGGGACAGTCGTTCTTCGACATCAAGCGCCTGAATCTGTCTGTTACCCGTGGTTATGTAGGAACAAACCACTATGCTAATGCTCGTCTGAACACTACAGGACGTCCTGCTTACATGAACTATGTGATGGTACGTACCGAGGCCAACAACAACAAGGCTGTTGACGGTTGGAACAATCCTGACCCATCGGATGTCTATGATGTTTGGAGAGAAGAGTAATAATACGGTTATTAAGCAATAAAGAATATGAAGAAATTGATTAAATTCGCATACACCGCTGTGCTTGGCGTAGCTATCCTTGCTACGGCTGCATGTACAGACGAGTACAGCTATGACAGCATAGCACCTGAGAGTGGACAGGAAGTGTTCTTCCCCACTACGAATGCATCTTCAGTCAGCCTGAATATGGCCGAGGGCACTCAGACGTTTAATGTACCCATTACCCGTATCAAGGCTGCAGAACCTCTCACTGTAGGCATCAGCATGCAGGTGGCTAAGAACAGTACGCTGTTCTCTGTTCCCTCGACAGTTACATTTGCTGCTGGCGAGTCTGTGGCAAACATTCCCGTAAGCTACAATGCGGCAGAATTGGGATATGAGAATCCTGACACCCTGACGATTTCGATTGCTGACCCCACAGCAACGACTCCTTACGGAGCTAATACCTACAAGTGTATAGTGATGGTTCCCTCTCCCTTGGAGCTGCTGGGTACGGGTTCGTTCACTGATAATTTCTGGTTCGAAGAAACTGCTCCTGTCCAGATCTATCAGAACACCCTCAATCCTAATGAGTTCCGTGTGATGGATCCCTTTGCTATGTGTACTAAGTACAGTGCTTGCACGGGTAATCAGTCGCCGTATGTCACGCTGACAGTTCTCCAGCCCGGTGAGACGCTTGCTGGTGTGGAAATCACTCAGAACGACCTGGTCTACTTTAGCTCAATGAACACTGGTTATCTCCATTCGTCGTATGGTGCTGAAATATGGCTGCATCATCCTGCTGCCTTCTCAAGCCTCCGTACAGAGAGTGCATGGACTTACAGTAAGGTGATTGAGTATCAGGAGAATGGTCTGCCTGGCCGTGTCCAGCTCGCTCCTTACTACTATATGGACGGCGTAGGTGGATGGAACAATACCCAGTCTAAGGATATTGTTATTATCGACTTCCCCGGATATGTTGCTAGGGACTATACACTTGGTCTGTCATACTCCGGTGTGTTCACCGATGCACAGGGTGTCGTCTTTGCTGAGGGTATTGCTACGCTGGGTGAGGATGCTACCGACGCTCGTGCCGTAGTGGTGTCTGCTGATGCCGATCCTGAGGCTGTGGCCGATGCCATCCTGGCTGGCGACCTTGAGTACACTTCTGTCGCTGCCGGTCAGATTCGTGTTCCCATTGAAGAAGGTCTTACTGGTAAGCTGCAGATCGTGGTTGTTGTCGTTGATGACAATAAGGTGAGGGCAATCGACAGCGCATTCTTCGAATACTATGGCGGTGGCAAGAATCCTTGGGAGTCGCTGGGCATGGGTCTGTTTACCGATGACTTTGTATATCCGCTCTATACAGAAAGCGGAGCTTCTGCAACCTATCAGGTAGAGATTCAGGCTAATACCGAAGAGCCGGGACTTTATAGGCTCGTAGACCCCTACGGACCCAATCACCCCTATTATCAGTATGCAGACAGCTATAAGAAAGCCTCTATTGAAGTGAATGCTACTGACCCGGACGGTGTGTACTTCTTCCAGCAGTCAACAGGTTTAGACCTGGGTGATGGAGAGATGTCTATCCTGACAGAGGGTGGCAACTACTATGAATACTATGGCCCAGACTACTATGAGACACTTAAGAATGCCGGGTATTTTGGCAAGTTGGAGAATGGTGTTATCACATTCCCGTCGTTCAATAAGAAGGATGATGCCGGTGAAGTACAATACACCTATCAAGGTTGGGTGGTATTCCCCGATGAGAGTGCCTACCGTATGGGTAGAAATGGCGAACTGAAGATTGTGCTTCCAAGTGCAGTAACGGCTTCTGCCCGCAAAGCCGCAGCTTCTCAGGCTAAGGCTCGCAACTTTGAAAGCCGTCTGAAGGGCAACATCAAGCCCGAAAAGCGCACCAAGCGCAGCTACTGCAATGTAGTGACAAGTCATCTGCTGCTGACTGACTAATCGGTCGCCAGTAATGATACAATACTAATTAGAAAAGGTGTATCTGCCTTATTGGTGGGTACACCTTTTTACCGATAAAAAGACAATATAATAAGGAAAACAGTTGCGTATGAAGAAAATATTGTTTCTTTTCAGTGCCATATTGTTAGGTATCTCAACAGCGTATGCCGTTCCTGCCAAGCCTGTGAAGAAGACGATGAAGACTGTTGACGGCAAAACCATTGAGGTGGTGCTGCGTGGTGATGAGCACTTCAGTTTCTATGCCGATAATGATGGTACCCCCTTCTTGAAACGAAAGGATGGGAGACTGGAGCGCATCAGCAAAGACGAGGTAACTGACCGCTGGACAAGCATGAAGCAGCGTAATATGGAAATAAAAAGCAGTGCTATTCCTGTAAACAGCCGCCGCACTCAGGCCTCTCGTCGTATAGGAACGCCTGCTACGACTACAGGCAACCATCGGGGACTGGTTATCTTGGTTGAATTCTCCGACCAGGAATTCCTCACCCCCAATCCCAAGGAGACTTATATGCGCTTCTTTAACGAGGTGGGCTACAAGGACAATGGCAATGCCGGCTCTGTAAAGGATTACTTCTTGGCACAAAGCTACAATCAGCTGATTCTGGATTTCGATGTGGCAGGACCATATAAGTTGGGACATACGATGAAATTCTATGGTGCGCCTGATGGCAGCAGGCACGATGTGGCTCCTCAGGAAATGGCCGCCGATGCCGTGGAACTTGCTGCTGCTGATGTGGACTACTCCAATTATGATTGGGACAACGATGGTTGGGTCGATCAGGTGTTTATCATCTTTGCAGGTTATAATGAGGCTCAGGGAGCCGATGAGAACACCATCTGGCCCCATGAGTCATCTATATATCAAAAAAGCAAGCGCAATTATGACAACGGCGAACGTTACAACGGCAAGATTGTCAGCACCTATGGGTGCAGCTCGGAGTTGCGCGGCGACGGAAAGACATGGGGCATCGGACAGATGGACGGTATCGGTACGGCCTGTCATGAGTTTTCGCACTGCTTGGGACTGCCTGATATGTATGATACCAGCGGAGACTCTTTTGGCATGTCTTGCTGGGATGTGATGGATCAGGGCAGCTACAACGACAACTCGTGCACACCGGCAGGATACTCCAGCTATGAGCGGTGGTTCTCGGGATGGATGGAGCCTGTGGAGGTTAACACCATGACACGCATCAAGGACATGAAGCCACTGGCTACGAATGCGGAGGCATACATCCTGTATAACGATGCCAACAAGAACGAATACTACCTGCTGGAGAACCGCCAGCCCGTGGGTTTCGACAAGGGACTTTATGGCCATGGACTGCTCATCTTACATGTTGACTACGACAAGGAAGTATGGGCTTCTAATAAGGTCAATGCGGTTTCAAATCACCAGCGGATGACTGTTATTCCCGCTGACAACGTACTGTCTTACAAGACACTGTCTGGCGACACATGGCCAGGAAAGAGTGGCAATACGTCGCTGACCAACTTTACGACACCTGCTGCTACGCTGTTTAATAATAACTCCGATGGCACGAACTTGATGAATAAGGCCATCGACAACATCACCGAGGACGAGACTGCCATGACCGTTTCGTTTGTGGCTTGTCGTCCGGATTTGGCTGTTCCGTCTACTGATGATGGTACAGAGGTACAGGGCAAGAATGCCTTTACCGTCACTTGGCCGGCCGTTAGCGGTGCCGTTGGCTACCAGTTGGAACTGACCGAAATTGGTGCCGTAGCCAAAGACCCCAAAGACGCTTTGCTGCGTGAGATTGATTTCAGTGGATGTGTTAGCAAATCTGTAGGTTTTTCCGACATTAGCAGCAAACTCGGTGACTATGGCTTGGCAAGTTGGAGTGGCTCAAAGCTCTATACTACGCCTTCTAAACTGCGCATAGGTACCTCTTCCTCTACTGGCTATCTGCGTACACCATCGTGGTGGAAAGTCCCCGACTCTCAGGAAATCACCTTCGTGATAGGAGCCGATGTGGCAAAAGCCGGCGATGAGGTTCAGGTAGCACTCACCATCGAAAGTGTATTCACTGGTGGCTATAACAGTGATATCGTTGCTGAGAAAGCATCTTTCAGTGTGACAGGCAACGGGTTGTATGTGGTGTCATTCTCTGTTCCTAAGGAGAATGACCTGTTCCGTCTCACCATTACGCCCAATAAGCAGATGTACATCAACTATCTTTCCGTCTACGATGGTACATGGACGGCAGAGCAGTTGGGGCTTGAGACCGTTGCAGCACCGCGCCGTGCCAGCGAACCTCAGTATTTCGAATCTGCTACGAATAGTTATACTTTCACGAACCTGAACACGAGCAACCGCTATATCTTCCGCGTGCGTGCCATGGGTGAGGAAAACACCTACTCGCAATGGAGTGCCGAGAAGACGTTCCAGTTCTCGTCGTCGGCTCCGGATTACACCGTCGGTGATGCCAACGGTGACGGCGTGGTAGACGTGGCCGACGTAGTGGCTATCGTAAACAAGATTCTGGAGAAACCTGCCGAGAACTTCAACGAAAAGGCTGCCGACGTGAACGGCGACGGTGTGATAGATGTCAGTGACGTGGTAGGAGTGGTGAATATCATTCTCAGCAAGGAATAGCATCCTGTTCCGCGCGACAGACAGGCGATCTCAGCGCTTCTGCCTGAAAAAAGCCTGCATGAGCTGGCGGCATTCTTCCTCAAGGATGCCGCCAGTTACTGTACAGCGGGGGTGCAGGGCCTGGGGAGCAAAGGCTGAGTAGCCACGTTTCTCGTCGCGGCAGCCGTAGACCAGACGTGGCAGCTGGCTCCATCCCAAGGCTCCGGCACACATGATGCATGGCTCGACGGTAACGTAGAGGGTGCAGTCGGTAAGGTACTTGCCACCCAGCTCGGCAGCAGCCATTGTGATGGCCTGCATCTCGGCATGGGCGGTGACATCGTGGAGCGTCTCCGTCAGGTTGTGGGCGCGGGCGATGACACGCCCCTGGCAGACGATGACGGCACCAATGGGTATCTCCCCCTCTGCAAAAGCGGCTTCGGCCTCCTGAAGGGCCTTGCGCATGAATGTTTCGTCGCTGGTCATTTTTGTTTCGATGTTTTCGATGTTTTCGATGTTTCGATGTTTCGATACTTCGAAGTTTCGATGCTTCGAGATTTCGAAGTTTCGATGTTTCGAGATTTCGATGTTTCGAGATTTCGATTTTTATTTAATATTCAGTGTCCCGTTGCAATTAGGATAACCGCTACAGCTCCAGAATTCCTTGCCGGAGTTGATGCCTTTTTTTGCCATGCGCTTAATCATGGGCTTTCCACATAACGGACATTTGGGGGCATCGGATTGAATGCTTTCTTGTTGTCGGTATGCCAGGCGTTCCGCAGTAAGGCCCTCGGTAAAGCCTCCTTCTGCTTTAAAGGTTTTCAGAAGATGCTCTATCTGTCGGTGTAACATCATAATGAGTCTGTTGCACAGAATAATGAGGCAGTTTGCTGTAATCAGTGAGTCCTCATTATTGAGCCACTGGTCGAACTTGTGCTTTTGGGCGAGGATGTGGATGCCACTCATGTGCAGGACATCCTCTTTGTAAGTGGGACGGTCCAACTGAATGCTGTTAACAGCGTGGTAGTCTGGAGATTTTGTTGACCAAGGAGTGCTTTCGTGATGCAAGATCCAGTTGAGGTAGTCGTTAGAAAGCTCAGAAAGGCTGGCGCGTGCTACGTCTATCAATTTCATTTCCGTCTCTCGTGAGGTGGAATGGCGGGAACTACCTTCTGCAATGTTTGCGGGAACAGAGCGTGCTGCCATAGTCATTTGGTCGAGGAGCCGTCCACATGGGTCGTTAGTGTGGTTTAGGTGACGGATGCAAAAATCCTGTGTAGCCAGCTGAATGACGTTGGCTAGCACCCATGTGTCTAACCAGTAGTATTTGAAGATGGTGATTTCCATTGTTTTCTTTTGTTTTTGTTTTTTTTATGTTTCGATATTTCGTTAAAATACAAATTGAACTTCCTTGAAGGCATAGTGGTGGATATTGCCGTCATCATCACGCAGTAGCAGATGCCCGTCGTCTTCCACGTCTGCGATTTCACCCATGAAGGCACCGTTTTTGTCAATATACGGATGGAACCCACGGCGACGGTAGAGCATGGAGCAGTACTGTGCCTTGATATCGTGATATAGATAATGGTCCAAACATGTTAGTATGTTCTGCAAAAGTTGTTCGCGATTTGTCTCCTGTTCGCAAATCTGCCATATTGACACGGGGTTTGGGGCATCGCTTCGGAAATGCCGTTGGTTGACGTTTAGTCCCACGCCGATGATGCAGTCCTTGATGAGCCCCCCCTTCAGTGTGTTCTCTATGAGCATACCGCCTATCTTTCCATTGCGCCAATATATGTCGTTGGGCCACTTTATGCTCAGGTCACCGATATGCTGCCCTAATGCCTCTATGATGGATAGTGAAACAGCCATTGATATATGGAACTGTTTAGAAACTGGCATTTGCTCTGGGTGCAGTAGCAGTGAAAATAGCAGGTTCTTGCCCCGCTCTGCCTCCCATGTGTTCGTGCCACAGCCTCGTCCTGCTGTCTGATAGTCGGCTACAATTACAAGATTACGAGAACTGTCCGCATGACCTTTCAGCCAGCGATTTGTGGAATCTGTCTCGGCAATATGTACTATTTCCCAATCCATGTTGCAAAGTTACGACTTTTTTCTCGATTCTTTATCCTTTATTCTTTTTTTATTAGTATCTTTGCCGTTGAAATTGATAAACGAGACTTCAAAATTCGAGATGACGAAACGTCGAAGCCTCGAAATATCGAAACATCGAAATAAATAACGAAGAGAAATTATGGCAAGATTTAAGAGAATTCTATTGAAGCTGTCGGGTGAGAGCCTGATGGGACAGCAGGGCTACGGTATCGACCCTGAACGGTTGAGCGACTATGCTCGCCAGATTAAGGAAGTGAGTGAGATGGGTACACAGATTGGCATCGTCATCGGTGGTGGCAACATCTTCCGTGGCCTGTCGGGAAGTCAGAAGGGCTTCGACCGTGTGAAGGGTGACCAGATGGGTATGTGTGCCACGGTCATCAACTCGCTGGCACTCAGTTCGGCATTGGGAGCCATCGGTGTGAAGAACAAGGTGCTGACGGCCATCCGCATGGAGCCTATCGGCGAGTTCTATTCTAAGTGGAAGGCCATCGAGGCGATGGAGGCTGGCTACGTCTGCATCTTCTCGGCAGGAACGGGTTCACCCTACTTTACCACGGATACCGGTTCCAGTCTGCGTGGTATTGAGATTGAGGCAGATGTCATGCTGAAGGGCACCCGCGTGGATGGTGTCTATACTGCTGACCCCGAGAAAGACCCGACGGCCACGAAGTTTGATGCTATTACCTATAAAGAGGTTCTCGCGCGAGGCTTGAAGGTGATGGACTTGACAGCGATCTGCATGTGCCAGGACAACAACCTGCCCATCTATGTGTTCAACATGGACATCGTGGGTAACCTGAAGAAGGTGATGGACGGCGAGGAGATTGGTACGCTGGTACACAATTAAGCCTCTTCAAAGTCTACGTAGTCGCCTTCGGAGTCGTCGAAGATTTTCTTGTTCTCGCGCTCCTGATGGCGGTGGTCGATGACGGTCTCACCAGTGGCGGTTTGCGTGCGGCGGGCTTCGGAGGGTTCGCCGTCTTGGGCATGCTGGGCATTCTGGGAATGCTGAGAGTCTTGGGAATGCTGCGAACGCTGCTGCCGCTGGCTGTACTGCTGCCGTTGGCGACCGGTCTCGTCACGGTAGCGCTGTGCCTTCAGGTCGGCAGCCTGCTCTGCTGCCTTGCGCATCTTCTTGATGGTTCTGACGATATAACCGCCAGTAAGCATCGCTATTAGCACAAACAGGAAAAATATGAATAGCAGTATGCCAAAGAAACCTTTGATAATCATAGGTATCGGTTTTTAGTGTTTGACAGGTGTTTGGTAGTTGTTATAGATAGAGAGCACGACGTACCATGCAATGATGGCAGCCAGTCCGCTGATGCCCAACAGAATCAGCAGCGGGATACAGGTAAGTAGAAAGATATACTTGACTTCGTTGCCTTTCCATCCCCACGTCTTGAACTTCAGTGCGAACATGGGTATTTCGGCAATCAGCAGCCAACAGCTGACGAAGACAGCTGCTATGACGAGCCATGCCGCATGAGGCAGGGTGGCGATGTAATCACCCACGCCAACAATGAGCGATGCCCAGAAGAGGGCGTTGGCCGGTGTCGGCAGTCCGATGAATCCCATGGACTGTCGCTCGTCGAGATTGAACTTGGCGAGGCGCAGTGCCGAGAATGCTGCCATGATGAAAGCCAGGAAGGAGAGGCAAAAGAGAACTGCGGAGGGTGACGCATTGGCTTCTGTCGGCCATAGCGCGTTCAGGAAGCTGAACACGATGGCTGAAGGTGCGAAACCGAAGGTGATGCAGTCAGCCAGCGAGTCGAGTTCCTTTCCGATAGGAGAGGAAACCCCCAGCAGACGTGCCGACATACCGTCGAAGAAGTCGAACACAGCCCCTATGACAATGAAAAGCAGGGCTAATCCATAGTTGCCCTGGAAGGCCATATACGTTGCGATGCATCCTGAGATGAGGTTGCAGCAGGTAATCGTGTTAGGAATATGCTTCTTCATTTCTCACTTGTCATTTCTCATTCCTCATTTCAGCTTTGCAATCACCGTCTGGTCGCCCGTAGTGGGCTGTCCCATGGAGACAATGGGCTTGGTGTCGAGCGGCAGGTAGACATCAACACGCGAGCCGAGCTTGATAAAGCCCAGGTGCTCGTCGATGTAGCACTCCTCGCCCTCCTTGGCGTAGGTAACGATGCGGCGGGCCATGGCACCGGCAATCTGGCGCACCAGCACCTCACGACCGTCGGGTGTCTCAATCATAATATCGGCATGCTCGTTCTCCTCGCTGGCCTTTGGCAGCCATGCCTTGTGGTAGTTGCCATTCTGGTGGTGAACGAACTTCACCTTACCGTCAACGGGGAACCAGTTGGCGTGGACGTTCAGCGGACTCATAAAGATGCTGATCATCAGGCGCTGGTCATGGAAATACTCCGTTTCCTCCACCTCTTCAATGACCACAACCTTGCCATCGGCAGGAGCCACCACCAGTTTGTCGGTGTCACCGTTGAAGTAGCGGATAGGACAGCGGTAGAAATTGAGGGCCATCAGCCAGGCGGAGCCAAACACGATGGAAAACAGCCAGCAGGGAATGGTTGTGTCAAATACGTACCACAATGCTGCTGCTATCAGGATGAGCAGCACCATGCTGATGGTGAGTTCGTTGGTTCCTTCACGGTGTATTCTTATCTTTTTTAGCTTCTTGATTCTCTCTCCCATGGGATTTAGTTATCGAACAGTTTCGGCAATTACACTGCAAAGGTACATAATAATTATGAATTATGAATTAATAATTACAAATTTTTTTGGTATTCTCAGCTTTTCGCTGTAACTTTACGCCTTCAAAACGAAAAAACAAACAGCAGATGGAAGATTTCGTACATTTACATGTACATACATACTACTCTATACTGGACGGACAGTCGAGTATCAAACGGCTGGTAGACAAGGCCGTAGGCAATGGTATGCGCGGCATGGCCGTCACTGACCACGGCGACATGTTTGGCATCAAGGAGTTTCATGACTATGTGATAGGCATCAACAAGCAGCGCAAGAAGGAGGGCAAGGAACCCTTTAAGCCCATCTTCGGCTGTGAGATGTATGTGTCGCGCTATGGTTCCAAGTCGCTCAAGGGTGACAAGAAGCACCAGAGCGGCTACCACCTCATCGTATTGGCCAAGAACTATACGGGGTATAAGAACCTGATCAAACTGGTAAGCCGCTCGTGGACCGACGGCTACTATATGCGTCCGCGTACTGACCGTGAAGACTTGGAGCACTACCATGAGGGACTCATCGTCTGCTCGGCATGTATCGCCGGTGAAGTACCCAAGAAGATACTGGACGGTGACATCGCCGGTGCCCGCGAGGCGATAGAGTGGTATCACCGTGTGTTCGGCGACGATTACTATCTGGAGTTGCAGCGACATGAGGTGAAAGACCCTACCATCCGTGCCAACCGCGAGACCTTCCCGCTACAGCAGAAAGCTAACAGGGTACTCATAGAACTGGCTCGTGAGTATGGCATCAAACTCATCTGTTCGAACGATGCCCACTTTGTAGACCAGGAGAATGCCGAGGCTCACGACCACCTGCTCTGCCTGTCTACTGGCAAAGACTTGGACGATCCAACCCGCATGCTCTACTCGAAGCAGGAATGGTTTAAGACTCGTGAGGAGATGAACGACATCTTCAGCGATGTGCCGGAAGCGCTCTCCAATACCCTTGATATTCTGGATAAGGTAGAGGTATATAGTCTTGACCACGACCCTATCATGCCCTTCTTCCCCATTCCTGAAGACTTTGGTACGGAGGAAGAGTGGCGGCAGAAGTTTACCGAGGAACAGCTGTACGAGGAGTTTACCCGTGACGAGAATGGAGAGAACCCGCTGCCGCGTGAGGAGGGTGAGAAGAAAATCAAGAAACTGGGAGGCTATGACAAGCTGTACCGCATCAAGTTCGAGGCCGACTATCTGGCCAAGCTGGCCTACGAGGGAGCATACAGGCTGTATGGCACAGGAGAATCCGGAAATTCAGGAGATTCCGGACAATCCGGACTTCCCACCGAAGTGACTGACCGTATCCGCTTTGAGCTGCATATTATGAAGACGATGGGATTTCCGGGCTACTTCCTTATCGTGCAGGACTTCATCAACTCTGCCCGCGATGAGCTGGGGGTGATGGTGGGGCCGGGACGTGGCTCGGCGGCTGGTTCTGTGGTGGCCTATTGTCTGGGCATCACGAAGATCGACCCGCTGAAGTATGACTTGCTGTTCGAGCGTTTCCTGAATCCCGACCGTATCTCGCTGCCGGATATTGATACCGACTTCGATGATGACGGCCGAGGCCGCGTGCTGAAGTGGGTGGAGGACAAGTACGGACACGACAACTGTGCCCATATCATTACCTACGCCTCGATGGCTACCAAAAACTCCATCAAGGATGTGGCGCGTGTGGAGAATGTGCCACTGAATATTGTCAATGCATTGTGTAAGGCCATCCCCGACCGACTGCCTGATGTGGATGGCAAGACACCGAAGATGAATCTCCCCAATGCCATCAAGGCTGTGAGGGAATTGCAGGAAGCCGAGGCATCCAACGATCCCGCCCTGCGCAACACCATCAAGTATGCCAAGATGCTGGAGGGTACGGTGCGTGGCACGGGCATCCATGCCTGTGGCTTCATTATCTGCCGCGACCCCATCAGCGACTGGGTGCCTGTCAGTACCGCTGACGATCCCGACTTCAAAGACCAAAAGACCAACTGTACGCAGTACGACGGACATGTCATCGAGTCGACGGGGCTTATCAAGATGGACTTCCTGGGACTGAAGACACTCTCGGAGATGAAGGAGGCCTGTGCCATCATCAAGCAGACGCGTGGCATTGATGTCGACCTCGACCATATCCCCATCGATGACCCCAAGACTTTCGAGCTTTACCAACAGGGACGCACCATCGGCACGTTCCAGTTTGAGTCGGCTGGCATGCAGAAGTATCTGCGCGAGCTGAAGCCCACCGTCTTCGAAGACCTCATTGCCATGAATGCCCTCTACCGTCCGGGACCGATGGGTTATATCCCGCAGTTCATCCGTCGTAAGCATGGAGAAGAAGCCATCACCTACGATATTCCCGTGATGGAGAAGTATCTGAAGGATACCTACGGCATCACCGTCTATCAGGAGCAGGTGATGTTGCTGTCGCGTCTGTTGGCCGACTTCACACGTGGTGAGAGCGATGCCCTGCGTAAGGCGATGGGTAAGAAGAAGAAAGACATCGTCGATGCCATGAAGCCTAAGTTCATCGAGGGGGGCAAGAAGAACGGACACGACCCGAAGGTGCTTGAAAAAATCTGGGCCGACTGGGAAGCCTTTGCCTCATACGCCTTCAACAAGTCGCATGCTGCCTGTTATTCATGGGTGGCCTATCAGACGGCCTACCTCAAGGCCAACTATCCCTCTGAGTTCATGGCGGCTATTATGAGTCGCCGTCGTGACCAGATTACGGAGACGGCAAAGTTGATGGACGAGTGCAAGGCGATGGGGATTGCCACGCTGGGCCCTGATGTCAACGAGTCGTATCTGAAGTTTGGTGTCAACCACAAGGGAGAGATCCGCTTCGGACTGGCAGGCATCAAGGGACTGGGCGACAGTGCTGCCGAGGCCATCATCCGCGAGCGTGGGAAAAACGGAGTCTATAAGGATATCTTCGACTTCGTGCAGCGCGTCAGTTTCCAGAGTGTCAACCGCAAGGCCTTTGAAGTGCTGGCACTGAGCGGCGGTTTCGACAGCTTTGGCATCCGCCGGGAGGATTTCTTTGCACAGAATGCCAAGGGCGAGACCTTTATCGATATCATTATGCGCTACGGACAGGTTTATCAGACCGAGAAGCAGCAAATGCAGAATTCGCTGTTCGGTGGCTTCGATGACTTTGAGATACAGACACCCCCCATCCCCAAGAGCGAAGAGCGCTGGAGCGATGTGGAGCGGCTGAACAAGGAGCGCGAGTTGGTGGGCATCTACTTGTCAGCGCATCCGCTGGACGAATACCGGATTATCCTTGACAACCTCTGCAATGCCAAATGCCCTGAACTGGCAGACCGTTGTGCAGCACTTACCGACCGCGAGGATGTCACGCTGGGCGGTATCGTCACCAGCGTACAGACACGCTTCAGTGCCAAGACCAACAAGCCTTGGGGTATCATCACCCTTGAAGACTTCACTGGCTCTGGCGAGTTGGTACTTTTCGGCGATGACTGGCTGAACCTCAATGGCAAGTTCATCGAGGGTGCCGCAGTCTATATCACGGGCAAGATGACCCCGCGTTTCTATAACTCAGAACAGAAGGAACTGAAAGTGTCTAACGTTGAGTTGCTACAAACTGTGAAGGAGAAGGCCATCAATCGCATTACCATCTCGGTAGATACCAACAAACTGGAGCCTCAGATAGTGGAAGACCTGGTGGAAATGATCTCCATGAATCCAGGGAAAACCGAACTGTACTTCTTGCTGCGCGATGCCACCGGAAAGCGGCACGTGCTGCTGCGCAGTGAGTCAAAGACCGTCAATCTGCGCAACGAGCTGATACAGTATATCGAGGAAACCGAGGCACTCGACTATAATATTAATTAAGAGTTAAGAATTAAGAAAAAAATTCTTGGCATGATATTTGCATGTATATAAATTGTGAAATAAAAAGTAAATAGTAAATCGTTAAATTGTAAATTACAAGATGGAAGTAACAGTCACCAGCGAGAATTTTGAGAGCTTGAAGAATGGCAACCAGCCGTTAGTAGTTGATTTCTGGGCAACATGGTGTGGCCCCTGCCGCATGCTGGCTCCCGTCATTGCCGAGTTGGCTGCCGAGTACGACGGAAAGGTCGTTGTAGGCAAGTGCGATGTCGAGGAGAGTGAAGATCTGGCAGTAGAGTTTGGTATCCGCAACATCCCCACCATCCTCTTTTTCAAAGATGGCCAGGTGGTCGACAAGCTGGTAGGTGCGCAGCCGAAGGCCAAGCTACAGGAGAAATTCAATGCACTGCTGTAGTCTTATCCGTTTGTCAGTTGTCCCCTTAAAACTTCACTCGCTTCTGTTCACCCTCAAGGGTGAAGAAGCGAGCTTCTCCGTCGGCGATATAGGGGGTGACGAAATTGCCGTCATTGGCAGAATACATGCGGCCTAACAACTTGTTGCGGTCAAGGATGGTTTGGCGTATCTCGGCATTGTCCTCGTCCACAAGTCGTCCGCTGATGCGTATCCATTGGGAATAATCTGTCTTCAGGGCACAGATTTCAAAGCGGCCTTCGTTGGCCTCCAATTGCTTGTACACATCTTTCTTACGGCCTGTGGTCAGGTAGAGTTTGCCGTTCACAATCTCGGCAACACCAAAAGGCCGCACACGGGGCTGGTTGCCTTCTGTGGTAGCAATGAAAAACACGCGACACTCCTTCAGGAAGGCTGCTACTTCATTCAAATTCTCTGTCATCGTTTTCTCGTTTGGTTCATTTTTTACTTGTGCCAATGTAATGCCCGACATCAGCAATACGAGCGAAAGTGCGAATAGTTTCCTCATATCTTCATCATTTAGGTGGGGGGATCCACTCAAAACATTACCGTGCGGCTCCCGTCTTCCTGCTCGGTGATGGTGACGCGCACGGCATCATCGGGCAGGAGGTCTTCTATCAGTTCCGGCCATTCGATGAAACAGAGAGCACCGCTGTAGAAGTAGTCTTCGTAGCCCATGTCGTAGACTTCCTCGATTTTCTTGATTCGGTAGAAGTCGAAGTGGAAGATGACGGCCCCCCCTCTATCTCCCCCGCGGGGGAGGACTGCTGCGCCACAAGCCTCCCCTCGGGGAGGTTTGGAGGGGGTTCTGTATTCATTCACGATAGCGAAGGTGGGGCTGGTGATGACATCTTTTACACCCAGCTCTTCACAAATGGCTTTGATGAAGGTGGTCTTTCCCGCCCCCATCTTGCCGTAGAAGGCAAAGACGCGGCGGTCATCTATTTGGCTGACAAACCCGCGGGCAGACTGGCGAATGTTTTCTATGTTGTCGATTCTGATTTCCATTTTTCCGGTGTTTCGGTGTTTCGTTGTTTCGGTGTTTCGTTGTTTCGATGTTTCGAAGTCTCGATGTTACCGCTTCTTGCCCTTCATGCTAATCAGCGGGATAATCATCTCTTCCATCGAGATGCCGCCGTGCTGGAAGGTGTTGCGGTAGTAGCTGACGTAGTAGTTGTAGTTGTTGGGATAGGCGAAGAAATCGTCGCCGGTGGCAAACACGTAGCTTGTCGAGAGATTCGGTGCTGGCAGCTGTGCCTTGTGCGGATCCTTGATGACAAACAGCTCCTTCGAGTCGTATGACAGGTTCTTGCCCAACTTATACCGCAGGTTGGTGTTGGTGTTGCGGTCGCCGACAATCTTTACGGGATTGTTGGCGCGGATGGAGCCGTGGTCGGTGGTGATGATGATACGATAGTCGCTCTGTGCCAGTTGGCGGAACAGGTCGCTGACTACGGAATGGCGGAACCACGACAGGGTAATGCTGCGGTAGGCACTCTCGTTATTGGCCAGCTCGCGCACCATCTTCGACTCGGTACGGGCATGGGAGAGCATGTCGATGAAGTTGAATACGACTACGTTCAGGTCGTTGTGCTCCAACTGGTTCAGCTGCTGCAACAGCTTGTCGGCCTCCCCAGAGGTGTTGATCTTATGGTAGGAGAAGGTGTTCTTGCGGCGGTAACGCTCCAGCTGTGTCTGGATGAGTGGCTTCTCGTTGAGGTTCTTGCCCTCCTCCTCATCCTCGTCGACCCACAGGTCGGGGAACATCTTCGCTATCTGTTCCGGCATCAGCCCCGAGAAGATGGCATTTCGGGCATACTGTGTGGCGGTGGGCAGGATGCTGCAATAGAGGTCTTCGTCGATGATGAACTGGTCGGCCAGTGCTCCCTCCAGGGTCTTCCACTGGTCGTAGCGGAAGTTGTCGAATACCACGAGGAATACCTTTTCGCCCTCGTTAAGCAGAGGGAACACCTTGCTCTTGAAGATGTGTGGAGAGAGGAGGGGAGCAGGCCCCCCTCCCGTCCCCCCTTGGGGGGATGCCACTGCGCTACTGGTCTTCCCCCCAAGGGGGGATGAGAGGGGGGCTATCCAGTCCAGGTAATTGTTTTTCACATACTTTGCGAAGCCCCGGTTGGCCTCCTCTTTCTGCATGTCGAGCATCTCGGTCATCTGTGAGTCGGTGGCACTCAGCTCCAGCTCCCAGCGCACCAGTCGCTTGTAGATTTCCGTCCAGTCTTGCCATGTGCGGCAGTCCATAATCTGCATGGCTATCTGCTGGAACTGCTGCTGGTAGTTGGTTTGTACTGTCTCGGTGACAATTTCCCGGCGGTGGATATTCTTCTTGAGCGTGAGCAGTATCTGGTTGGGATTGACCGGTTTGATGAGGTAGTCGGCAATCTGCTGTCCGATGGCTTGGTTCATGATGTCTTCCTCTTCGCTCTTGGTGACCATCACCACAGGGGTCTGCGGTGTCACCTCCTTGATGCGCTGCAGGGTCTCCAGACCGCTGAGTCCGGGCATCATCTCGTCGAGCATGACGAGGTCGAAGGTGCGGTTGCGGCACTCTTCGATGGCATCGGTACCGTTGGTGACGGTCACCACCTCATAGCCTTTTTTCTCCAAGAATAATATATGGGCGCGGAGCAGTTCTATCTCGTCGTCGACCCAAAGCAGTAGTCCGTTGGTCATATTTACAATTCTACGATTTTACATTTTACAGTTTTACCTCCAGAAGTCGTCATCGAATTCGATGTAGCCTCCGGGTTGTTGTGCGGGGCTGTCGGGGAACAGGTCGTCATCACCTGTGGCAGGTTGTTCGTTGCCACCATCCTCCTCTTCCTCGGTATTCTCTTCCTCCTCTTCCGGCTGGACGATGGTCTCCGGCTCGTCTAACAGCGGGATCTTGGAGATCTCGATGGGAGCCAGCTTTTTCTCGAAGAACACCTCGTAGTCGGCGTAGCTGAAGGTAGTGCCCAGCAGTCGGAGGTTGGGCTCGCTGACGATGAGGCTTCGGCAGTTATGCAGCAGTTCCGTCATGTGCTCGTTGGCATACAACTGTCGGGCATACTGTCGTGCTTCGTCGTAGCTGAGGAATCCGCTCACCAGCATGCGCACCAGTCCGTTGGGGTCTTGGTCGATGGCTATTTCGAAGTTACGCACCAGGTAGTTGCTGAAGTTGTATTTGGCCATCTCGTAGAGCAGCTGGTTCTGGTTGACGGAGTCTGGCTGGTAGGCCAGCAGGAATACGTAGCTGATGTTACGCTCTACCGACAGGGTGTCGGCGAGGGTGGAGTCCGAGCGCGCCATGTCAGAGCTGCGCCTCGTCCAGATGTCGCCGATGTCGAACTTGCCGCCGTGCAGCTGGCGTCCCTGTTGTACGCCACGCAGTATCATACCGGCCAGTTCGCTGACCTCGCTTTGCGGATATTTCTCTACCACCTGTTTCATGCGTTCGGTGCAGGCTGTTGCTTCACCCTCGTTGAGCAGGCTGAGTCCTTCGATGAAGATGAATTTCGGACGGTGTTCGCCAAGGGGGAACCGGTTTTCAGAGAGTTGGGTGTTGGCTTTCACTTCGTCGTAGCGGTCACCCTTGAAGGCATCGTACGTGGCGGCATACAGCGAGTCTTCGATATGTACGCCGAAGCGCTGGTTCTCGACGAAGTTGGGGTCGGAGAGCAGAATAGTCCACTGGCTTTCCGGGAAACTGTCTTTCAACATGGTCAGGCACCGCTCGGCCTCGTCGTTCCGCTGCTGTCGGGAATAGAGCAGGAAGAGGTGATACCACGCCTCGTCGTTGTGCTCGTAGTCGGGATAGTCGTTGGTCAGTCGGTTCAGGGCCTTGGCACTGAGTGTGAGGTTGTCGAGTTTGTCCTTGAAGATGATGCCCGAATGGAACAGACCATCCTTGATGAGGTTATGGCTCTCGGCAAGCTGCTCTTCGGTGAAGGGAATCTGTGCCAGATAGTATTCGCGCTTGTGGGGGTCGAGGGCGGCACTGTCGGCTTCGGCCTGTCCGCTGGCGATGGAGTCGTTGGCGGCAGGATTGTCAGCATTCTCTGCACCCTCTGCACTCTCCGGATTCTCTGCGTCCTCTGAACCTTCAGGGAACAGGTTGACCACCGTCTGGTTGATGCGGCGCCAGTTGTCCTGGTTCTCACGCTTGCCCCACTGTTTCTGGAAGGCCTGCTTTCCCTGGTTGACGGCCTGCGGGTTATAGAAGTACCACAGCCCCGACTTCCCCGTTCCGGGCATGGTGGGTGTCTGTGTCTTTGCCGACGACTGGTTGTTGCCTATTGCAGCCTGTTTCTGCAGCACTTTCTCGGCTTCGGCCTCCTCCTGGGCACGACGTTCCTCCTTCTCTTTCTGCAGCAGGTCGGCAATCAGCTTGTCGATGACCTTGTTGCGATCCTCTTCCGACATCTTGGCCAGCCGCTGCAGCGAGTCCTGCAGTTCTACTGCCCCGGCATGGGGTGCCAGCTCATCAAGAATCTTCGAGCGTTCTGCCAGTTGGCGATAGTCTTTGCGGTCCTTGTCGAGCAGTCCGATGGCCTCGCCGTAGCAGCGTTGCGCATCGGGATATTTCTCTATCTGCCAATACAGGTTGCCGAGGGTGAGCAGCAGCACGCCTTTCTCAATACCGTTTCGGGTGGATTTCTTGTTACCCTTTTCGTAGGCTTCGATGGCGTTAAGGGTATCGCGCTCCGTCAGGTAGATATTTCCCATGGCGTAGTATATCTGGTCGAGATAGTCCTTGTTGTTGTCGCTGGCCGCCATGCGCTTCAGCCTTTTGACCATGCGTTTTGAGTTGCCTGCCGCCATCACCTCCGTCTGTGCAATGCGTGCATTGAACTCCAGTTCGTATGGCGGGTTCAGGCGTACCACGTGCTTGAATGCCTTGTAGGCCTCTTCGCGATGTCCGAGCAGGGCCTGCAACTGTCCCATAAGGAACCATTCGCGCGCCTTTTGCTTACGCCGTTTCTCATGTTTGATGACTTTTCTTAGATAAGGGATGGCCTCATCGTAGCGGTGGGCGTGGATGTAGTAGTCGGCAAAGGTGTAGTCCCAGTCTTTGACGGCACGGTAGTGGATGGTATCGCGCCGCTGCTTGACGATGACGTCCTCGGCATCGTACACCCAGTCCATCTGCAGGTAGCTCTTGGCCTGCCAGGCGCGGGCGATGCCGTTGATGGCGGGTTGCGACTGGTAGAGTCGCGACATGTAGGAGAAGGTGGCGGCGGCCTCCTCAAACAGTCCCTGCTGGAACTGCGACTTTCCCATCAGCAGCCAGGCGCGCCAAAGGAAGGGGTTGTATTCGCGGCGGTTCAGCCACGCAATGTCCTTGGCCGTCTTGCGGCGGTTCTTGTTCCATTCCGGTCGCCGTTTGATGCTGTGCATCTTGATGGCTTTCTGCGACTTCTCGATGGCTCGTTCGAAGTTTCCCTTGCCCAGTTCGCGGCTTCCCTTGTTCACTACGGGGTAGAGCGGTATCAGTTCTGTGCAGTTGTCGCGGTTGCCGTTCTCTTTTTCCAGGCTTCCTTCGATAAAGGCCTGCGAACCATTGAAGTAGGTGTTGTAGCGGGCGGTAAAGGCTTGCCAGAAGCGGCTTTGCGGCGTGTTCTTCTTGGTGGAGCACCCCGTGGCGATGAGCAAAAGGGCTAAGAGGTAAAGTAGTAAGGCTGGGGTATGGCCGCAGCTCTTGCCTCCTGTTTCTTGCAACTTGTTGCTTGTCGCTTGTCTCCTGCTTTCCACCACATCGGCGAGCTTGCATTCCGACCGGCTGCTGCATGCGGCGCAGTCGTTCTCCGCCTTCACCACGGGAGTGTCCTTGTCGCCTATCGAGAAGATGGCGGCGATGGCACCGAGCGCTATTAATGATATGATGGCAATCAGCAGGAAGTCCATTGTCTGTTGTTTCTGTGGGGGGCAAATCGTTATTCGTTATTTTCTTTCACTTCAAATCCGGCGGCTCTGAGGTCTTCCCAGAAGTGCGGATATGACTTGCTGACAACTTCCGGATTGTTGATGCGCAGTTCGTCGAAGCAGAAGGCTGCGGGTGCAAAGGCCAGTGCCATGCGGTGGTCTTCGTAGGTATCGATGCCGTTTTCCAGAGATGTGTCGCATCGCTCACCGTTCCAGGTCAGCTCGCTGTCGCCGATGTCGTGGATGACGTATCCCAGCTTGCGCATCTCCCTTTTCAGGGCCTCTATGCGGTTGGTCTCCTTGATTTTCAGGGTGGAAAGTCCTCTGAAGTGGAAAGGAATGTTAGCCAGTGCGCAGCCAACGACGAAGGTCTGTGCCAGGTCGGGTGAATTAGTGAAGTCGTATTCCAGCCGGGGCACGTGCCTGCCGTTCCGGTTCAGCGTTACCGTCGTGGGTATACCCTCTCTCGTGTTGGCGAAGGATGTCTTCACTCCCAGCAGACTGAAGATATATCTCACGGAGGAGTCGCCCTGTTTCGAGCCGTCAGTCAGTCCTTCCAGGCGTATCTCGTTGCCTGTGGTTTTCGAGAGCATCATCATTTCGTACCAGTAGGATGCTGCGCTCCAGTCGTTTTCGATGTAGAAGGCGTAGTCGTGATAGGGCTGCGGGTTGACGGTGATGGTCTCAAAGTCGCTCCAGTCGGCCTCGGCACCAAATTGGCGCATCGTCCATAGCGTCAGGTCGATATAGGGCCGTGAGATGATATCGCTGGTCAGGCGCAGCGTCAGGCCGTTGCGCAGCACGGGACCGATCTGCAGCAGGGCAGAGATGTATTGCGAGCTGATGTTGCCCGGCACCTCTAACAGTCCACCCTCCAACTTGCGTCCCCTGATGCGTAGGGGAGGGAAGCCTTCTTCGCCCATGTAGCTGATGTCTGCCCCCAGGCGGCGCAGCGCATCCACCAGAATGCCGATGGGGCGGTGACGCATGCGCTCAGTACCGGTGATGACGTGCTCCTCGCCCTCTTTGACGGCCAGAAAGGCTGTCATGAAGCGCATGGCCGTACCGGCGGCCTTGATGTCTATCTCGTAGGGGTTGTTGCGCAGGGCATTGATAATCACCTCCGTGTCGTCGCAGTCCGACAGGTTGTCAGGCAGCACGCTGCCCCCCGAAAGCGCATGAATCACCAACGAGCGGTTGGAGATGCTTTTCGATGCCGGCAGCCTCACGGTTTGGTTGAGCCGTTGTGGTGCTTTGATGATATATTGCATGTCAGAATTCGATACCTTATATATTTTATATAAACAACTCACAAAGTTACGAATTATTTGATGATTGGGCAAGGAAATAACATTAATTATCAACTTTTCTGCAAAAAATGCTTGGAAAATTTGGAAGATTCGAAAAATCATCGTACCTTTGCAGCGCTTTTTAAGAAAGTGTCCGGGATTTAGCGCAGTTGGTAGCGCACACGTCTGGGGGGCGCGAGGTCGCTGGTTCGAGTCCAGTAATCCCGACAGAAAGAAAATCCAAACCGCTGATTATCAGTAGTTTGGATTTCTTTTATGCTCTAAATTGGCGTGTTTTTGGCGTGCTAATTATTGTTTTGGCGTTCCTTGACTCCTAATTTTGCAGTTTGTAATCTCGGAGTTTGCAGATAGAGGCTTTAGTATTTGGGGATTCTATATTCTCTGAGATTGAGCCAGACCATTAAGCCTATTGAACAAACAAAGAATAATAACACTAATAATGGAAACCACAGTCTCTCCCATAACACATCCCATAGGCATCTGTTGAATGCAGCATATATGGCATAGCCTACACTGGTTATTGCCATTATAATCATTGCCCAGAAGTTCCACCAAGAAAGATAGATACCCTTGTTGTTAAGCACCTTCTTTAATTCCTCAGTCTTCTTGTCACATGTTCCAGTGAGTGATTTCATCGAAGATACGGTTTGCTTGTCTATGTCCTCTTTTACTTTCTGTCCTGCCTCTCCTACTGTCGTGGCAACATGTTTGTTGATTGTTATAGGAAGGGCAGACAACAGATTCTTGTCATCTTCAGAAAGACTTACTTTTATATTCTTGCAGCCCTCCAGACGTATAATAAGCCTTTCCATAGACTCCAAAATTTTTTCGTTCTGCTCCTGCTGTCTGTCAAAATTTCGCTGTATTTGTAGGATTTTCTCCAGATAGTCAGCACTAAACGTTGATTCTCCCCCGATAGGAGCTGGCACGTTCTCATTTTGAGACGTACCAGCTACAGTCATATTCTCCTTTTCTTCCTGCCCCTCTACATTGTCGAACAGGCTTTCTGCATCTTTATATTTTTTCATTACATTATATATTTGCACTTTTACATAATTATATTATTATCTTCCATAACCATGACGAATGACCTTGCGCGGACAACTGCGGGCTACGGCCTTGGCGATACGCATGGCACGCAGCAATTCATCGTCGTCGTCCTTCTTCTTGTGAGGCAGGTCATTGTTGCTTCCACCGCAGCTGCCTGAAGAATAGCCAGAGCCACCAGGGACACTCATCAGTTCAAAGAATACGAAGAGCGAAGTCTCTATTACTTCTTCGAGCACAAACTCAAACTCGTCTTCGAGTGCCTTGAAGGAACTGCACATGGCATCAACGAGATTCTCAGAGACGTCAAAGGTGAAGTGCTCAGGCTCTTTGCCATCTGCAATACTGCGGTCAAACTCAAAATGCTCCTTCTTTGTATCAGGACTTACAGGCTCACAAACAAAGTGATGGCGTTCTGCGTACTCGATCCTGGCTTTTTGCTCATCGGCTTTCCTTTTGGCCGTTTCAGCTTCCATGTCCTTGTGCAACTGCCTCCAAGTTGCCTCTATTCTACTAGCCGTCAGCTGCCGGCCAATCTCTGAGGCGTTATACTTTGAGTTGCCTCGCTTGATTCTATAGCCCACGACCTCGCCATTGCTATCCTTTTTGAGTTCGGCAGAATAGCCACGTTCCTTTATCTTCTGGAGAAATACATTCCAGTCGAACCGATTCATATTTCTCAGAATGTCATAGAGGGCATCTTTAATCTCAGTCTTGTGTTCCGCGCTGATCTCCTGCGACTGTTTCCAGCCCAAACTCTGGTTGATACTGTTTGCGGCCATTGTTGCCTTCAATCCTATAAGATTGGTGTCATTGATCTTTCCGTCGATGGTAAAGCGCGACACCATAAAATGCAGATGTAGAATCCCACTCTTGGCATCATGGTGCAGCATGGCAATCCATTTGCTATGCGCCAAGTCCATCCGTTTCGACGACACTTTTCCATTCTTATCCCTAAACTCAATCTTATCCATTTCTTCAATGAATCGATGTGCAAACCACTTCCATTGCTCCAGCGTCCAGCCCTTCGACTCATTCTTAGTGGGCGACACCTCCATTGCTATCAGATTTCTGCTCACGGCTTTGCCTTTGGCAATATAGTTCTCCCCGGCATACTTGAACTGCATCCAGATGTTGTCCAGGTCATCATCCGTCACGGCAGCGGTCATATCCCCCGCCATATTTTCACAGCAGACGAACTCTGCATCCCTTTTCAGTGTGGCATACGTCGTATAGGCACTGCCGTGCGCCACGGCTCTTGCTCTTGCTATCATCGCTTACCCCCTTTCTATCTTTTTGTCGAGAAACTCAATCATCGGGAACAGTCTCTTCCACCATTGCTGAATCACGGGCATCGACCTGAGAAACTCCTTCCGTTCCTCACTCCCCATTTTGAGTCCCTTGATGTTGTTGATGAAGTTCACTATATCCTTACGGGCAGCAAACAACTCGTCCCGGAACAATGTGTCAGGCACGCTTGGTTTATAGTCCATCAACACCTGTCTGCAATACTCACTGAAGTTCATCCGGCACTTCCTGGCATTACCAGCTATATACTTTTCTTCCTCGTCCGACAGTCTCAAAGCCCTCGGTTTCCTAACCGTCGAATTCTCCATTTCTGACTTGCGCGGTCTTCCCCTGCGCCTCATAATTCTCTTTTCGTTGGTGCTATCCTGCATAATTAAATACGATTAATGTTCAACATAAGAGGTGCGAGCCTGCGAGTACTCAGCCATCAACACTTGTCGCCAAGTGTTCAAGAGTTTTTCGTATCACGAAAAAACCTCTTGTTAACTTACGTCACGTTTCGACACCTCCGACAGCACAAAGGTAGGGAGAATAAATCATATTGCCAAGAAATTGGATAACTATTTCTTAGCTGAGAATGTGTTTTTATTTACTGATTTTCAGTTAGTTAAAGTTCAATTAATTTCAGTTAACCTGTTATGAGATTCTTTTTCGCAGTTGCGTAAAAAGATGATATCATTTAGAGGCAAACGACCTCGTCGCATAACTCACTGACAGCCTTTCGGTGGGTGATGAAAAGCATGGTCTTTTGTGGATATGTCTTGAAAAGGCGGCGATATAGTTCGTACTCTGTGGGCTCGTCGAGGGAACTGCTGATTTCGTCAAGCAGGAGGATGTCGCCACCATGGAGCAGTCCACGGGCTATGGCAATACGCTGTGCCTGACCCTCACTGAGTCCGCTGCCTCGTTCTCCAAGTTCAGTATTGAGACCATCTGGCAGATTAAAGACAAAATCAGCACAGGCAGTATGCAGCACCTGTCGCAGTTCGTCTTCTGTAGCATCTGGCTTTGCCAATTGCAGGTTATAGCGGATGGTGCCGCTCATCAGGGTATTGCCCTGTGGCACGAAACACAGTTCTCCGCCAACTTCTATCGTTCCGTTTGTCGGCTCGATAAAACCGAGTATCAGACGGAACAAGGTGGTTTTGCCAATGCCCGTCTCACCCATGATGGTTGTCTTAGAGCCAGGACGGAATTCATGAGTGAAATGCGAAAGAATCTCCCTGTCGCCCTTGCCATAGCGGAAAGAGACATCGTTGAAGTTGATGCCTTTAGAACTTGTTTTGCCTGTCCGTGCAACAGTTGGCACTTGCGTTGTCTGTTCCAACTCTTCAAGTCGGTCAATGCTGGCGGTAGCGTGTATCACCTCCGGCACCATGTTCAGCAATTGCAGAATGGGGCCCTGGATCATACTTACCAGTTGAAGAAACGAGGTCATTACACCAAAGGTAATCGTGCCGTTGCGCAGTCCAATGCCTCCCCATACAAATGCCAACAGATAGCCAAGACCGAAGGCACAACCCATAATGAGTCGCGTGACGATGGTAAACCGTAGGCGTCGCATCACATTGCCGCGAAGACGTTGCTGCATCGTGTCGAGCCTGTCGGTAATCCACTGCTCCGAGCCTAAAGAGCGTAGCACGGCATTATGCTCCATACCTTCCTGCACCTGCATCTGGATGCGACTCTCGTCTTGCCGGATATCGAGCGTCATGTGGCGCAACCTGCGGGCAATTAGTTTGCCAAAAACGATGGCCAATGGTGTCAGTAACAGCAGTGCCCATGCCAGCCGTTCGTCAAACCAGCGCATCAGCAGGAAGGCGCCGCAGAGTTTGATGCCAGTAATCAACATTTCTGGTAGTGTGTCGGTCGTGACCTTAATCACTTGCTCAATGTCCTTAGCCAGTCGCGAGGACACGTCACCCGAATGCAGTTCGTCACCAGTGAACAACTGTCTGTGAAACAGACTACCAAAGATGCGTAGGCGCAGGGCGTTCGATTGTCGGACATTTGCTGAGGTCTTCAGCCAGTAGCCCACTTGTCTCAACACAACACCGCCCACGACGGTCAGCACCAACAGTTCAACCATCCTCAGCACATCGTCAGCCGTTCCCGTGCGGATGGTCTCGTCAATGAATCGCTTGCTGAGCCACACCATCAGCAGTCCGAGCACCACCTGCCCGATGCCCGTCACGATGCGCACCGCCGTATTCCAACGGATGCCACGCGAGTTATTCCAAAGCCATGAGAAGTATTTCATTCCACTATCAGAATTTGTCCCTTTTTACCTTTATACTAAGTAAATATCTTCTAATGTCTTTGTATGGCATTTCAGATTATTGATTGCCATAATCACCTTCGTCTAAACTTTTATGGCTGCAAAGTTACAAAATTTTCCCGACATATAGCACGCCTTAACGATAAAAGATGACCTGAAGGGGTTGAAGTCTGTATGAAGTCTGTATGTCGGTTTAAGTTTTCTTTCGTTGGAGTGTATGGTAATTGTCACTTACGACAAAGAAGGTATAGTTTCTTTAGATAATGATAACCAGATAAAGGTAATTCCAACCTAGCAGTAACTACTAGAATAAAGGAAGTCATAGGAATAGAAATAGAACCCGCCGAGTTCCTTGTTATAGTTAGTTTGCGATGCAAAGATACGACGTTTTTTTGAGGGGAACAAACACTTCTCACGGCAAGCTTTACTCCATGATTTTCGTAAAACAAAAATACTAATCGCCATGTCCGTGAGATCTCCTCAGATAAGGGCATCAACTTTCCATCTTATACCTGCCACATTTACACCACCCGTTCCGAATAGCAATAGGGCTTTGGTTTGTTCAGCAATCTTACCCACGGACATATGCCTTCTATGTGGTTTCTGTTCGTCAGGCCAGAGGTTTGCCGCCGGCTTCCTTCAGATTCCACCTCACGATGGACACCCTTGCCTTGGGCTGTGCGATTCCCGCTATTAGGGGCTCGCTCGGGACTTGCACCCGTTAGCTGATGCTCATGCTGAGCGTACTAAAAAACGCACCAAACCTAATGGATGGTGCGTCATTTTGAAAAACTACTAATTTATTACTATTTGTTTTAGTCCTTTAGCAAATGGCAGATGGCAAATATCTTCATCAGTTAGGTGGTCAATAGGATTTGTCCATTCACCTACATTAGATCTTTGGTTTACATCTGTTGCTGGTTCTAGAACCTTAATAGTCATGTAATTAACAGCAAGTTTGTTGATCTTTTCTATTAATTCTTCACACTTTACACAAGGGCATTTCTTTCCTTTAATATAAATTGTTATAAAGCCTTCCTCTTTAATGTCGTTAAGGTCCTTAAGGACACTATATATAATTCTCATTTCTGCATGCCATACCGTTGTTATCTGTAAACTTTTTAAAGGTTTGGCAGTTATTGAATTAAAATCTTTTTTGAGATTATTATTAACCCATTTACTAATTTCATCATCTTTTCCTTCAAATAATGTAGCAGCATTTGATCCTTTGCCACCAGCATTTTCTGAATAATAAAAGATCGCATTCCCCGAAGGCAAAACGCATATCGCAACTTGGATTTCACTATTTCTACTTTTTTTTGAGTAAACATCGATAAATTCTTTTAATTTACTCTCTATAGATTCACAGAGTTTGTAAAACATAGTTTTTATAATTTTCTTTCCTTACTCTATCTTAGGCTTTTCAGGAACCGCCTTGTTAATGATCTCTTTTTGTAAGATTGCGATGCAAAGATACGGCGGTTTTTCTGGGGAAACAAACGATTTACATGAGGGGTGGGATGGCTTACATGAACGGTAAGCGGGATGAAGAAAATTTTGCCTTTATGTAAGCAGAAAGGCTGTTCATGTAAGTCGTTAGGTGGAGTGTTTCTTTGCTTTTACTTTTGTATGTAGTGCAGGCAGAATTGAAATCTGTCTGTACGCCAAATAGTTGTTTAATAAAATGAAAAGCAAATGAACGATGATGAACTTCTGGAATTTGTTGAAGTCAGTACACAAAGTCTGTATGTAGTGAGAGACGGCTTCTTCGTGAAGACTGACGAGAAGTGGGAGAAGGTGAGGTATGTTGAGATTCTGTGGGTGAGAGCCTTCGAGAATGGGAGTGTCGTGTTCCTAACCGACGGGAAGAGCCTAATGGTGAACCATCGGCTTTGGAGGATTGAAGAGATACTGCAGGACCATGCTAACTTCGTACGCATCAACAGGTCGGAGATTGTCAATCTGAATGCCATAGATGGCTTTGAGGGTAATTGCTACTACATTGGCAAGAACCCACTGTATGCTACTGGTGTTTATCGTCAGCGTATGGAAGGAGTGTTCATCAAGGCGAAGCAGCAATGATGACGTAAAGACA
>CAMKTS010000010.1 GCA_946415755.1 uncultured Prevotella sp. | reverse complement strand
AAAGTTTTCGCATTCTTTGACAATGCGAAAACCTATACACCTTATTATATATATAAGAGGGGGCTTTATTCTCGCTTTCCAAAAATTCTCAGCAGGTAGATAAAGAGGTTGATAAAGTCTAAATAGAGCGACAAGGCACCAAGAAGTGCCAGTTTTTGGGCACCCTCCCCTGCGTCAGGAGCCTGGATCAGCATTTGTTTGATTTTCTGCGAGTCGTAGGCTGTCAGGCCAACAAATACCAGCACCCCCACATAACTAAGAATGAGCGTCAATCCCGAACTCCTGACAAACACATTAACAAGCGTGGCAATCACCAAACCTATAAGTGCCATCAACAGAATCTTCCCCATTGAGGTAAGGTCTGTCTTAGTGGTATATCCAAACAATGCCATCGCCGCGAATGTCCCTGCAGTAATGAAGAACACGATAGAGATGGAGGATGCGGTATACACCAGAAATACATACGACATCAGAGCACCATTAATGACTGAGTAGAGGATAAACATCAGGGTAGCCGTGGTCAGCGAGATACGGTTGATTGCCGCAGAGACACCAACAACCAATGCAAATTCTGCGATAATCAGTCCCCAGAAAAACAACTGATTGCCATAGATGGCCTGAAGGACTCCCGGACTGGTAGCCACACCATAGGCCGTCAGTCCAGTAATAACCAATGCCAGCGTCATCCAGACATATACCTTTCTCATCAACACGGGGAAAGCCTCCGACACAGCCCATTGTCTTTCGGCAGACAGTCCCTGAAAATCCAGTTCTTTATAATCCATTTTTCTTTCTTTTTTTGGTTTATTGACGCGGCAAAGTTACACATTATTTCGGCTGTGTGCAAATCTTTCTATTAAAAAAGAATAAAAAACTTGTTAAGACGGATAAAATTTCGTATTTTTGCCCTTGCAATGTGCAAAGTGCATACCATTGCTATTACAAACTAAAACTACTACAGCATGACCTACAAAGTTATTGACATTGAGGGCGTAGGTGAAGTATACGCCGAGAAACTGATTGCAGCAGGTATCAAGACCGATGCTGAACTGTTAGAGAAATGCGCTAAGCCGGCAGGCCGCAAAGCCTTGGCAGAAGCCACGGACATCAGTCCAAAACTGATTTTGAAATGGGCCAACCACTGTGACCTGTACCGCATCAATGGTGTCGGACCACAGTTTGCCGAATTGCTGGAGGCTTCTGGTGTTGACACCGTAAAGGAACTGAAGCACCGTGTGGCAGACAATCTTCAAAAAAAGTTAGAGGAGGTAAATGCCGTCAAGAATCTAACCAACCGTGTTCCCGCCGTAGCCGAAGTCCAGAAGATGATTGACCAGGCCAAGGAATTGGCAGCCGTCATGGAATACTAACGAATACCATGAAGAGGTCTCTCCTATTAGTGGCCTTGATGGCTCTGTCGCTCGGAGCCACCAAGGCACAGGTTGTGTTTGCACACCCCTGGATGCAGAAGCGCGTCGCCTATTTCGGGGACTCCATCACCGATCCTCGCAACGATGGCTCTAAACAGAAATACTGGCACTTCCTGCAAGAATGGCTAGGCATCACTCCTTATGTCTATGCCGTTAGTGGCCGCCAATGGAACGATATCCCCCGACAGGCCGACAAATTGCATACGGAGCATGGCGACTCGGTGGATGCCATTCTTATTTTCATTGGAACCAACGACTACAACAACGGCATTCCTCTCGGTGAATGGTATGAAGAGAAAGACGAACAGGTGATGTATGCCCACGGTGGCAAGCCCAAGTCACTGGTAGACCGCAAGCGACGCTACCTGAAGATGGACGAGGGCACCTACCGCGGTCGTATCAACGTTGCCCTTGACAAAGTGAAACGCATGTACCCCGCCAAGCAGATTGTGTTGCTGACCCCCATCCACCGTGCCCAGTTCTATCGGAGTGAGAAGAACTGGCAGTGTACGGAAGACTATACCAATCGCATCGGTATCTATATCGACGAGTACATCAATGCCGTTAAAGAAGCTGGCAACATCTGGGCCGTCCCCGTCATTGACATGAATGCCGTCAGCGGACTTTATCCCATGATGGATGAGCACGCCCAGTACTTCAAGGATGCTGACACAGACCGTCTGCATCCTAATGACAAAGGGCACGAGCGCATGGCTCGTACCCTATACTACCAGTTGTCTACCCTACCCTGCACATTCTGACATCAGGATAGTAGCATCCTGTATGTACGGCACCCAATCATTTCTTGGGTGTCGTACATTCGTGAACGAGGTATACGATATTCATATACGGAATACCCGTATTCGACTCCAGTCCTATCTCGCAGGTACGACTATTCGAATAGCCTACCTCGATGTGGTTAGCCTCTATCTGAGGACGCAGCTTGCGAAGACCATAGCGGTTTAGTTCTGGGAACGTAAAGCCTCTGTCGCCGGCAAAGCCACAACAGCCCACACCCTCAGGCAGATAAACATTGTTTGAGCACATCTTGGCCAGTGCTATCAGGTCATCGGCCACACCCATCTGACGGGTAGAGCACGTGATGTGCAAGGCAATATGGCGGTCGATGGGATGGAAATCCAGTCGGGGCACCAGATACTTTATGATAAACTCAGCAGGCTCGTATAGCTTCATCTTTTTCATCACCTTCTTCATACGATGCAGACAGGGACTCTGCGCACATAGCACAGGATACTTACCCTGCTCAGAAGCCTCCCAGAGAGCAGCCTCGAGTTCGGCACTCTTACGGTCTGCTATGTCAAGCATACCCTTCGATTCCCATATCTGTCCGCAGCACATCTTCTCCATTCCCTTGGGGAAAATGACCTCGTAGCCAGCCTTAGCACACAGCTGGATAACCTCGTCAACCAGGTCGTGTTTCTTGCCGTGGAATTTCGACTGTCCCATCGTCTGGTTGATACAGCTGGGGAAGTAGACCACCTTCAGCGGATTCTCCTCCGTAGGCTGCTCGTGTGGTATCGATTTCTCAATGATAAATTGTGTGAGGTCGCTGGGCTTGGGCTGGCGTTTCTTCTTAGGCATGGCCGTGGTCCATAAGGGCAGTCCCATCTTGTTCATACCTCGTGCAATGCTCGTCATCATGGTTGGACCAAGCGTGACATGTCCCAGGTGAGCCACATCAAGCACTACTCGCAAGCCCGACTTGATTCCTGCCATGTGATTGGCCGCAAACTCACCCACCTGATAGCCCAACTTGTTGTTGTTCATATCCATCTGGCGAATGATGTGCGTCAGCTCGCCCGTATTGATTTTCATCGGACACGAAGTTGAGCACAGGCCATCCGTAGCACAGGTTTGATCACCATAATACTTATACTGTCGTTTCAGGGTCGCCACGCGTTCAGGATTCTGCCCTGTGGACTCCAGTTCACGAATCTCACGCTGCACAGCGATACGCATACGGCTCGAGAGCGTCAGTCCGCACGACATACAGTTGACCTCGCAGAAGCCACATTCTATACACTTGTTGGCACGCTTCACCTGTTCGATGGTCTCCTTGGCTGTCGAGAGCGAAGGATCCATCAGGTAGTGACCGCCATCGGGTACCTTGTCGAAGTCGAAGTCGAGCACGGGCAGCGGCTTCAGACACTTGATGAAGCACTCCGGGTCATCGTTGAAGATGACCCCCTGGTTCAGCAGTCCCTCAGGATCGAAAATGGCCTTCAGTTCCTTCATCGCCTCATAAGCCTTGTCGCGCCACTCGTACTTGACGAACGGTGCCATATTACGCCCCGTACCATGTTCTGCCTTTAACGATCCGTCGTATTCCTCCACTACGAGTTTGGCCACAGCACGCATCATTTCGGCATAACGGGCTACCTCATGTTCTTCAGCAAAGCTCTGGTTGAGAATGAAATGATAATTGCCCTCAAAGGCATGGCCATAGATACAAGCATCGTCATATCCATGATCGGCAATCAGCTTCTGCAATTTTACAGTTGCTTCAGGCAACGACTCTATGGGGAATGCCACATCTTCTATCAGGCACGATGTACCAATGGGGCGCGTTCCACCCACACTGGGGAAGATACCCGAACGGATGGCCCAATACTTACCATAGACCTTGGGGTCTTCGGTAAACTCAGCAGGGACATACAGATGGAACTGTCCTAAGCACTCCTTGATTTTCTCAATCTTGGCAAGCAATTGCTCATGGGTAATACCCTTTGTCTCGGTGAGGATGGCAGTGAGATGGTGATAGTCGCCCGGCTCCACACCATCAATCCTACCGGCATCCACATCCTTCCTATATTGCAGGAACACGGGATCGTCCACCGAACTCAGTGACTTATAGTCGAGCATCTCGGCGCTCTTCACCACCAACCGTTCAGCACTGTATTCCAAATCTTCCTCGCCAGCCTTCATCTTCTTCATGGCTACCACTGCCTCGCAACTTTCCTTCATCGTAAGGAAATATACCATAGCCGATGCCTTGAAGGGATAGTCTTTCAGAGTCTTCATCGTCACCTCAGAGAGGAAGGCCAGCGTACCCTCGGAACCCACCATCGAATGTGCGATGATGTCAAAGGGGTCGTCGTAGGCGATGAGTGGACGGAGGTTTAAGCCGGTTACGTTCTTTATACCATATTTAGTACGTATGCGCGCGGAAAGTTCATCATCGGCACGCACCTTGTCACGCAGGGCCTCAATTTTGGCAATAAACTCCGGGTGTGAGCGGGAAAACTGCTCACGGCTGGCACTGTCGCCAGTATCTAGCACGGTACCATCTGTGAGGATGATACGGGCTGACACCATCATGCGGTCGCTGTTGGCATGCACGCCACAATTCATGCCCGAAGCATTGTTAATGACAATACCTCCCACCATTGCAGAGCCAATGGATGCTGGGTCAGGAGGGAACACACGTCCATAGGGTTTCAGAATTTCGTTTACCCTGCTCCCCACGATACCTGGCTGTAGACGAATGGTGTCCTGGTTCTCACCCATCTCGTATTTCTCCCAGTGTTTTCCTGCCACAATGAGCACGGAGTCTGTACAACTCTGTCCAGACAATGATGTACCAGCGGCCCGGAAGGTGAACGGCAACTTGTATTTCCGACATAACCGGACTATCCTACTGATTTCATCCTCGCCATCGCTACGGATGACCACCTTTGGAATCTGTCGGTAGAAACTGGCATCGGTACCCCATCCAAGAGTACGGAGTTCATCGGTATAGACACGTTCTGACGGCAGAAACGTATTGACATCACTCAGGAAATTGGCGTATGCCTGCGGTGTTGGATTCATTGATGTATTCATAGACTTAAAGATTTTTGTGCAAAGATACTAATTAGAAAGGAAAAAAGCAAACAACAGACTGTTTTTTATCATAAAACTTTGGGAAAAAGGCATTATTTCTACAGCAGTAAACCTATCGAAGCCTTGATATCCCACTCATTCATTCTCAGTTTGGAGTTACTAAAGGTTGCATTGAAGCTATGCGCCTGTCCTATCAGGCAGAAGAACCATCGGCGATACCAATAAGATACCGACATGCGCAAATCGATATTGAATCCTATACGTCCACCGAAGGTTACATCATCGGTGTGAACCAGTTGCGATATCGCCCAAGGGTCATCAACGTCTATGACACTTACACCAGGTGGGACAACCATCTTATACTTAAATATCTTTCCTGTGTTCAGGAGCATCACTACGGGCATGCATACACCATTGATAACCCATTTGGGGGCAGGCACCCAGTTATAAGTATAGCCCAGTCCTATGCTTCCTTGATATAATTTGATTTTTCCGGTATTGCCTGTCAGATTAATCATAGACATATTGTACTTACTGGCATAGTCTAACTTCTGATAGTAGAACATGGCTCCTGCTATCAGCGACCCCGCCGAACGCAACTGGCGCGTTGACTGGTCGTAGGCAGCAGCCAACGAGAAACGCTTCTTGTTGAAAATCCAATAGCCGTCGAACACAAAAGACTCTACCTTCATCGGTTTTCCCAACTCTTCCTCCTGATAACCGGAGTAAAAAAGTTCATTATTTTCGTAGACATTCAACTGGCGCTCCGGCTTGCTGAAATCAAAACGGCGCACACGGATATTCACGCCATTGCTTGGCGTAGAGATATTCAGTGCCATGTTAATGCCCTTATTCCCAGTCACTGAAAGAGAATAGCCCAATCCCCATCCTCTATAGCCAGCCCACAGTCCGATAGACGTGGCTACAGGCGGCCTTACCCTGACAGAATAGTCAAGTGTACGTTTCGCCTGATACTGTGTCGCCTCAGTTTCATCATGCACGTCGAGCTTCATGTTCATTTGATCGGTACCAGAACTGGCAATGATACGCCACGGCCGCTGTGGCAGTCCTATATAAGCAGGATCTGTATTCCTGACGTTAGAAGAATCGAGAAAAGCTACCACCTTTTCCATAAAAGTCCTCTTGTGGCTACGTTCTTGGGCCTTTGTACCGACACAACAGACCAACATGGCAGCAAGCATCCATAAAAGCTGTCTATTCATATCATTAGTGCTTTAGTAATAGTATGTGGCAAAGATACAAATAAAGAAAGAAAAAACAAAATAAATGCCATAAAATTTGCATTTTTGTTTAATATTATGTATCTTTGCAGCAGTTATATAACAATACTACTTATCAAAAACTAAAAACCCTATGTCAGCATTAGTATCTGTCATTCCCATCTTGTTGCTTATCGTATTGATGATGGGATTCAAAGTGTCTGGTTACAGGAGTGCCATCGTCACACTCGTCGTTACAATTCTTCTGGCCTTGTTTGCAGCCCCAGCAATGGGCATTGTGCCAGAGAAGTATGCCGAGGCCAGCATCTACGGCATCACCCTTTGGTCGGTCATCGAGGGATTCCTCAAGGCCTGCTTCCCGATTATCCTGATTATCATCTGCGCCATCTTCAGTTATAACATCCTTTGCGAGACGAAGGAGATTGAGACCATCAAGACGCAGTTCATCCAGATGACCTCCGACAAAGGGCTGCTGGTGTTGTTGCTGACGTGGGGGCTTGGTGGTGTGCTCGAGGGTATGGCCGGTTTCGGCACCGCTGTGGCCATTCCTGCTGCCATCCTCATCGGACTGGGCTTCAAGCCGATGTTCTCGGCCGTCATCTGTCTGGTAGCCAATACCGTTGCCGTAGGTTTCGGTGCCGTAGGTCTGCCTGCTACCACCCTGGCAAACCAGGTGGCCGCCAGTGGTGTGGCTACACCTGAGGAGCTGTGCGAGGTAGCAACCTTTATTATATTACAGCTGTCGCTGATGTTCTTTATCACGCCATTCCTCATTCTGATGATGACGGACAAGACGAAGATTCTGAAGAATCTCACCATTGCCCTGTTCGTGGGTACGTTCTCCATCATCGTGCAGTTCTGCTGCGCCCACTTCATTGGTCCTGAGACACCCGCCATCCTTGGGTCTGTAGCTGCCATCATCGCCATGTTGATATACAACAAGCTCTTTATCCGCGACGAGAATCCTGCCGACGAAGTGATTGTCGAGAAGAAGAATTTCGGTTTGGCAAAGACCTTGAAGGCTTGGAGCGTCTATGGTCTGATTATTTTTTTCATCCTCATTTCGAGCAAGATTGTTCCTCCCATCAACGAAGCACTCAACAGCACGCTGGTCACCAAGTTCGACCTGCCTGTCATCGGCAACACCTTTAAGTTCGGTTGGTTGTCGAATGCCGGTCTGATGATTTTCCTTGGTGCCATCATCGGTGGTCTGATTCAGGGCATGAGCATCGGCCGTCTGATGAAGTTGTTGGCCAAGACCACGCTGAACCTGCAGAAGACCGTTGTGACCATCTGCTGTTTGGTAGCCATGGCCATGCTGATGAACAACACGGGTATGACCAACGACATCGCCAAGGGTCTCGTGATGCTCACGGGCGCTGCCTTCCCGTTCTTTGCTCCGCTCATTGGTTCTATCGGCACCTTCGTGACGGGTTCGGCTACCAATGCCAACATTCTTTTCGGTAAGTTGCAGGCTACGGCCGCTGCCGACCTCGGTCTGGTCAACCAAGGCACGTTCTTTGGTGTAACGGGTAGTGAGACCAACTGGCTCGCCGCAGCCAACTGTGCCGGTTCTGAGGGTGGCAAACTGCTGTCGCCTCAGTCGATAGCCATCGCTACTGCCGCCTGCGACATGGAGGGTCAGGATGGTGACATCATGCGCAAGACGATGCCATTCGCCATCTTCTGGATCCTAATGAACGGTCTGATGGTGTTCCTGGGACTGCATGTGATTTAAGAGCCTCCCCAAGCCCCTCCCAAGGAGGGGATGTCTGAATAGACAAAGCGGTGGACAACTAATAGAAACAAAAACAAATAAAAGTATAAAAATTAAAAAAAGGAGCACCCAATATGTAATTAAACATCCCTCCCCTAGGGAGGGCTTGGGTGGGCTTAATTATGAAGGTAGGACTATTTATCCCCTGTTACGTGGATGCCGTCTATCCTGAGGTGGGTGTGGCAACGTGGAAGTTGCTGAAACACCTGGGCATCGATGTGACGTATCCGGAGAATCAGACCTGCTGCGGTCAGCCAATGGCCAACGCTGGTTTTGAGAAACAGGCCATTCCCCTGGCCGAGAAGTTTGAGGAGAAGTTCAAGGGCTTCGACTATGTGGTGGCTCCCAGTGTCAGCTGTACGGCGTTCGTGAAGATGAACTATCCGAGGCTGCTGGGTGGCGGGAAAACCGCCACCAGCGAGATGCACGAGTGCGAGACGGCGAAGAAGTGTATGGATGTGGTAGAATTTCTGCACGATGTGGTGAAGGTGGACCGTCGTCTGGGCACATTCCCCCACAAGGTGTCGTTGCACAATTCGTGCCATGGTGTGCGCGAGTTGGGACTGTCGAGTCCCAGCGAGGAACACGTGGCTCCGTTCAATAAGATCAAGGACTTGTTGCAGCTGGTCGATGGCATCGATGTCGTAGAGCCTGAGCGTCCTGACGAGTGCTGCGGTTTCGGCGGCATGTTCTCTGTCGAGGAGACGGCTGTCTCTGCGCAGATGGGTAAGGACAAGGTGGAACGCCACATGCAGACAGGTGCCGAGTACATCACCGGTCCTGATTGCTCGTGTCTGATGCACATGGCAGGCGTTGCCAAAAAGCAGGGTCTCGACATCAAGTTCAAGCACGTGGTTGAAATTCTGGCCGCAGGGCTGTAAATTGTAAATCGTAAATTGTCAAATTGTAAATTGAAGTTATGAGTACACAACATAGCAAAGCCGCCAAGCAGTTCCTGAAGAACCAGACGTATGCCCACTGGCATGATGCCACGTTCTGGGCAGTTCGTTCGAAGCGCGATGTTCAGGCCTACGGACTGGACGAGTGGGAACAGCTGCGCGAGAAAGCGTCACAAATCAAGCGTCATACCATCACCCATCTGGACGAATACCTCGACCAGTTTGCCACGAATGCCGAGAAGAACGGCGTCGAGGTGCATTGGGCGAAGGATGCCAAGGAGTTCAACGAGATTGTCTACGGCATTCTGAAGAACCACAACGTGAAGAAGATGGTGAAGTCGAAGTCGATGCTGACCGAGGAGTGCGAGATGAACCCCTACCTCGAATCGAAAGGCATCGAGGTGGTGGAGACCGACTTGGGCGAGCGCATCATCCAGCTGAAGGGCCAGAAGCCCTCGCACATCGTGATGCCTGCCATCCACCTGAACCACGACGACGTGGGCGAGCTGTTCGAAGAGAAGGGCATCTCGAACGAGAAAGGCAACCACGACCCCACGTACCTTACTTATCGTGCGCGCCTGTCGCTGAGGAACGAGTTCCTCACGGCCGATGCAGGCATGACGGGCGGCAACTTCGGTATCGCTGAGACGGGCGACATTGTGGTATGCACCAACGAGGGCAATGCCGACATGTCGACCTCGTGCCCGAAGCTGCACATCGCCGCCATCGGACTGGAGAAAATCATCCCCAACTACGAGTGTCTGGCCGTGTTCCAGCGCATGCTCTGCCGTGCAGGAACGGGTCAGCCGACGACGACCTACACCTCTCACTTCCGCAAGGCTCGACCCACGGCCCACCACATGCATATCATCCTGGTGGACAACGGCCGAAGCGAATGGATCGGCAACCCAGAACACTGGGAGAGTCTGAAGTGCATCCGCTGCGGTTCGTGCATGAACACCTGCCCTGTGTATCGCCGCAGCGGTGGCTACTCCTACAGCTACTTCATCCCAGGCCCCATCGGCATCAACCTCGGCATGCTGCGCAATCCGCAGGCCCACAGCGGCAATGTAAGCGCCTGCACACTCTGCTTGAGCTGTCAGACGGTATGTCCTGCGAAGGTCAACCTGGGCGACCAGATTTACCTGTGGCGCCAACAACTCGACGACTTCGGTACTGCCAATCCTGAGAAGAAGCTGATGTGCCGCGGCATGTCGATGCTCTACGGCTCGCCAGGTCTCTACAACTTCGCCACGGGCTTGGCCCACTGGGCCAACATCATCCCATCGCCTCTCATGAACTGCGGTCTCAACCCCTGGGCTGAAGGCCACGACATGATGAAGTTCCCCAAGAAACCATTCCACGAGGTGATTAAGGACATTGAACATTGAACATTGAACATTATGAGTAGCAAAGAAGATATATTGAAGAAATACAGGGCTAACGTCAGAGAAAAGTTCGACATGCCCGACCTGAGCAACATCCGAGGCATTACCTACCCCGACCCGCTGTTGCAGTTTATGAACATGACGAAGAGCGTGGGCGGCAATGCCATCGAGGTCGAGAAGGGCCGCGACATCAACGAGCTCATCCGCGAGCTCTATCCTGATGCGAAAGAGATTGCCTCGAACCTGCCCGAGATCACCATCGCCACGAGGAATCCTGACGAGGTAGGTCGTGCGCGCGACCTCAACGGCACCGATGTGGGCGTCATCCGCGGCTGCTTTGGCGTGGCCGAGAATGCCTGCGTTTGGATACCTCAGCAGATGAAGGAGAAGGCCGTGTGCTTCATCTCGGAGAACCTCGTCATCCTGCTCGACAAGACGCAGATTGTCAACAACATGCACGAGGCCTACCGCCGCCTCAGCACTCGCGACCCCAAGAGCGGTCTCAACCTGTTCGACGAGTACGGCTACGGCACCTTCATCAGCGGCCCCTCGAAGACCGCCGACATTGCCCAGGTGCTCGTCATGGGTGCCCAAGCCGCCCGCAGTGCTACCGTATTGCTGTTGCCAGAATAAAAATGAAAAGAATTACTTCTCTACTTTTTTTTATATGGCTTTCCGTGACCGTCAAGGCCCAGGAAGACAGTCTTTGCATCCGGCTGGACTCTTTGCTACGCGACGAGATGTTCGAGACATCACAAGTAGGTCTGATGGTCTACGACCTGACAGCCGACTCCACACGTTTTGCCTTCAACCACCGCCAGTTGCTGCGGCCAGCTTCTACGATGAAGCTGGTGACGGCCGTTACGGCACTCGACCTGTTGGGTGGTGATTATGAATACAAGACGGCCATCTACTATACGGGCAGTATCATCGACTCGACGCTAACGGGCGACATCTACTGCGTAGGAGGATTCGACCCCATGCTGACGGAAGATGACGTGAAGAGTATGGCATTCCAACTGTTGCAGTTGGGCATTGACAGCATCAGCGGCAGCCTATTCGCCGACTGCTCCATGAAAGAGGCACTGGAATACGGCGAGGGCTGGTGCTGGGACGATGACAACCCACTACTCACCCCACTCAGCATTGGGCGCAAGAACATCTTTACAGATCGGCTGATGGCAGCATTGGCAGAGAACAACGTGGCCATTGGTGGTATCACGCTCGGCGAGGCCACTCTCCCCAATGGTGCACAGTTGGTATGCCGCTACACCCACGGCATCGACCATGTGTTGATGCGCATGCTGAAAGACAGCGACAACTTCTATGCCGAATCCATGTTTTACCAGACGGCAGCAGCCTCAGGCCATCATCCTGCCAAAGCCAGCGATGCACGCAATGCCACCAAACGTCTTATCGGCCGTTTGGGATTGGGCAAGAATCCCTACAAAATTGCCGACGGGTCTGGTCTTTCACTCTACAACTACGTCTCTGCCGAGTTGCTCACCATGCTGCTGCGCCATGCCTGGCGCATGCCGGCCATTCGTAGTCATCTGCTGCCCGCCCTCCCCATTGCGGGTGTCGACGGTACGCTGAAAGACCGCATGAAACGAACGGCGGCAAGCGGCAATGTACGTGCCAAGACAGGCACGCTGACAGGCATCTCGTCACTGGCAGGCTACTGCACCAGTGCCGACGGCCATCGTCTGGCCTTCGCCATCATCAACCAGGGTGTCATGCGCAACAAGGTGGGCAAGGACTTCCAAGACCGTGTCTGCCGTGTGCTCTGCGAGACCTTGCTCACTCCTACCCTATCCACCCTCTCCACCGACTATGAGTAAACCTACAAAATACATCATCCTGGTAGTGGTATGCCTGATAGTGCCTGCTGCCATCGTTTGGGATTACCTGCCTTCCGTCATGAGCGACTATCCGAAGCTCTACGAGGTTATCAAGCGTCTGACAGGCATCTACATCACCATTGTCTCCACTTGGCTCATCATCAGTTTTGCCAATACTTTCCGTAAACTGGGCGAGCAGCATGCCCTGCCTCATCAGCAGTACATCAACTCGTTCATCGGCGTGCTGAAGATTATCCTCATCTTCATCTGTGTCATCATCGTCATTGCCATCATAGCCGACAAAGACCCCTCCACGCTACTGGCCGGACTGGGAGCCATGTCGGCCATCTTGATGCTGGCCTTCCAGGACACTATCAAGGGCTTGGTGGCCGGCATCCGACTAACCTCTAACGATATGGTACGCATCGGCGACCGCATCACGGTGCCAGCCGCTGGTGCTGATGGCATTGTGGAGGAAATCGCCCTCACCACCGTTAAGGTTCGCAACTTCGACAATACCATCATTACCGTATCTCCCCAATCGCTTGTCGACGGCTCGTTCCAGAACTGGCGTGGCATGTCCGAGAATGAGGGCCGCAAAGTGGTACGGCGCGTGTACATCGATTTCCGCAGCATCACGATCGACGCTGACGGCATCGTCAACCTGACACGCTACCGCGAGCACATGACCGAGTGGCTGAGCCAGTGTGACCTGGTACTTGCCGACCATATCATCATGGTACACCAGCAGGATGCCACCCCTACCGGACTGCCCGTAGAATTCGTTTTCTGGCTGCGCGAACAGACCATGCCGGCCCACTCCCACCAGATTTCGGAAATTATGGAGCATGCCTATGCCGAGGCTCCCGTATTCGGTCTTAAGATTTACCAGCAATTCCCCGAGCAATAGCTCTCCTTCGTCATAACGGCCATGAGTTTCACTGCAACAATACTGCAATGGTTCCGTGAGAACGGCCGAGCGCTGCCTTGGCGTGCGACGCGCGATCCCTATTTGATATGGCTTTCAGAGATTATTCTGCAGCAGACACGTATCGAGCAGGGACGTCCCTATTGGGAACGCTTTGTACACCGCTGGCCCGATGTGGCATCGCTTGCTGCCGCCCAGGAAGACGAAGTGCTGCGCGAATGGCAGGGATTAGGCTACTACAGCCGCGCCCGTAACCTGCACGAAGCGGCACGTCAAATCGTGGCGCGAGGCAGCTTCCCATCGACTCTCGAAGAAATCAAGACTCTGAAAGGTGTCGGCGACTACACTGCCGCTGCCATCGCCTCCATCGCCTTTGGCCTGCCTGCCGCCGTTGTCGACGGCAACGTCTACCGTGTGCTGTCGCGTCATTATGGCATCCGCACGCCCATCAACAGCAGCGAGGGGAAGAAGGAATTCGCCGCTTTGGCACAGTCGCTGCTCCCCGCCAAGGAGGCCTCTGCCTTCAATCAGGCCATGATGGATTTCGGTGCCGTGCAATGCACGCCCCAACACCCTGACTGCCTGTCGTGCCCGCTACAGGAGAGCTGCGTGGCCCTGCGCGAGCAAAGCATCGGCCAACTGCCCGTCAAGCTCAAAAAGCTCACCGTCAAGGAACGCCGTCTCACCTATGTTTATATCCGCTGCCAGGGCGAGACGGCCATCCACCGCCGTGCTGCCGGCGACATCTGGCAAGGACTCTACGAGCCTTGGCTCACCGACGAGGTACCCCCTGGTGCCATACTGCTCCGCAGCCGCGTCAAGCATGTGCTTACCCACCGTGTGCTCTATGCCGACTTCTGGTTGTGGGAAACCACATCCCGTCCGCCACTGCCTGCCGACTACCAGTGGATTCCTGAAGCGGAAACCGACCACTATGCGGTGCCACGTCTGGTGGAAATCATGCTCAACGAGATAAAAAAAAGAGTGCGGTGAGCATTATATGGGGATTTTTTCTTAATTTTGCAGCCAAAAACCGAATAGCACCATGCAGAGAAGGCATCAAGACCGCCAACAATACTTCAACGAGCTGGCCAATACGTCCAGGACATACTACATTGACTACCTGAAGCCCTACCTGACGCTGACCCCTCAGACGAGGGTGCTGGAGATAGGCTGCGGCGAAGGAGGCAACCTGCTGCCATTTGCCGAGGCAGGCTGCCGGGTGAAAGGCATCGACCTGAACGACCTGCGCATCGAACAAGCACAGCAATTCTTTGCAGCTGCCGGTCTTCAGGGATTGTTTGTCAACGAGAACTTCATCACTGCCGACAAGCCGACTACGGAGGACGAGCGCTTCGACCTGATTCTGATTCACGATGTGGTGGAGCACATCGAACAGCCCTACAAGCAAGACTTCTTCAGCCATATCAGTCCCTTCCTCAAGTGCGACGGCATCATCTTTATCGGCTTTCCTGCCTGGCAGATGCCCTTTGGCGGCCACCAGCAGATCTGTCACGGCTTCGTATCGAAAATACCATTTATCCACCTGTTGCCCACCCCGCTCTACACCTCGCTACTGAAGCTGAGTGGCGAGCGCGAACGCGACATCCAAGAGCTGCTGAGCATCAAGCGGTCGGCCATGACCATCGAGCACTTCGAACAGCTATGCCGTACTACAGGCTATACGCTGATCAAGAAGACCCTCTGGTTCATCAATCCCCACTACGAGCAGAAGTTCAACCTGAAGCCTCGCAGGCTTCCCAAGTTGTTGGGACAGATTCTCTGGTTCAGGAACTTCTACACCACATCGGCATTTTACCTGTTGAAAGTAAAAAGGTAAAAAGTAAAAAGGTAAAAAAGCAAAAAAAGGCAGCGTCATGAGAAAAGTCAATATCGCCATCTTCGTATCCGGCAGCGGCAGCAACTGCGAGAACCTGATTCGTTATTTCAGCACCAACGAGCAAGTATGCTGTGCCTTGGTAGTCAGCAACAAGCCCGATGCCTACGCCCTTGAGCGCGCCCGTCGGCTGGGCGTTCCCACGGCCGTCACTCCGAAGGCCGAACTGAACGATCCCCGGCTGATGCTGCCCCTGATGCAGCAGTATGCCATCGACTTCATCGTGCTGGCCGGTTTCCTGCCGCTGATCCCCGACTTTCTCATCGAAGCCTATCCGCGCCGCATGGTCAACCTCCATCCTGCCCTGCTTCCGAAATACGGCGGCAAGGGCATGTGGGGACATCATGTCCATGAGGCTGTCAAGGCTGCCGGTGAGACGGAGACCGGTATGACCGTCCACTACGTCAGCTCCGTATGCGATGGCGGTGAGATCATCGCACAGTTCCGCACACCGCTGTCACCCTCAGACAGCGTTGACGACATCGCCGAAAAAGAACACCTGCTGGAAATGCAGCATTTCCCGCAGGTGGTAGAACAGGTTCTCAGCCAGACGTTCTGACTTTTTTCCCAGCCCGTCGGCCTGGCGTTCCGTCGGTCTTATTTGTACAGCGGTCCGAAGTTCTGGCAGGCACGATAGTCGGCTCCTTCCTTATCCATTCCGAAAGCATTCCATGCGGCAGGGCGGAAGATGTCCTTGTCGGCCACATTGTGCATGCATACCGGTATGCGCAGAATGGCGCAGAGCGTCAGCAGGTCGGCACCCACATGTCCGTGACAGATGGCTCCGTGGTTGGCTCCCCAGTTGTTCATCACGCTGTACACATCCTTGAAGGCATCCTTCGAGGCATCAAGGCGTGGTGCAAACCAGGTGGTAGGCCATGTGGGGTCGGTACGCTTGTCTAGGATGTCGTTCACATCCTGCGGCAGTTCCACCGTCCATCCCTCTGCCAGCTGCAGCACGGGACCAAGTCCCTTGACGATGTTCACGCGCAGCATGGTCATGGGCATGCCCCCCTTGGTGAGGAAGTGGCTTGAGTAGCCGCCGCCCCGGAAGTAGTCACGGTCGGCAGGCATCCAGCTGGTAGCCTCCAAACAAGCTTCCACATCCTCCTGTGTCATGTTCCACGGTTCCTTCATGGTAGGTTTGCCGTCGCCGTCCTTCATGGCACCTGTAGCATCCAGCGTGGTGGCTCCACTGTTGATGAGGTGGATGAATCCCTGAGCAGCAGCACCGCTGGGAGCTGTTCCCGTTACGCGCTTGACAGCCTCTGGACTCCAGTACGTTCTGATGTCCGAGAACATCACACCCTTGTTGGTGAGCAGGTGTCCGAAGAGCATGGAGATGCCATTCAGTGAGTCGTTCTCCGTAGCCAGCACGTCGGCCTCGCGGATGCCGTTCCAGTCGAACGAGGTACACATCATCGCCTCCGGGAAGTCGAAGTTCGGTTTATAGTCCGTCCACTGTCGCTGTCCCTGCACACCGCCGAGTATGGCGTTATGTCCCTTGGCCTCTTCCTTGTATCCCATCTCCAGCAGTTTGTCGTTGCCATGCATGAGGTCGCGTATGATCATCATGTTCTTGATGGTGAACTCCCAGTCGGCATCCTTTTCTTCGCGCGTCTTTCCTTTTCCCTTGCCGTTGAAGGTAGTCATCGGCGTGCCGGGGAACAGGGGGCGCTCCTCGTTGTAGTCGTGACCCTCGTGGGGGATGGCATACTTCTTGGCCCATTTCATGGCCCTCTTGAACTCTTCGTGGTCATAGATGCCGAAGTCCACGCGGCGCAGTATTTCCACCAGGTCGGCATACTCTGTGCGGATGCCCAGATACTCCTGGAAGAAGTCAGCATCTACGATACTTCCTGCGATACCCATACAGGTATTTCCCAGCGAGAGATACGACTTGCCACGCATCGTAGCCACGGCCTGTGCAGCCCTTGCAAATCGCAGTATCTTCTCGGCCACGTCGGCGGGGATGCTGTTATCGTCCAAGTCCTGCACGTCGTGCCCATATATGCCGAATGCGGGCAGTCCCTTCTGTGCGTGTGCTGCCAGCACGGCAGCCAGATACACGGCTCCCGGGCGTTCCGTTCCATTGAAGCCCCAGACGGCCTTGGGGTAATAAGGATTCATGTCCATCGTCTCCGAGCCGTAGCACCAGCACGAGGTAACGGTGATGGTACTGCCCACCCCCTCACGCTCGAACTTCTCGGCACAGGCAGCACTCTCGGCCACGCGTCCGATGGTGGTGTCGCTGATGACGCACTCCACCTTCGAGCCGTCGCCGTTTCTCAGGTTGCTCTCTATCAGGTTCTTCACTGCGTTGGCTAGTGCCATCGTCTTGTTCTCCAGACTCTCACGGATGCCGCCCTGTCGGCCGTCGATGGTCGGGCGGATACCGATTTTCGGATAGTTTGTTTTCATTGTTTTTTTTGTAGATTTTGTTTTTTAGTTTCTTAATCACCTGCAAAGGTACGAATAAGCGAGAACAATACAAAACAAAAAACCATTTTTTTGTTTTTATTGTCGAGCGGTAGTACCTAAGAGCGCAGCTCAGAGGTACGATTCTCGCTTGACATGTTAATTGCCGCCCTTGAGGATGATGTTCACTACAGCCACTACGTCGGCTACATCTATCACGCCATCACCGTTCACGTCGCCGATGCCACCGCCCCCCAGTTTGATCTCTTCTGTCACTACGTCAGAGTTCTCGTAGCCATCCCTTGTGGCATATACGCTCACCTTGTAGACTCCCGTCAGGCTGACTTTGCTGCTATAGTTTTTCTTGGCATCGCTAACGGTCACCTCCGATACAAACTCTACATCCTCTGTCTCGCAGCTGAACTCCAGTTCTCCATTGGCAAAGCTGATAGTGGGTGTAGCGCACTTCTTTGTCTCAGGAGTAGGATTGTCCGGCAGCGTACCATTCAATCCCACAAAATTCTTAAATCCGCTCCAAGGTTCCGCTGCCTTATACGCATCAATTGATGCCGTTGGTACATGCAACGTTGCATATTCTATATAAGAGTCCGCGAAAACATCACTTTGAGTTGTTGGTACACTCTCTGCATAGCAATACACGTCGGTCAGTTCAGCACATTTTTCAAAGGCTTGAGAATATATGGATTTTATGCCACTGCCTAAAGTGACGGAGGTTAGACTAGAGCAACCTGAGAACGTCCAGTTTCCTATGCTTGTCACACTATTGGGAATAGTAACAGAGGTTAGGCCTGAACAACTCGCGAACGCACTTACTCCTATGCTCGTCACACTATTAGGAATAGTGACGGAGGTCAGGCCTGAGCATAACGAGAACGCATAAAGTCCTATGCTCGTCACACTATTGGGAACAGTGACGAAGGTAAGGCTAGAGCAACCTGAGAAAGCCCCTACTCCGATGCTCGTCACACTATTGGGAATTGTGATGGAGGTTAGGCCAGTACAATCTGAGAACGACCATTCTCCGATACTCGTCACGCTATTAGGAATAGTGACGGAAGTCAGGCCAGCACACTCATGGAATGTCCAATCTCCTATGCTCGTCACACTATGGGGAATCATGATTGAGTTCAGGGCTGAACAACCATAGAACGCATAATCCCCTATGCTCGTCACACTATTAGGAATAGTGATGGAAGTCAGGCATGAGCAACGATAGAAGGCCTTTTCTCCTATACCTGTCACATTATTGCCGATTGTGACAGAGGTCAGACTTGAGCAATTAAAGAACGTCCCTACTACTATGCTCGTCACGCTATTAGGAATAGTGACGGAGGTCAGGCCTGAACATAACGAGAACGCATAAACTCCTATGCTCGTCACACTATTAGGAATAGTGACGGAGATTAGGCTAGAGCAACCTGAGAAAGCCCCTACTCCGATGCTCGTCACACTATTGGGAATTGTTACGGAGGTTAGGCCAGTGCAATCTGAGAATGCTCTGTCTGCAATGCTCGTCACACTATAGGTAGCACCTTCGTATTCCACAGATTCTGGAATCACGATATTACCGCTATATTTAATGTCATTCTTGTACTGAATAACCGTGGCAACTTTGCCTTTCGTTATCACATCATACCAAAGGCCACCGATTTCCACTTCCACAGCGAATGCACTCGCTGCCACAGATAGCATCAGGCTAAGTAATAATAAATGTTTCTTCATTACCATTGAGTCTTTATATGTACATTACGACCGCAAATGTACAAAAGATTTTTGAATAAAGAGGAGAAGATGAAGAAAAATTACACAAAATGGCAAAAAAGACACGAGAACTTTGCGATCTTGCATCCTGCAAAAGGGTGGTAAAATGGGACACCGGGCATTTCGCAATGTTACGTAACATTTGATAAAATTGCGCGTAGCCCCAGTAAATAGAGGGGCAGCGGGAAAATAGGTAACATTACATGTTAGGTGTGGTGGCGTTTTGGGCGTTTACCTAACAGTAACATCAAATATTCCTATATTAAATTATTTATATTATTAATATACTATAGTATATTAATAATATAAATAATTCTTATAATACCTGTTCTGATGATTCTCTATTTTTGCATAACATTTTCATGTAATGTTACCTATTCTTCCGCTGCCCCTCTGTTTACTGGGGCAGCGGAAGATTTGGTCAAATGTTACGTAACATTTGGCCCGGAAATCATGATGCCCTGCCGCTAATGAGGCACCATATTCTGCTAAAGAGGCACTTTAGCGCAATAAAGTGGCACCTTTTTGTGCTAAAGTGCCACTTTACGGAAATAACGAGGCACTTTACGGAGCTAAAGAGGCACTTTATGCCGCTAAAGCGACTCCTGTGGTGGGGGGTGAAAAAGTTACAGCTTGAGCAGCGCGTCGCGGCACTGCTCCATGAGCCACTTGGGCGTGCTGGTGGCTCCGCAGATGCCCACGGTGCGGATGCCCTGCAGCCATGAGGGGAGAATCTCGCCGGGGCCTTCGATGAGGTGACTGTTGGGGTTGACGCGCAGGCACTCGTTGAAGAGCACCTTGCCATTGCTGCTCTTTCGGCCGCAGACGAAGAGGATGAGGTCGTGGCGGGTGGCAAACTGTGAGATGCTGGGCATGCGGTTGGCCACGGAGCGGCAGATGGTGTCGAAGCTCTTGAAGGTGGCCTCCGGGGAGATGTGCTGCTGGATGTACTCGATGATGCGGTGGAACTCGTCGAGGCTCTTCGTAGTCTGCGAGTAGAGGTAGATGTCGCGCGTGAAGTCGAGCTGGGCTACCTCGTCGAAGTGCTCGATGATGATGGCATCGGAGTGTGTCTGTCCTACTAAGCCCAGCACCTCGGCATGGCCCCTCTTTCCGAAGATGACAATGGAAGCGCCCTCCAAGCTGCCCCCACTGGAGGAGGCTTCGTACTGTTTCTTGATGCGCTTCTGCAGCTGGAGCACCACGGGGCAGGTGGCATCGATGATCTCGATATTGTTCTCCTGCGCCAGGGCGTATGTCTCAGGGGGTTCGCCATGGGCACGCAGCAGCACCTTCACGTTATGCAGTCGGCGCATCTCGTCGTGGTTGATGGTGATGAGTCCCATCTGGCGCAGCCGTTCACACTCCATGCCGTTGTGTACGATATCACCCAGGCAATAGAGCTTGTTGCCCTTGGCCAGTTCCTCTTCGGCTTTCTGTATGGCGGTGGTGACGCCGAAGCAGAAACCGCTGCCACTGTCAATCTCAATCTGTAACTTCATTAATAATGAGTAATTAGTAATTATGATTACCTGGAATACTGAGACTGCGGAAGTATTCGTCAAGCAGCCCCTGGGCAGCTATGAACGAGGTCTGCCTGCCTTCCAAGACGCTCTGCTCGGCCTGCTGCAGCTGCTGCTGGATGAGCGGGTTGTTATAGAAGTTGAGGCGCAGGTGCTCGTTGATGCTCTCGTACATCCAGTATTTCGACTGTTCGTTGCGACGGTACTCGAAGTAGCCGTTAGCCTTCACGAAGTCGATATACTGGTAGATCATGTCCCAGATTTCCTTGATGCCGATGCCGTAGAAGCCACTGTAGCAGAGCACCTTTGGCAGCCAGCCGCTCTCGGGCATGGGGAAGAAGTGGAGGGCGTTGCGGAAGTTGGTGGCCGCCATCTGACACTTGTCGACGTTCTCGCCGTCGCACTTGTTGATGACGATACCGTCTGAGATTTCCATGATGCCACGCTTGATGCCCTGCAGCTCGTCGCCGGTACCCGCCAGCTGGATGAGCAGGAAGAAGTCGACCATCGAGTGACAGGCCGTCTCGCTCTGCCCTACTCCCACGGTCTCGACGAAAATCTTGTCGAAGCCAGCTGCCTCGCAGAGGATAATGGTCTCACGCGTCTTGCGTGCCACGCCGCCCAAGGAGCCTGCCGTAGGACTGGGACGGATGAAGGAGTCGGGATGCACGGAGAGCTTCTCCATGCGCGTCTTGTCGCCCAGGATACTACCCTTGGAACGCTCACTAGAGGGGTCGATGGCCAGCACGGCCAGACGGCCTCCCTTCTCACGGAGCACATGGATGCCGAACTCGTCGATGCTGGTTGACTTGCCTGCTCCCGGCACACCGCTGATACCCACGCGGATGCTGTTGCCGCTACAGGGCAGGCACTTGTTGATGACCTCCTGTGCCTTCTGCTGATGGGCAGGGTTGACACTCTCGACCAGCGTGACGGCCTGCGAGAGAATGGTGACATCGCCCTTGACAATACCCTCTACCATTTCGGCGGCAGAAAGTTCACGGCGACGGAAGCGGTTGCGATTCAGATAGGGGTTGATGATGGAGGGCTGCGACACGCCGCTATTCACTTGCAGACCTGCATATTCTTCACTGTTTTCGGGATGATCCATTTCTTCGTTTTCGTTTTCGTTATCGTTTTCGTTAATGAGCATTGATGTTGATGGTCACCTTGGGCTTCTTCGGGTCGTTGGTAATCATCAGGATGCGAGGACGGGTGCGCACATTCTGAAGCTCGTTGCGCAAGGCGGTGACCTTCAGCCGGGCAGACTCGCCGACATCGATACGGCTACGGTCGAGGGAGATCTTCAGACCACCTGTAAACATCTGCAGCGAGGAGATATGAAGCTGTGCCTGGCCCATATTCTCGATGACGATGACTTCCGTCTTTTTCGACTTACCGTCAAAGTCGATGTCCACCGTTTCAGATGACAGCTGTATACGCGGTGTGGTGGCTGGCGAAGCATCATCGGAGAAAGCCGGCAACAGCACTGCCGACACACCGACTTCATGGTCGGCCTTGGCCTTGTCGCCAGGATTGCCAGCCAGATAGAGCGTGGTTTGCGTCAGGCCATAGTCGCGCAGCTTGCTGCTATTGAGGGTTACGGTGATGACTCCCGTCTCGCCTGCGGGCAGCCGTTCGGGCGACATGGTGGCCGAGAGCCATTCGGGCAAGTGCATCAGATAGGGATGATAGTCGCGCATGCTGTTATTATAGATACGCAACTCCTGCCGCTGCATGTCGCCACGGTGTACATCATCGAACTCCAGATAGTTGCCACTCAGACAGAGGTCGCCCATCGCTACAGGGTAGTCCTTCGACAGGTCGACATAATGCTCCAGTACCACACCGCGCATGGTGAGATAGAGCGGTTTCTTCATACCTGTGAACAGTATACCCGCCTGCTTGTCGAAGTGCCCCAGCTGGCGCGCATCGTAGGTCATACGAATACGGAAGCGGTCTCCCAGGTCGCCCTTGGGATAGTCCAGCTGTGTACAGCTGCAATCGGGCAGCACCTGCTCGATGCGCAGACGGCGGCTGCCCTTGTTGCGGAACTCGAAAACGGCCGTAATGGGTTGCTGCCATCCCGTGCGTCCCACTTCTATGACCGTCTTTTCGGGAATGATCTTCTGCGCCGAGGCCGTTATGGGAGAGAAGGCAAAAAGGTAAAAAAGTAAAAGGGTAAAAGGGCCTATTCTTTTCATCTTCTGATTCATTCTTTATTCTTTTATTTCCAATTTCATCGAGGGTGCGGTGGCACGATATTCCGGCGAGTAGGCACAGCCTACGGTACACGTACCCGTCTCGTAACATCCGGCACGGTCGATATAGTATTCCGACTCCATCACGTGCTTGCCCTTGACCAGTCCGTAGAAGAAGTAATGCGTAGCATTGTCCTTCGGCGACACGTAGGCACCATTGCGATAGCCAGAGAGGCGCTGTATGGGTTCCATGCAGGCGGCACGGCGGTCAACCACCTGAACGAAGTCGAGGTCACGAGTGGTCTGGATGGTGATACGCACCTTGATACGGGAGCCGACGGTGAGTGCAGCGTGCGGCTGGTCTGCCATCACCTCACGCCTGACGGTAATGCCACTCTCGGAAGCGGTAACCTCCGACATCTTCTGGAAGAACTGCGCATAGACAGCTCCCCACGACGTACCCTCACTGGTCTTGGTAGCAGAGAAGGTCTTGCCCTGCTGCCCCGTAACCGCCGTCTTCACATAGCCGATGGCGGCAGTAGCCTTCGGCAACTTGACAGGCACGCCGTCGATGGCGAGCACGGTCTCTTCTTTTGCCGCCAACAGGCTGTTGTTGTCATGGAGGAATGCCCAGATGGCATTGACGCTGTTGATGGGAGTATTCCAGGCCTGCGTGCGCTTTTCCTGCAACAGCCAGCGGCGCATCTCGTCGACCGTCTGCTTATCTTGCGGTGTCACGCTCTGTATGGCCTCGATGGCAGCCACCTCAGTGGGTATCTTGTAGTCGTACCAGGAATAGGCTGCCCGCCGGGTGTCGTAGTAGCGTCCCATCTCCTCGGTGAATACGGTATACTCCTTCAGGCTCTGCACATACTCGGCAGCCTTCTTCGTTTCGCCGCGCTTGGAGAGGATAATGGCCGTAAGGGCTTTCTCGTAGATGCTCTGATTCTTGATGTCTTTCTTCAGCAGGGCTATCAGGTAGTTGTTGGCATTTCTCACATCGCCTGACAGCTGGCGGCCATCGAGTGCGCAGACGTACAGCCAGCGCAATGCGGTGAACGAGGGGAACGAGGGCTTCTGGCCTTTCTTCTCCCGCTCCTTCATTCGCTTCACCAAGTCTACCATTTCCTTTCCCATGTATATGAAGGCCCTATCGTACAGCTGTTTGATATCGTCCTGCTGATCGGCCATCACGTTCAGGCGTACCAGCATCTCCTCGACAGCCACCGTGATATTGGTGCTGCCGGGCATGCCGGGATACCACGAGAAGGAGCCGTCGGCATTCTGTAGCTTCTTCAGTTTCCCGACAGCCATACTGAGACGGTTGTTGATACCATTCTCATCGAAGAAGTCGGCCAGCAGCTGCTTCTGCTCCGTCTCACGGTCGGCAGCATGCACCCAGGGCGTCTCGGCGAGCACCAGGTCTTTCAGCTCTTGGTTCTTCTCCAGCTGACTCTGTAGCGTCTGTCCTTCTCCCTGCTCGCGCTTCCACTGCTCAAAGACGGTCTTCACCTGCGGCGACTGGGCCAGCAGCGTCTTAGCCAGCAGATTGCCATAGTAGGATGCTGCCTGGTCGATGGCACTATGCTCAGCCGACTGTCCGACAACGGGCAGCGACTGCACCATGAGCCATGCAGGATTGTTGGTATATTCCACCGTCAGCTTCTGCCGTGTTGTGCCATCAGGGAAGAGTGCGGTCAGGTCGATGGTCTTCACACCGGGCTGATGCTGGGTAAAGGGCACCGTCTTGGTGACGTATTCACGGTCGGGCATGATGGGGAGGTAATGCTGTTCACCGTCACTGAAGCCATCACCCTTAATGACTATCTTGCAGATAAGCAGCGAATAGTTCTCGTCGGGGTGGAAAAGGAATGTCGCACTGCCCGTCTTGCCAGCCTCAACGGTGAAGGGTACTTCCTGCTCATGCACGACGTAGTCGCACTCTGGGTCTGTCAGTGTCAGCTGGGCCTTGCCGCTGACAGTCTTTTCAGAGGTGTTGATGATGCGGGCGTTGAGCTGTGCCTCATCACCCATACGGAGGAAGCGCGGCATGTTGGGCTGCACCATCACATCCTTCTTGGCCAACGTTTCTCCCTCGATGCTGCCATAGTACATATCGGTGGTGTTGGCTACACCCATGAAGCGCCATGTAGTGAGGCTTTCGGGCAGCGTGAACTTCATCACCACCCCACCCTGCATGTCGCTCTCCAGCTGCGGATAGCAGAAAGCAGTCTCCTGCAGGTTCTCACGCAGTTGTACCTCTTCTTGCTCCGTGGGTTGCTCCACGTCAGCCTGCTTGGCTTCCTCGACTACAGCATTTGTATTCAGGCTCGCAACGTTCTTCTCCATGGGGGCAGCAGCCAATACGGCTTCATCATAGCTTTCCATGTTGGCTTTTGCCATCATGGCCCCCGTTCCACGAATCATCCTGCGGTAGGCTCCGACACGTCCATAGAAGAAATGGGGATAAACACTATGGTCGAAGTGGCTGTAGGCCAAGTTGGGAACGTGGAGTGTCTGAATGGACTTTGAGGCAGTGCCATACAGCGTGCCCCATGAAGTCCACTGCCAGTCAGTAGAGGGCTGCGACAGATAATTCTGGGGGCTGAACATCCACTGGTGGCGACGCAACTGGTCGAGACTCTTATCGTAGAGCACCGCCATCAGGCTGGCATCGGCAGGCGAGCCATCGGGCATGAGAATCTTCAGGCGCCACTCCTCCTGCTGACCAGGTGTCAGACGGTCGCGGAAGGTTTCCCACGTCAGTTTCAGATTCCTGTCAGGCATGGGGCGACGTATCAGCGTGCGGTGCTGATAGCACTTGCCGTCCTTCACCCAAGCGTAAGTGATGAGCAGGCCATTGCCATATTCTTCCTTGTAAGTCAGTTTGCGGTTGACGAGTGCGGCATCCTTCTCCACATGTCCGCCTTCAATGAGCCGGTCACCGGCAAAGATGCTGTAGAAGATGTACAGCTTCGGGTCGGAGGAACCCACCTGCAGGGTAACGGGTGAGCCATCGCTGGGAAACTGCGAATGCGACACATAGAACCAGTCGTGCGTCGGTGTGGCAGGCCGTTTGTCATCGAGACCGAACACCACAAACTTCATGTCTACCGTATCTGTCTGACAGACGGCTTCCAGGCGGTGCTCGCCACTCTTTAACTGAGAAGTGAGAAGGGGCTGCTGAATATTGGCAGCACACTGTTGCCACTTGCTGCCGTCAAGACGGTAGCGCACCGTTCCCTCTATCGGTTTCCCGGCAGCATTGCAGCGGTTGAAAGTCACCTTCGGCAACTGGTCGCTACGCACCTGCTTGGGCAGGTCACAGGTCAGTGCGGTAGGCTTTGTACCCAAAGGCAGCGTGAGCTGTCCGGCATGCGTCTCGCCGCCTACATCTGTCACATCAGCATCGGCCACGAAATGATAGTACATACGTGCATTCCCCAAGTCTTCCGGCAACGTTAGGGGCATCCTGACGGGGAAGTAGCCCTCATCGTCAGTAACAGCCTCGCCCTCATAGAGCCGCTCCTCTTGGAGTGAACTTCCGATATAGGCATTTTGCCAGTACCACGAATACGACATCCACCAGTAGGCCACCCGTCGCTTGACGGTATAGTGTACCTTGGCTCCCTGCACGGGTACGCCGGCATAACTGAGGGCACGTCCTCGCGTAGCGACGGTGTCGCCAGCCTGATAGGCCTCCTTATACTCGTCAAACTCCACCTGGAAGGTAGGCCGCTTGTATTCTTCCACACTAAACGATGTGGAGGTGTTGTTGGCACGGACAGTGAAGCGGCCATTCAGCAAGCCTTGCGGCAAGGTGAACTGTACCGAACATTTGCCATACTTGTCGGTAGTCGCCTGTCGTTCGGCCACCAGTTTGTAATTAGCATCACGCAGCTCCAGCGTCACCGTCTTGCCGCTGACGGCAGCATTATCCGTAGCACGCTGCTCCCGCCATACAATAGCCGTCGCACAGACTGTCTGGCCCGGACGATAGATTGCACGGTCGGTAAACAGTGCCGTATGCTGACTATTGTATTCACGCTCGTGGTAGATATAGCGTCCCCACTCGTCCATACCTGGCAGATAGTCATCCGTAGGGGTATAGGCAAACACCTGGTTCCTGTGACGGCTGCCGTGCTTCATCTTTGCATTCTTCAGGGGATGACCTGTACGGACATCCACTATCTCATAGCGAGTCGTTCCGTCGGGCTGGGGCTGCATGAGCATGCGCACACCAGAAACATAGCAGAGTTTGCTGACAGTTTGTGTGGCAGGATGAGAGGAGAATTCTATCAGGTAGACACCTTCTGAGAGTACACCGAGCTTCATGCTGTCTGAGAACACATGGTATGCCTCATGGGTGGCGAATGCTCGCGTACAAGCCAGCTCCTTCACTTCCGTGGCTCCCTTCTTGATCTGCGGCAAGTCGCGCTTATCGTCTGGAGTAAGCTCTGTATCGCCATGCAGTTGCGTGCGCCACACGCGCATCGTCAGGCTCTGAATACCCCGCAAGTCTGTCAACTGCACGGTCTGTTCCTCCTGAGGCATCGCCACATGATGGGGAATCTCTATCGAGAAACGGGGAGCCGTCAGGTCTGCCAGCGCATTACGCAAGGCATTGGCACGCTTCCACGTTCCCCAGCGGCTAATAGCCTGTTGGAGCCATTCATACCGTTCTTTGGCAGAGGCATCCCCCATCAGGCCATAGCGCTCGATGGCCACCTCGCCCGCTTCCTCCAAGTCGCCATAGCGTGCCAAGAGCGAGTCGGCCTGCCGGACATCCCTGACGGTCTTCAATGCCGTCAGACAGGCAGCACGGCGATTTCCCGTCTTGTCATAATAGTTGCCGAGTGATTCCCAGGCCTCCAATTCCTCGCCTACCACGCTCAGCAGGTCATGCCCATAGAGGTCACTGTTCTTTTCCTTGATGACAAAAGGCTCGTAAGTATCGGCCTTCACACTGGCCAGGGCATTCAGGTCGGCCAGTGCCTTTGCCTTGTAGGCATCGCTGCGCTCGCGGTAGTCATCGCCCAACTGACTGTTACTGGCATACACCTGCGACAACACGGCATCGTATACAGCACGCAGAGGGATGCTGCCAGCCTTCTGCTCCTGCTGCTCCAGACGGTCTACCGCCAACCGCAAGGAGTCGGGAGCCACCTCTGCCTGCAAGCGGGCATGCAGCAGAGCAGCCTTCAGCAACTGTCCGTAGGCTTTCTCCTTGGCGGCCTTTTCTTCTATTTTTGCAAGACTGGCCATCGCCGTCTGCGGCAGGTCTTTATTTTGTGCCTCTTGTACTTGCTTCCAGAGTGTACCGTAATCCTGTGCATAAAGGTTCATAAGCAGCAACAACATAGCAGCCACGATGATGAATGATGTTTTTTTCATACTCGCGAACAATTAATGAATATTAGCTACAAAGGTAGCAATTACTTGGCAAACGACCAAGTCCTTTAACATGTTTTATAGAAGATAAAAGTTTGTACAACACCACGGACAGCCAGATACAGCAGCATAGAGAACCACAGGCCGTGGTTTCCCCAGGGTGTCAGCAGCAGGAAAACACCAGCAAAGAACACGACGGCAGCGGCAAATGAAGACAGCAGCATCCCCCTCGTCTGCGTCGTCCCTATGAAGATACCATCCCAGATAAAGGCTCCCACCCCTGCTACCGGAATGAGATAGGCCCACCACACATAACCGCGCGAGGCTTCCACCACCTGCGGCTCGTCAGTAAGCAGGCGCAGGAAAGGCATGCCGCCAATGACGTAGGTGGCTGTAAAGAGCAGTGTCATCATGGCACCCCATATAAACAGCCGCTTCACCACAGCATGATACGCCGGCCAGTTCTGTGCCCCCCAATGTCTGCCACCCAGTGCCTCTCCGGCAAAGGCGAAGCCATCCATGATATAGGAGAACAGCAGATATAGTTGCATCAGCAACGTATTGACAGCCAAGATGGTAGCCCCCTGTCTGGCTCCTGCTGAAGTAAAGTAGAGGTTGACGGCTACCAGACAGAGTGTGCGCAGAAAGATGTCGCGATTGACACGGAAGAATCTGACGGCCGTCTCTGTAGTCCTGACGGCAGAAGGCTGTGAGGACTTTCGTGCTACGGCCAGGCTTTGGGCCGCACGATATAACCGCCGATAATACCTGAACAGCAATGCCACAGCCACCAGCAGTCCTGCATATTGTGCTATCACTGTTCCCAGGGCCACGCCCTCCACCTTCATGCCCAGCGCATACACAAAGGTCAGCGATGCCACGATATTCACCACATTCTGCATGATGCTGATAAACATCGGCAGACGGGTGTTCTGCATACCGACAAACCACCCGCTCAACGAGTGCAGCCCCAATACTGCCGGAGCACCCCATACCACGATATAGAAATAGGTGGAGGCCAACTGGCGCACATCTGCCGTAGGACTGATGAGCCACAGCATCGTCTTGAGCACAGGCACCTGCAGGAGTATTGCCAGCAGTGCGATGGACAGCGACACCGCCAACGACCCCGTCAGCAGCCTGAACACCTCAGGGAAATCGCGCCTGCCACGTGCCTGCGCCGTCATGCCGCTGGTACCCATCCGAAGAAAGGCAAAAAGCCAGTAAATCAAGTTAAAGATCATCGACCCCACTGCGACAGCCCCGATATAGGCTGCCGACCCCATGTGTCCTACGATGGCCGTATCTACCAGCCCCAGCAGTGGCACCGTGATATTCGTCACGATGGCTGGCAGGGCTATCTGCAAGATGCTCTTGTCTATTGCCTTCATCCCTTGCCCTGCGCTTCCTCTTCGCAAGCTTTTACTCGATACATTTCATGAGAAAGTCCACAGCACCGTTCACGCCGAACTTACGGACATCCAACGAGACATCGTAGTTCGTGGCATCCTTCCAGTCGCGCCCCGTAAACTTCTTCGTGTACAGTTCGCGGCTGTAGTCGTTGTCGACGATCATCGCTGCGGCATCCTGCTCGCTGATGTCATATTTCTCGGCAATACGCCGCTTGCGGATATCAACGCTCGAATGAATGAAAATCTTCAGCGCATTGGGATGATCCGCAAAAATGTCGAATCCGCAGCGCCCTACGATGACGCACGACTCCTCTGCAGCAATGCTACGGATGGCTTCAGCCTGAGCCTGGAACAGCGTATGACTGGTCTCGTCCTGTTCCTGTCCGTTATACTCATTGCTGGCCATATAGGTACGGTAGAAGTTGGTGAAGTCGTCGCGCCACAGGGGGTTGCGCAGCTCTATCTTCTCCACGGCATCCTCAACGGTATTCATCCGTGAGGCCACCTCGTTCAGTATCTGCTTGTCCAGCAGTTTCACTCCGAGCCGACGTGCCAGCTCCGCTCCAATCTCATGTCCGCCCGTTCCAAACTGACGGCTGATGGTAATGACAAAAATGTCCTCCTTATTCATATTCGTAGGCTTTTAATGTTATCGTTGGTACAAAGATAGCATTTTTATTCCAAACCACCAAATTTTTTTCACAACTTTGCCAATAAAACTGTGAAATTACTCCATCTCAGCAAAAAAAAGAATAATTTCCTTTGTTTTGCGCCCGACTTTTCGTAACTTTGCGACAAACTTAAAACAAAAACGACTATTATGATCAATCGCGAACTTCTGAATCCCGAGAGTATCGTTGTCATTGGCGGCTCAAACAACGTCCATAAGCCAGGTGGCTCCATTGTGCGTAATCTTATCAGTGGAGGCTATGGCGGCACGCTGCGCATCGTCAATCCCAAGGAGGATGAGGTGCAGGGCATCAAGGCCTTCCACGATGCCGGCGAGATACCCCCTACCGAGCTGGCCATCCTCGTGGTGGCTGCCAAATACTGTCCGGACTACGTGGAGCTGCTGGCCAGTGAGAAACAGACGCGCGCGTTCATTATTATTTCTGCCGGATTTGGCGAGGAGACCAAGGAGGGTGGCGTGCTCGAGCAGCGCATCCTCGACACCTGCGAGCAATACGGTGCCGCCCTGATAGGCCCCAACTGCATCGGTCTGCTGAACCGCAACCATCACAGCGTGTTCACTCTGCCTATTCCCAACCTGAATCCCCAGGGTGTCGACTTCATCAGCGGTTCTGGAGCCACTGCCGTCTTCATTCTCGAGAGTGCCGTCATCAAGGGCTTGCAGTTCAACAGCGTGTGGAGCATCGGCAACGGCAAACAGATTGGTATCGAGGATGTGCTGCAATATATGGACGAGCACTTCGATGCTGAGAAGGACTCGAAGGTGAAGCTGCTGTATATCGAGAACATCTCGAACCCTGACAAGCTGCTGTTCCATGCTTGCAACCTGATTCGCAAGGGCTGTCGCATTGCCGCCATCAAGGCAGGCAGCAGCGAGAGTGGCAGCCGTGCGGCATCGAGTCATACAGGGGCTATTGCCAGCAGCGACTCTGCCGTCGAGGCGCTCTTCCGCAAGGCGGGTATCGTTCGCTGTTTCTCCCGCGAGGAGCTGACCACCGTAGGCTGTATCTTCACCCTACCGCCGCTGAAAGGCAGGAACTTCGCCATCGTCACCCATGCCGGAGGCCCTGGCGTGATGCTCACGGATGCCCTCTCGAAGGGAGGGTTGCAAGTGCCCAGAATCGAAGGTGCCGTAGCCGAGGAGCTGAAAAGCAAGCTCTTCCCCGGCTCTTCCGTTGCCAATCCCATCGACATCCTCGCCACAGGAACGCCCGAACAGCTGGGGACGGCCATTGACTACTGCGAGAACCGTTTTGACCACATCGATGCCATCGCCGTGATCTACGGCACTCCTGGCCTCACCCAGCTCTACGAGGCCTACGATGTGCTCGACAAGAAGATACGCGAGTGTAAGAAACCCGTCTTCCCCATCTTGCCCAGCATGCATACCGCTGGCCCTGAGGTGGCCGACTTCCTGGCGAAGGGGCACGTGAACTTCAGCGACGAGGTGACGCTGGCCACCGCCCTCAGTCAGATTATGAACACGCCACCGCCTGCTCTGCCTGAGGTGCAGCTTTACGGCATCGACATCCCAAGGCTCAACAAGATTATCTACCGCGAAACCAGCCGTCTGCAGTTCGAGGGTCTCAAGGGTGGCTACGTCGCTCCCGATACGGTGCGCGAGCTGCTCAGTTGTGCCGGTATTCCACTGGTTCCTGAGATGGTGAGTACCTCAAAGGAGGAACTGACGGCCTTTGCCGAGCGTGTGGGCTATCCGGTGGTGGCCAAGGTGGTAGGCCCTGTGCATAAGAGCGATGTGGGCGGCGTAGCCCTGAACATCCGCACCTCCGAGCACCTTGCCCTTGAGTTTGAGCGGATGATGCAGATTCAGGATGCCACCGGCGTGATGGTACAGAAGATGCTGAAAGGTACGGAACTCTTCATCGGAGCCAAGTACGAGACGCGCTTCGGCCATGTGGTGCTCTGCGGTCTTGGCGGCATCTTCGTCGAAGTGCTGAAGGATGTCTCCAGCGGCCTGGCACCTTTGAGCTATGCCGAGGCCTTTTCGATGATCCGCACACTCAGAGGCTATAAGATATTAAAAGGTACGCGCGGGCAAAAGGGCATCAACGAGCAGAAATATGCCGAGATCATCGTGCGCCTCTCCACCCTTCTGCGCTTTGCCACTGAAATCAAGGAGATGGACATCAATCCGCTGCTGGCCGATGACAACGACGTGGTGGCCGTAGATGCCCGCATCCTGATAGAACTATAACGACACGAAGGAAATACCATAATGACATACGAAAGAAACACCAATTAATAACAATAAGCTATGAAACAAAAACTGATGATTGCAATGATGCTCTGTCTGACTACAGCGACAGCAAAGGCAGAGCAGGTGGTGGTAGACACCAAAGGCACCACCCTGGTGCTGAACGTAGAGAAAGGACAGCAACCCAGGTACGTTTACTATGGTGCCAAACTGAACACGCAGGAACTACAGCACCTGCAGCAGCCTACCGGCTTCGGACGAACAGAAGTCTATCCCGTTCACGGATTGAACACGCCCGCAGAGGCAGCTCTGGCCATGCGCCACAGCGACGGTAACCTGTCGACAGCCCTCATCGCAGAAGGCACCACGCAGCGCACTACCGATCACGGCAGCACGACCACCATCACGCTGAAAGACCCCGCCTACCCCATCACCGTCACACTGAACTACAATACCTACTTCAGCGAAGACATCATCGAGGCTTGGACGGAAATCACCAACGGCGAGAAGCAGACCGTCACGCTGACCACCTTCGCCTCGGCGATGCTGCCCATCCGTCGCGGCAACGTATGGATGACCAGCTTCTACGGCTCGTGGGCCAACGAGGCACTGGTATGCGAGGAGCCGCTGACACCTGGTCAGAAGGTCATCGTCAACAAGGACGGCACACGCAATGCCCACACCAGCCACGGCGAGGTGATGTTCTCGCTCGACGGCAAGGCACGCGAGAACCAGGGACAGGTTATCGGTGCCGCCCTCTGCTATTCGGGCAACTACCGCCTGAAGGTGAATACCGACGATACGGAGTACCATTACTTCTTTGCAGGCATCAACGAGGACAATTCCGAATACCACCTGAAGAAGGGCGAGACATTCGTCACACCGAAGCTGGCCCTGAGCTTCTCGCAGCAGGGACTGTCGGGCGTGTCGCGGAACTTCCACAAATGGGGCAGGAAATACATGCTCGCCCACGGCGACCGCGAGCGTAAGATACTGCTCAACTCCTGGGAGGGTGTCTACTTCGACATCAACCAGCAGGGCATGGACCAGATGATGGCCGACATCGCCTCGATGGGCGGCGAGCTGTTCGTGATGGACGATGGCTGGTTTGGCGACAAGTATCCGCGCAAGACCGACAACAGCTCACTCGGCGACTGGGTGGTCGACAAGAACAAGCTGCCCGAAGGCATCGAGGGACTGCTGCGCGATGCCAAGAAGCGCGGCGTGAAGTTCGGCATCTGGATAGAGCCTGAGATGACCAACAGCGTGTCAGAACTCTACGAGCAGCACCCCGACTGGATCATCAAGGCTCCCAAGCGCGATGCCGTGCTGGGACGTGGCGGCACACAGCTGGTGCTCGACCTCTGCAATCCCAAGGTTCAGGACTTCTGCTTCAGCATCTTCGACAATCTGCTGTCGAAATATCCCGAAATCGACTATATCAAGTGGGATGCCAACATGCCCATTTTGAATCATGGCTCGCAATACCTGCCGATGGCCGACCAGAGCCACCTCTACATCGAATACCATCGTGGGCTGCAGAAACTCTGCGAGCGCATCCGTGCAAAATATCCCGACATCACCATCCAGGCCTGTGCCAGTGGTGGCGGGCGTGCCAACTGGGGTGTGCTGCCCTGGTTCGACGAGTTCTGGGTGAGCGACAACACCGACGCCCTACAGCGCATCTACATGCAGTGGGGCACCAGCTACTTCTTCCCCGCCATCGCGATGGCCAGCCACATCTCTGCCACGCCCAACCATACCGTGTTCCGCACCACGGCCATGAAGTACCGCATCGATGTGGCCATGAGCGGCCGACTGGGTATGGAGATTCAGCCCAAGAACATGACCGACGAGGAGAAGGCACTCTGCCGTCAGGCCATCAAGGAGTACAAGCAGATACGCCCCATCGTGCAGTTCGGCAACATCTACCGCCTTGTGTCTCCCTACGACAAGAAGGGACTGGCCTCGATGATGTACGTCAACGACGAGCAGTCGAAGGCCGTCTGGTACTGGTGGAAGACGGAGTCGTTCCAGAACGAGCACCTGCCGCGCGTCCAGATGGCTGGCCTCGATGCCGCCCGTATGTATAAGGTACACGAGCTGAACCGCATCGACCTGAAGCCCCTCGACTGCGAGGGCAAGTCGTTCAGCGGAGCCTACCTCATGTCGCACGGTCTTGACGTTCCCTACCGCAACGAAGTCGACTGGGGAAAGAAGAACGAATGGGCCAGCCGCGTGCTCCTGCTGGAAGCAGAGTAGCTGAGACATCGAAATCCCGAAACTTCGAAATCCAGAAACATCGAAACTTCGAATAATCCCCGAAAAAACGAAAAAAGAAAAGACAGACCTCTTAGCCTACATCCGCGAGGGTCGCATGATGACGCAGGGCGAGAAACTCAGGCTGATTGTCAGCCTGAGTATCCCGTCCATTCTGGCACAAATCTCAGCCACCGTGATGTTCTTCATCGACGCATCGATGGTGGGACACCTGGGAGCTAGGGCAACGGCAGCCATCGGACTGGTAGAGACCACCAGCTGGCTGATGGGAGGTCTGGGGATGGCCGCCAACATGGGATTCTCCGTACAGGTGGCACATGCCATAGGTGCCAACGACTTCCAGCGTGCCCGCAGGGTGCTGCGCCAGTCGATGGTGTGCTGCCTGCTCTGGAGCGTCACCATCACGCTGGCCGCCCTCTCCATCAGCATCCCGCTGCCCTTCTGGCTGGGAGGCTCCGAGGAGATAGCGCACGATGCCTCCCTCTACTTCGCCCTGATCGGTGTCTTCGGCATCTTCTTCCAGATGGAGGGGTTGGCAGGCTCGATGCTCAAGTGCTCGGGCAACATGAAGATACCCTCCATGCTGAACATCGGCATGTGCGTGATGGATGTCTGCTTCAACTACGTCTTCATCTACGTGATGCAGCTCGGCGTGATGGGGGCAGCACTGGGCACAGGGGTGGCCGAGCTGATTACGGCAGCCCTCATGCTCTACTTCCTGCTGTGGCGCTCCGACATGCTGGGCATCTTCAAGGGGGGACAGAGACAGGGCGACACGCCGCAAGCCGATGAGAACACGTGGCAGAGTTTCAAGCCCAAGGCCGACGTAGTGGCAAATGCCTTCAAGATTGGTGCCCCCATGGGGCTGCAACACCTGCTGATGGGCGGTGCGCAGATTGTGAGCACCCTCATCGTAGCCCCCCTGGGTACCATTGCCATCGCCGCCCACTCGCTGGCCATCACCGTCGAGAGCCTGTGTTACATGCCCGGCTACGGCATTTCCGAGGCAGCCACCACACTGATTGGCCAGGGCATCGGAGCCAGCCAGCGGCTGCTGACGCGCTCGTTTGCCCGCATGACAGTAGGCCTGGGCATGCTGGTGATGACGCTGATGGGCGTGATGATGTGGGTGTTTGCCCCCGAACTGATGTCGCTGATGACACCCGTTGCCGACATCATACTGGTGGGCACCGACTGTCTGCGCATCGAAGCCTTTGCCGAGCCGATGTTTGCTGCCGCCATCGTCTGCAACGGCGTTTTTGTCGGAGCTGGCGACACGCTGCGCCCGGCCATCATGAGCCTCTGCTCGATGTGGGGCGTGCGCCTCACGCTGGCCGCCCTGCTCTCCGTAAGCTACGGCCTGCCTGGCGTATGGACGGCAATGGCCATCGAACTTACCTTCCGGGGCGGCATCTTCCTCATCCGACTGTTCCATGAGGGATGGATGAAGGGGAGAAATGAGGAATGGCATAAAAAGCAGTGCAGCCAACGAACCAATCGCTGACTGCACTTTTCCTTTTCCTTATTAATAACTAAAACCTTGATGCTTTGAAAATCTTTACCTTATGTTCACTAACACCTAATCAAAACATTACTACTAACCATATAAAAACTACTAACTAACCTTTTCTTTTTGTCTGTTATCCTTACTCTTTTTACCTTATTACCTATTGGTTATCTCTGAATGACGATGCAAAGTTAAGCATAATCGACGGAATCTCCATAAATTCTGCATGAGTAAAAGCAAAAAAATGACGTATTCTTGACACAAATCAAGCAGTTGTGCGCGAACACAACGCTTTTTTGTCCTTATTTTCCCTTGATGGCATCTGCTACGAGATTGGTCAGCACCACAAAGTCTGAGATAGACAACTGCTCAGGTCGGCGGGTGGCAAACTGCCGCGTGAAAGCCGACGACTCGCCATAGAACAGCGCGCTCTGCTCACCATCCGGAGCCACCAGCGGTCGCAGCGACACGCGCAGCATCTTGCGACGCTGGTTGAAGGCCGTCTTCACCACCTGACGGAACAGCGCCTCGTCGCAGTCAAGCCGCTCCATCCGGTTGCGCGTCATGCGTATCACGGCACTCTGCACCTTGGGAGGCGGGTTGAATACCGACGGCTCTACCGTAAACAGGTACTCCACGTCGTACCACGCCTGGATGAGCACACTCAGGATGCCATACTGCTTCGTACCAGGCTGCGAGGCCATGCGCAGGGCCACCTCGTGCTGAATCATGCCCGTGCAGCAGGGGATGAGGTCGCGGTTGTCGAGCATCTTGAAGAATATCTGCGACGAGATGTCGTAGGGATAGTTGCCCGTCAGCACGAACTGCCTACCGCCGAACACCCCGTGCAGGTCCATGCGCAGAAAGTCCTCGCCCAGTATGTTGTCGCGCAGCCGGGGGAAGTGCTCCATCAGGTAGGCCACACTCTCACGGTCTATCTCCACCACCTTCAACTCGCGCGGCTTCTCCACCAGATACTGCGTCACCACCCCCATGCCGGGGCCTACCTCCAACACGGGCAGCCCCTGGCAGGCATCCACCGTGTCGGCAATCCGCTTCGCTATCGTCAGGTCAGTAAGGAAGTGCTGACCCAGATTCTTCTTCGGTCGTACTTGTCTCATATCCGCTGGCGAAGGTACGAAAAAAAAATGAGCCTACCAAGCAGTCGCCCCATTTTCTTTTCACAATCACCCAATTTTCCTTATTTGTTCTCAAGGCTCACCATAGGACTGTCCCCCTGTTTTCTGGCGAGATTGCATCGTTTCGCCGTTCCTTCGATAAGGGGAAGTGGAGCAGAGACAAAGACTGTATTCTGAGTGCAAAGGCACGCGATTTTGCAGGAAAATGAACGATTTTAAGTTTTTTTGTACGTTTTTACCTGCCCGAATCCCTCAAGAAGTTGTAATTTTGAAGGCAGAAATCAAATACCACGATAAAAAGTAAGGAAATAGTATGGAAAGAACATGGAGATGGTTTGGCAAGAAAGACAGGATTACGCTTGCACAACTGAGACAGATTGGTGTGGAGGGCATCGTTACCGCCCTGCACGACGTACCCCTCGGCGAGGTATGGACAAGAGAGAAGATTCGCGACCTGCGCGAGTATATCGAGAGCTACGGCATGCGCTGGAGCGTGGTGGAGAGTCTGCCCGTGGTGGAGACCATCAAATATGGCGGCCCCGACCGTGACTACCAGATAGAGGTGTACAAGGAGAGCCTGCGTAACCTCTCGGCAGAGGGCATCCACTGCATCTGCTACAACTTCATGCCCGTGCTCGACTGGGCGCGCACCGACCTGCTGCACCAGAATCCCAACGGATCGACGAACCTCTACTTCAACTATGCGGAGTTTGCCTACTTCGACATCTATATCCTGAAGCGCGAGGGTGCCCGCGAGGAATGGGCCAACTTCGAAATGAGGAATGAGAAGGGAGAAATGATTCAGCGCAACGTGCTGGCAGAGTGCGACGAGCTGGCCAAGACGATGACTCCTGAGAAAGGCCACCATCTGGTGGAGAACATCATCATTAAGACGCAGGGATTCGTCAGTGGCAACTTCAGCGAGAACGACGAGGCTCCCGTGCAGAAGTTCCGCGACTTCCTAGCCCTCTACAAGGGTATCGACAAGGCACAGCTGCGTGCGAACATGAAATACTTCCTCGAAGCCATCATGCCCACGTGTGAAGAATACAACATGAACATGTGCGTACACCCCGACGACCCTCCCATCGAAGTGCTGGGACTGCCGCGCATCGTGCGAACCGAGGAGGATATCCAGTGGTTCCTCGATGCCGTGCCCAACAAGCACAACGGTCTGACGTTCTGTGCCGGAAGCCTCTCGGCAGGCACCTATAACAATGTGGTGGAGATGGCCAGGAAGTTCGCCCCGCGCACCCATTTCGTCCACCTCCGCTCGTGTCACATTTTCCCCAACGGCGACTTCACGGAGGCCAGCCACCTGGGAGGGCGTGCCGACCTGATAGAACTCTGCCGCATCTTCGAGAAAGAGAATCCGAAATTGCCCATGCGTGTGGATCATGGCATGACCTTTACAGACGAGCCTGGCGGCGTGATGGATGAGAGCCATCACGGCCACAACTCCGGCTATACGCTCCTGGGGCGTATGTTTGCCCTCGGACAGGTGCAGGGCATCCTCGCCACCGTCGACCGCGAACTGGGCATCCCCTACAAGCAACCGGGATTCTTTGATTAGTTCATAGTTCATAGTTCACAGTTCATAGTTATGAAGCTAAACGACATACTGAGCGGCCAGTTCAACGCCGCAGAATGGGAAGCAAAAGGCTACCAGCTCCCGAAGTTTGACATCAAGGCCCTGCGCGAGAAGACTGCCAAGGAGCCCACATGGGTACACTTCGGCGGCGGCAACATCTTCCGGGCGTTCCCCGCTGCCATCCTGAACGATGCGCTGAACACGGGGAAGTACGACCGTGGCGTGATAGTGGCAGAGACCTTCGACTTCGAGGTCATCGACAAGGCATACGCCCCCTACAACAACCTCTCGCTGTCGGTTAGCCTTTGTTCGGACGGCAACATCGAGAAGAAAGTCATTGCCAGCGTGACAGAGGCCCTGAAGGCCGACCCGCAGTTTGAGGACTGGCAGCGGCTGGTGGAGATCTTCCGCAATCCAAGCCTGCAGATGATATCCTTCACCATCACGGAAAAGGGTTACACCTACAACGAGGCTGACTTGCAGGCCCCCCTCCCATCCCCTCATGGGGGGAAGACGAGCGAGGGTCCAAAGTTCGCAATGGGAAAGGTAACAGCCCTGCTCTACGAGCGCTTTAAGGCACTCGCATCATCCCCACAAGGGGGGACAGGAGGGGGACTGCCTCTCACCGTGCAGTCGATGGACAACTGCTCGCACAACGGCGACAAGGTAAAGGCTGGCATCTTCGCATACGCTGAGCGCTGGGTGAAGGACGGACTGGTTCCCGCAGCCTTCCTCGACTACCTGAAAGACGAGAAGAAGGTGACCTTCCCCTGGTCGATGATTGACAAGATTACGCCACGCCCGCACGAGAAGGTAAAGGAACTGTTGGCTGCCGACGGCTTCGAGGACAACGACTACATCGAGACGGAGAAGCACACCTTCACCGCTCCCTTCGTGAATGCCGAGGAGGTGCAGTATCTGGTCATCGAGGACAACTACACCAACGGACGTCCCCCACTCGACCTGGGCGGTGCGCTCTACACCACCCGTGAGACCGTGGATAAGGTGGAAACGATGAAGGTGACCACCTGTCTGAACCCGTTGCACACGGCGATGAGCATCTACGGCTGCATGCTGGGCTATACGCTCATCAGCGCAGAGATGCAGGACGAAGACCTGCGCCCCTTCATCCAAAAGATTGGCTATATGGAGGCCATGCCCGTGGTGGTCGACCCTGGCGTACTGAACCCCTACGAGTTCATCGGGGCCGTCATCAACCGTCGCCTGCCCAACCCCTTCATGCCTGATGCCCCGCAGCGTATCGCGATGGACACCAGCCAGAAGCTGCCCATCCGCTTCGGTGAGACGCTGAAGAAATACATCGCCCGTGGCCTCGACATGTCGAACCTCATTCTCATCCCCCTCACGCTGGCGGGATATGCCCGCTATCTGAAGGGCATCAAGGACGACGGCACCCCCTTCGACCCCTCGCCCGACCCCCTGCTGGCAGAGCTGCAGGCCATCGTGGCTCCGCTCGAAATCGGCAAACCCGACCAGGACTGGAGCTGCCTGAAGCAGTTGTACTCACGCAAGGATGTCTTCGGACTTGACCTCTACGAGGCAGGCCTTGGCAAGCAGATTGAGGGAATGGTGAAAGAACTCTTCGCTGGCAAGGGTGCCGTGAGAAAGACGCTGCACCAATACGTAGCCGCAAGATGAGGGCAACGCTACAGACACGATGAGGGCAAAAAGCATCATACTGAAAGTGCTCATGCCGCTCCTGCTGGGCGGTGCGATACTTTATTGGATGTATCGCGGCGAGGACTGGCAGACCATCTTGTACGTGATGACCGACGAGACGGACTGGACGTGGATGCTGTTGTCGTTTCCCTTTGGCATCCTGGCACAGATGTTTCGTGGCTGGCGCTGGCGGCAGACGCTGGAACCCGTAGGCGAGCATCCAAGGACATCGGTGAGTATTCACAGCATCTTCCTGAGCTATGCTGCCTCACTGGTTGTCCCACGCGTCGGAGAATTCACCCGATGCGGCATGCTCAAGCGGTACGATGGCGTGTCGTTCTCGAAAGCCCTGGGCACGGTAGTCACCGAGCGGGCCATCGACTCGCTGCTGGTCATGGGCATCACCGCCATCGTCATCCTGCTGGAGATGAGCACTTTCGGCACCTTCTTCCGCAAGACGGGCACCAACCTTCACGACATCCTGTACGGATTCTCGTGGGCAGGCTACCTAGTAGTGGCCGTCTGCGGCGTAGCCATGTTGATACTGCTCCACTTCCTGCTGCGCAAGCTCTCTATATATAATAAGGTGAAAGCTACGTTCAGCGGCATCTGGCAGGGGGTGATATCGCTGAAGGACGTGCGCAACATCCCACTGTTCGCATGCTTCACACTCGCCATCTGGCTGAGCTACTTCCTGCATTACTACCTTACCTTCTTCTGCTTCGACTTCACGGCCAACCTCGGACTGGGCTGTGCCTTGGTGACCTTCATCGTAGGCAGCCTCGCCGTCATCGTACCGACACCCAACGGTGCCGGCCCGTGGCACTTCGCCGTGAAGACCATGCTCATCCTTTATGGCGTAGCCGACGAGAAAGCACTCTACTTCGTGCTGATTGTACATACCGTGCAGACCATGCTCGTCATCGCTCTGGGAATCTATGCCTGGCTCGCACTGAATTTTACGAAAGTCAAACTATAAAAACACCTAACAACAATGAACGAAATTCAAAACCTACAACCACAGTGCATCTGGAAGAACTTCTACGCACTGACACAAGTACCGCGACCCAGCGGACACCTTGAGAAAATACAACAGTTCCTGCTCGACTTCGGAAAACAGGCCGGTGTGGAGGCATTTAAAGACCCTGCCGGCAACATCGTGTTCCGCAAGACTGCCACACCTGGCATGGAGAACAAGAAGGGCATCATCCTGCAGGCACACATGGATATGGTGCCGCAGAAGACACCCGAATCAACGCATCACTTCGAGACCGACCCCATCGAACCGTGGATTGACGGCGAGTGGGTGAAAGCCAAAGACACCACCCTGGGAGCCGACAACGGACTGGGTGTGGCAGCCATCATGGCCATCATGGAGGCCAAAGACCTGAAGCACGGCCCCATCGATGCACTCATCACCCGCGATGAGGAAACGGGTATGTATGGTGCCAACGAACTGCCCGAGGGTGAACTGCAGGGCGACATCCTGCTGAACCTCGACTCAGAGCACTGGGGAAAGTTTGTCATCGGCTCGGCAGGTGGCATCGACGTCACCGCCACACTCGACTACCAGGAGGTGGATACCGACCCGGAGGATGCTGCCGTCCGTGTGACGGTCAAGAATCTGCGCGGCGGACATAGCGGTCTGGAAATCAATGAGGGCCGTGGCAATGCCAACAAGCTGCTGGTACAGGTGGTACGTGAGGCCATCGCTGAGACGGAGGCCCGCCTGGCAGCATGGAACGGTGGCAACATGCGCAATGCCATCCCCTTCAAGGCCGAAGCCGTGCTGACACTGCCCAAGGAGAACATCGCAGCCCTGAAGGAGATAGCTGCCGACTGGCAGGACACTTTCAACGATGAGTTCAAACTCATCGAGCCACAGGGCATCGAGTTAATCGTTGAGGACGTAGAGACTCCGAAGAAAGAAGTGCCCGTCGAGATTCAGGACAACCTGGTGGATGCCATCTTCGCCTGTCACGACGGTGTCATCCGCTTCATACCCGCCTACCCTGCCGTGGTAGAAACCTCATCGAACCTAGCCATCATCAATATCGGAGAAGGCAAAGCCAGCATCAAGATCCTGGCACGCTCCAGCCGTGAGGATATGAAGGGCTATGTGGTGACCATGCTCGAAAGCTGCTTCTCGATGGCTGGCATGAAGGTAGAGACGGCAGGAAGCTATGGCGGCTGGGACCCCAACCCCGATTCAGAGATCCTGCACCTGTTGCTGAAAGAATACAAGGAACTCTTTGGCAAGGACGGCATCATCCAGGTCGACCATGCTGGGTTGGAGTGCTCTGTCATCCTGAGCAAATATCCCTGGCTCGACGTGGTAAGTCTCGGTCCTACGATGAAGTCGCCACACACCACCAGCGAGCGTGCCCTCATCGAGACGGTCGAACCCTTCTGGCAACTGCTGAAGAAGACACTCGAAGACGTGCCCTGTAAGTGAAATAATGAAGAGTTAAGAGTTAAGAATTAAGAAAAAATGTCCATCGGCAGAAAATTTCTTAACTCTTAACTCTTCATTCTTAATTATATTTTGTACCTTTGCACCCGATAAAACCAAAATAGTAACAAAATGATAGACGATTACCCGGCGGACAGTAACAAATGTTAGGCGGGGGATAGCGAGCAGAGCTGCTAATCCCTCTGCCGCTAAATGACTGATTGTCAATTACCAATTATCAATTGTCAATTCAACAAAGGATTAGCACAATGAAGACTTTTTGGAACACCCAAGGCGGGCTTAGCCAGATACCAGAGTGGCAGCCCAATTGTTGGATACAGATGACGTGTCCGACTGAAGAAGACCAACAGATGCTGGAGGAACAGTTTCAAATTCCCGACTACTTCCTCTCCGACATCAGCGATACCGACGAGCGTGCCCGCTATGAGTACGACGACGGATGGATGCTCATCATCCTGCGCATACCATACGTCAAGGAGGTGCGGAGCCGTACCCCATACACCACAGTGCCCCTTGGCATCATCCACAAGCGCGACGTCACCATCACCGTGTGCTACTACGAGACGAACATGATGATTGACTTCGTCAGCTTCCAGCAAAAGCGCGGAGAGGGATTCACCGACTATGTGGACATGATTTTCCGACTGTTCCTCTCAAGTGCCGTATGGTACCTAAAGCGCCTGAAACAGATCTCCATGCTTATCGACAAAGCCAAGCGCAACCTGGACAGGGAGGTGAACAACGAGAGCCTGATAGGACTCAGCCGCCTGCAAGACTCGCTGACCTACTTCAATACATCCATCCGAGGCAACGAGACACTGCTCTCGAAACTGAAATTCAAGCTACAGATTGACGAGTTGGATGCCGACCTTATCGAGGATGTCAACATCGAGATGACACAGGCCCGCGAAACTACCAGCATTTATTCAAACATCCTGGAGTCGACTATGGACACCTACCAGAGTATTATCAACAACAACATGAACACCATCATGCGTACACTCACTTCGGTGACCATCATCCTCATGTTGCCCACACTGGTAGCCTCATTCTTCGGCATGAACCTGGTCAACGGTATGGAATCCAGTCCGGCAGGATTCATCATCGCCATCATCCTGTCAGTGGTCATCTCCGTCATCTCATGGTTCATTTTCAGGCACAAACGACTCATATAAAGTGGGAGATGAGGCGAAAAATGAAAGAATTTGCCGTCGCAACATCACTTTTGCAGTAAAAAATTAGGTCATTTGAGAAATAATTCCTAACTTTGAAGCCCAATAGAGTGTACTAACCTTTCATTAACTAAAAAAATTTAGATGATGGACTCTCAAGAACAAGCCCTCCAGCAGGAGCAGAACGTAGAACAAGACGTAGTAGAAACAACTGCCAGTCAGACAGCAGAACCTGAAGTTGCTGCAGAACCTGAATCTGCCGCAGAACCCGAAACGGTTGCAGAACCTGAAGCTGCAGTAGAACCAGAGACGACTGCAGAACCAGAGACGACTGCAGAACCCGAGACGGTTGCAGAACCTGAACGCAGGCAGTATCAGAACAAGAAAGAGGTACTTGAGCGTGTGCGCGAACTGGCACATGGCGAAGAGACACCCCAGAAAGAAGAAGTTGACTATCTGAAAACCGTCTTCTACAAGTTACACATCATCGACCGCGAGACACGACTGAAGGAATATATCGACGGAGGAGGAGACCCCGAACAGTATCAGATCACTGTAGCCCCCGAAGAGGAGGCCTTCAAGGCTGAGATGGGCATCATCAAGGAAAAGCGCCAGAAACTCTTCAAAGAGCAGGAACAGGAGAAGCTGGAGAATCTCCAGAAGAAACTCAATATCATAGAGAAAATCAAAGGCATGGTAACCTCACCAGAGGAAGCCAACAAAGCCTTCAAGGAATTCAAGGCCTTACAGGACGAATGGCGCGAAATCAAGAACGTACCCGCCGACAAGGCCAACGAGCTTTGGCGCAACTACCAGCTGTATGTAGAACAGTTCTATGACTTGCTGAAACTAAACAGCGAGGCACGTGAATATGACTTCAAGAAGAATCTTGAAATCAAAAAGAAACTCTGTGAGGCAGCAGAAAAACTGGCAGAAGAGCCTGATGCCATCAGTGCCTTCCATCAGTTGCAGAAACTCCATCAGGAATACCGTGAGACAGGCCCCGTTGCCAAAGAGCTGCGCGAGGAGATATGGCAGCGCTTCAAAGCGGCATCTACCATTATCAACAAACGCCACCAGCAGCACTTCGAAGGGCTGCGCGCCAAGGAAGAGGAGAACCTGGAGAAGAAGACGGCCCTCTGCGAACAAGTAGAGGCCATCGCTGCCGAGGAAAACAAAGGCAGCGGTGACTGGGAGCGCCACACCAAGCAGATTATCGACCTGCAGGCAGAATGGAAAACCATCGGCTTCGCACCGCAGAAGATGAACGTCAAAATCTTCGAACGCTTCCGCGCAGCTTGCGACGATTTCTTCGGACGCAAGGCACAATACTTCCGCAGCCTCAAGGACACCTTCCGCGAGAATGTAGAGAAAAAACGCGCTCTGGTGGAGAAGGCCAAGGCCCTACAGGATTCAACAGAATGGAAGTCGACCAGCGACAAACTGATTGCCCTGCAGAAAGAATGGAAGACCATCGGAATGGTTCCCAAGAAACTGGGCGACCAGCTATGGGAAGAGTTCCTCGGAGCCTGCAACAAGTTCTTTGAGGCCCGCAATGCCGCTGGAGCCGGTACCCGTGGTGAGGAGCATCAGAATCTGGAAAAGAAGCGCGACGTGATAGAGCGTCTGAAGGCTGCTGCCGAAGAGGCAGGAGACAACCTGCAGGAGCGTGTCCAGCAACTTGTCGAAGAGTACCAGTCCATCGGCCACGTACCCTTCAAGGAGAAAGACAAGCTGTTCGACGAATATCATGCCGTACTCGACAAGCTCTATAAAGACCTCAATATCACCGTGGCCAAGCGCCGTCTCTCCAAATTCAAGGACAACCTGAAGAACATAGCAGAACGGGGCGAGAATGCCATCGACAACGAGCGTGCCCGTTTGATGAGACAGTACGAACAGCTGAAGAGCGAAGTACAGACCTACGAGAACAACCTCGGTTTCCTGAATGCCTCATCGAAGAAGGGCAACTCACTCATCGATGAGATGAACCGCAAGGTGCAGAAACTGAAGGACGAGGTACAGCTGGTGCGTGACAAGATCAAGGCCATCGATGCCGAAAACGCTGCTAAGGAATAAAAAGGAAAGGAATCCATGGCACTGAATCCGAACAAGAACCTGAAGTTGTACTACAGCATCCGCGAAGTGGCTGAGATGTTTGGTGTCAATGAAAGCACCCTACGCTATTGGGAGCAGGAATTTCCTTTCCTACATCCGAAGAACAGCAGATATTCTAAGGTACGTCAGTACCAAGAGAAGGATATTAACCAGATACGCCTGATACACAACCTGGTAAAAGTTCGAGGCTTCAAGCTCGCTGCGGCGAAGAAGATTATCAGCAGCAACCGCAACGGAGCTAACCGCAAGGCCGAGGTGCTCACCAAACTGATAGACATTTGCAATGAGCTGCAATCACTGAGAAGACAGATGGACTACCTTTAGTAGTCCATCTGTCTTTCATATAGGATATTCCTATCTCGCTATTTGACACCCTTTCAGGGATTCCACTGGTCGTTAATACTAAACACATTTTCAAGAGTCACTTTCTGCGCCTCCTTCTTACTCAGCTGGCGGCTCCACGCAACACGCTTATCGGTAGCAGAACCCTCACCCCTGTTGTTGTATTCCAGATAGCGTGCCGTCTGCTTGGCAGCCTCACGCCAGTGATGCCAGCCCTCCGGACGTATCTGGCGAGGCAAGTCGCAATTCATGAACAGCGTATAGCCATAGTCGCGCCAAGGCCGTCCCAGGTAAACTTTTTCAACCCCCTTATCAGCCGTGATATGACAGTTGTTGAAAATATAGCCGTAAGGAACATCCTGCGGTGTTGATGCTGCCGTAATATAACTCTCGGCTTTACAGAATATGTCGCAGTTCTCAAACCAAGCCGTGGAGGGGCCAAAGATGAAGTCGGTAGTGCCCTCGATATAGCAATCCTTGAAGTACAGGCGGGTCTTGGCATTACCCGTATAGATTGTGTCCTGATTCCCCAGGAAGCGGCAGTTGACGAATGTGAGACAGTCGCCTTCGGTATGCAGTGCGACAGCCTGTCCCAAACGGGCAGCGTTATTCTCAATGGTTATATTTTTCAGCGTGATTCGACTTCCTTGTATTTTCAGCGTATAGGTACGGAAGGTTCCCATGCCCTTGCCAATACTGGGCAGCAAGATATTGGCATGGTCATCCCACGTGATAATCGTCTGGTCGCGGTCCTCTCCACAAATCTCAATGTTGGTGAGCCACTGCGGTATGATGACTTTCTCCTTGTAGACACCTTTCTTGACGTAAATCACCTTATGGTATTCCATAAAGGCTCGACAAACCTCAATCGCCTCGGCTACATTGCGGAACTCACCCGTTCCGTCGCGACTCACGAAGAGCGTATCAGGGTTGTCGTAATTCTTGGCATACGCTTGGCTAACAGGCAGATGACAAAGCATCAGCATCGATGCCAGCATCATCACACATCGGTTGTTCATTCTGATTTTCATACCATTCACTTTTTGTTTTTTAATTAGTTATATCGTAGTTCTTTTACATGTTTCACAACAAACGAAGTAGGGATTATACAATCTGCGTGACATCCTGCAAACCGTCAATCGTCTTCAGCTGGTCAATGATAGCCTTGACATCCTCACGGTCATGGACGCGCAACTCAATGGTTCCGTCGAACACCCCCTCTTCACTGGCTATCGTCAACTTATGGATATTGACGCTCATCTGATGGGAGATAATCTGCGAGAGGTCTAAAAGAATGCCCACACGGTCAATGCCCTGCAAACGGACGGTAGCATCGAAGAACAGTTTCTTATGCATATCCCATTTGGCATCCAGGATGCGGTTACCGAAACTGGCCTTCAGCTTGGCTGCCACCGGACAGGAACGCTTGTGAATCTCTACCTGCTGCTTTCCGTCGATAAAGCCTAACACATCATCGCCGGGGATGGGATGACAGCAATGCTTGAACTTATACTGAACGATGTTGTCATCATTGATGAAGATGGGTTTCTTACGGTTGAACTTCTCCGGGACAACAAACAGTTCCTGTTGCCCATTGTCACCATCCTTCTTCTGTTTGCCACGTCCGAGGAAAGGCACCAGTTTCCGCCATCCCTTTTTACCTGCACCGTTATTGTTCTTGCCATTCAGCTCATCAACATCCTTTTCACCAAGCAGAATCGTCTTGTCGCCAACAGCCTGGAAGAAATCCTCACGACTACGCGCCTCATGGAATTCCGCCAACTGGTCGGCAGCATTCAGCGTATCCTCAAAGCCATGTTTCTTCAGGAATTCAGCAAACAGTTCTTCTCCTTGCTTCTGCAACTCACGACTGTTACGGCGAAGAATGGCCTGTATCTTCCCCTTGGCCTTGGCCGTACTGACAAAGTTGATCCACGACGGCTGTACATGCTGCGACTTAGAGGTGAGGATCTCAACCTGGTCGCCGCTTTGCAACTTATGACTCAGCGGTACCAGCCGATGGTTTACCTTGGCACCAATACAATGGCTGCCCAAGAAGGTGTGAATACTGAAAGCAAAGTCAAGAGCCGTACATCCCGTAGGCATCGTCTTGATCTCTCCCTTAGGGGTAAAGACGAATATCTCCGAAGCAAAAAGATTCAGCTTAATGGCATCAAGGAAGTCCATGGCATCAGGCTGCGGGTCGTCCAAGATTTCTTTGATGGTGCGCAGCCACTCGTTCAGCTCGCTCTCGTCCTCGGTATACTCATTGTTCTCCCCTTCCTTGTATTTCCAGTGTGCAGCAAAGCCCTGCTCGGCAATCTCATCCATACGGTCAGAGCGTATCTGCACTTCTATCCACCGTCCCTGTTTCGACATCAGGGTAACATGCAAAGCCTGATAGCCGTTAGCTTTCGGATGGTTCAGCCAGTCACGAAGCCTGTCGGGATGACTCTTGTAAATCTTAGAGATGGCCACATAGATATTGAAGCACTCGTTGACCTCTTCCTCACGCTTGTTGGGCTTGAAGATGATGCGAACGGCCAGGATGTCATAAATCTCATCAAAGGTGACATGCTTGTTCTGCATCTTGCTCCAAATAGAGTATGGTGTCTTTACACGCTCTTTGATTTCATATTGAATGCCCATCCGCTTCAACTCCTCCTCAATAGGAGCGGTAAACTGGTCGAAGAGTTCATGGCGTGAGGCTTCCGTGCTGGCCAGTTTCTCCTTGATACTGTTGTACTCGTCGGGATGTTCATAGCGGAAGCTGAGATTCTCCAGCTCCGACTTCACCTTGTAAAGACCGAGACGATTGGCCAGCGGAGCATAGATATACAGTGTCTCACCGGCTATCTTATACTGTTTGTTGGCCGGTTGCGACTCCAAGGTTCGCATATTGTGCAAACGGTCACAGATCTTGATAAGAATCACACGGATGTCATCGCTCATGGTGAGCAACAGCTTCTTGAAATTCTCTGCCTGCGCAGATGCCTGCTCTCCAAAAATACCACCGCTGATCTTGGTCAGTCCGTCTACGATTTGTGCAATTTTCGGCCCGAAGATATTGCTGATATCCTCAGTAGTATAGTCTGTATCCTCCACCACGTCATGCAGCAGGGATGCACAAATACTGGTAGACCCCAGCCCCACCTCTTCACAGGCTATCTGTGCCACAGCGATGGGGTGCATGATATAGGGTTCTCCCGACAGGCGTCTCACTCCTTTGTGAGCCTGCCGGGCAAAGTTGAATGCTTTTGTGATGATGTCAACCTTCTTACGGTGGCGTGATGCCAGATAACTGTCCAAGAGACGTTGGAAGGCATCGTTTATCAGCTTGTTGTCAGCTTCCTGCATCATCAAATCCTCATCCATGCTGTTCCTCCTTGTTATGATTAGGTGTTGTTAGGTACTCTATAAAACGAAAACAGTGACGTGCTACCGTCTCCTCCTTGACGAGCGGCGCTTGCTAGCCTTGGTACGACGCTTGGCTGTCGAGCCACGACGGCGCACCGTCCGCTTTTTCTTCTTCACATAACGTTTGCTCTTGTGGTAGTAAGTGGGCACGTCATCCCTCACCTCTACCTCATTGCGCTTTGTCAGCAATTCATCAGCCTTATAGGTATAGACACTGTCTTCCAGGTCGATGAACTTGCCCACTTCCGTCTGCGGCAGTCGCAAGGGACAGGGCGACGTAGCTCCGGGAATAATGTCACGACGATACATCGGGTTCAGCGAGCGCAGCAGGTCAATATTGATGCCCACCACAGCAGCCACTTGTTCCAGATGCACGTTCTTATTCACCATGACAGTATCGGTCTTGGCTGGCAGACGAGTTGTCATCGGACAGATATTGTGCAGCGAATAATAGGTCATGATGTAATTGGCGGCAATGAAAGCCGGCACATAGCCGCGCGTTTCCTTTGGCAAATAGGGATATATCTGCCAGTAGTCCTTCTCACCATTCGCACGGTGAATGGCCTTGTTGATATTCTCCGGTCCGCAGTTGTAAGCGGCAATCACGAGGTTCCAGTCACCAAACACCTTGTAGAGGTCGTTCAGGTAGCGGGCGGCGGCATACGATGCCTTGACAGGGTCGCGGCGTTCGTCCACCAGGGAGTTCACCTGCAACCCATACTGTCTTCCTGTTGCCAGCATAAACTGCCACAATCCAGTGGCTCCCACTCTTGAAACGGCTTTGGGGTTTAGTGCCGATTCTATAATGGGCAGGTAGCGCAGCTCCAACGGCAGCTGATAAACCTCCAGAGCTTGTTCAAAGATAGGCATATAGAAGTTGGAGGCTCCCAGCATATAGCTGATGCTGTGACGCAGCCGTCCACTATATCTGTCGATAAATTTCTGAACCACTTCGTTATACGACAATTCCATGATAGACGGGATACGGCTCAGTCTGTCAACATAGTCCTCCTTGGTGTATTCTGGGTTGACGTCGCGCATGTTGCAGTCGCCATCCTCGTCCAAATAAGTCTTGGCCATATACAGGTTCAGCAGCGAGTCCAAGTCGTAGGTCATCGCCTCAGGAAACTCGATGACCTCCTCATTACCCGTCTGGTCGGTCACCACTATCTCGTCTTCAGCGTCAGCCTCATCATCTGTGGTTACGATATCCTGTGCCATCGCCGTGGAGGGCAAGAAGGTAAGAAGGCAAAAGGATAAAGACCATTTCACCACCTTTCCAACCATTCCATGTCCTTTGTCTTTGATATTCATGTCTTGTATGTTGCTTTCTTACTTTTTGTTACCTTTTACTCTTTTACCTTCTCACCTTTTCAGAAGTTCAGCCGACAGTTGATACCCACCGACTGTGCCTGCAGGAAATTGCCTCCTCCGTAGTTGGGGATGACGACGGGTTCTATCTCCAAGCTGAGGTCTTTTGAGATATCAAACACCGACAGTTCCGCATCCACATAAGCATCGATTACTGAGAGGGCATAGACTCCGAGCATGACAAAGAAGCTCAAGTCTCTCCAGCGGCGATACTTGTCTTTGCGGCTCTTGAATATCTGCTTATACCGTTCCTCATTCTGCTTCGTCACCTTTGCCCCCAAGTGCAGGAACTTGTTGTAACTGGCCGTTCCCGGATCTTTATCCATAATGTCAAGATAGGCTTGCGAATAGTCCTTGTACATCATGTTATTCCACGTAAGAGCGTAGATACAGCCCATGAAACCACCATAGAAGATGGGCAATTTCCAGTATTTACGGTTATAGATTTGTCCTGCTCCCGGCAAGACGAGTGCCATCCACAGGGCACGCTGTGGGTCTGGTGTCCAAGTATTCCAGTCACGCTTCATCTTCTTCCCGCGTTTTTCCCCGACCATAACCGATGCTGTATCATTCTCCACGAGCAATCCATCAGCCAGTTCGACAGAATCAGCGCGGACAATCAGCCTGTCGCTGTTGTCATTTTGTGCCTTTCCCGTAACGATGCCTGCTGTCAGTGCCATCGTCAGAAACAGCCTCCTGCATCCTATGATGATAGCTTCTATTTTCAATTTCTCAACCCTTCAATTCTTCAACGGTGTGTACTGTCCAAAACATTCATAATGCGCTCCAGTTGCTCCTCATTGTCAAACTGGATGCTGATTTTCCCTTTTCCCTTGGGCGAGCATGTCATCTGCACCTTTGCCTGGAAGAACTGCTCGAGACGATTCTTCAGCAAGCCAAACTCTTCGGGCAGTTTGCTCTTGCCAGCTTGTTTTCCCTGACTTGCTTTCACGTCCTCGCCTTCTTTCAGCGCCTGTGCCAACTCCTCTACCTTGCGCACGGAATAGTGGTGCTGCTGCACCTCCTTAAACAGCTTGATCTGCTGCGAGGGACTGTCAATGCCCAGCAAGGCACGTGCATGGCCCATTTCTATCTCATGGTTTTTCAGAGCCATCTGTACCTGCGCAGGCAACTTCAACAGCCTTAGGTAATTCGTCACAGCAGCACGGCTCTTGCCCACCCGCTCTGAGATGCGGGCCTGTGTCATTCCCGTCGACTCAGCCAGATGCTGGTAGGCTAATGCTATCTCTATCGCATTCAAGTCCTCACGCTGGATATTCTCCACGAGAGCCATCTCCATGGCGTTCTGGTCTTCTACGGTGACTATATAGGCCGGTATCTTAGTCAGACCAGCCTGCTGCGAGGCACGCCAACGGCGCTCACCGGCAATAATCTGGAACCTGCCGCCTTCAGTCTTGCGCAGCGTGATAGGCTGGATAATGCCCAACTCACGGATACTGTTGGCAAGTTCCTGCAACGCCTCACTGTCAAACTCACGGCGCGGCTGGTTGGGATTAGGGTCTATCGAGGAGATGTCTATCTCACTGAGAGCCGACGAGCCGTCTGTCCTTACCATACCGGTATCAATCAGGGCATCCAGTCCGCGTCCTCCCCCAATATCGTCAAGTCCACGCCCAAGTACGCTACTTGCATATTTCTTTCTTACTGCCATAGTCCTATGTCTTATTTGCAAATGAGAAATGAGGTGTCATCTCTCCTTATTCGTTCTTATTAATAATCTCCTTGGCCAAGGCAAGATGGTTCTTCGCCCCGGTCGAATCAGCATCATACAGAATGACGGGCAGTCCATGCGAAGGACTCTCCGACAATTTCACGTTACGCTGGATAACAGCCTTGAACACCAATTCCTGGAAATGGCGCTTCACCTCATCATAAATCTGGTTGGCCAAGCGCAGGCGAGAGTCGTACATCGTCAGCAGGAAACCCTCTATTTCCAGTTTCGGGTTCAGTTTCTGCTTGATGATCTTGATGGTGTTCAGCAGTTTCGAGATACCCTCCAATGCGAAGTATTCACACTGCACGGGTATGATGACCGAGTCGGCTGCCGTCAGGGCATTCACCGTAATCAGTCCTAATGACGGAGAACAGTCTATCAATATATAATCATAGTCGTCTCTGACGGGTTTCAGCACATTGGCTATGATTCTTTCACGCTCGCTGAGGTTAAGCATCTCAATCTCAGCGCCTACCAGGTCTATGTGACTCGGAATGATATCCAATCCATCAATATCGGTAGTATAGATGGCATCACGCACATCCTCCTTATTAATAATACACTCGTAGAGCGAGCATTCTATCTGCTGAATATCCACCCCTAGTCCGCTGGAAGCATTGGCCTGCGGATCGGCATCCACAACGAGTACCGATTTCTCCAGAGTAGCCAGCGAAGCAGCCAGATTGATAGCCGTCGTCGTCTTGCCTACGCCACCTTTCTGGTTTGCTAATGCGATAATCTTTCCCATATATTAATCCTCTTATATGTATATAATAGGGTGCAAAGTTACAAAAACATGAGCAAAACACCAAATTTTGAAGCAGCGAATGCAAAAAAAACATTCAAAAAGCATCTTCTGTTACAGACTTTATTCGTAACTTTGCCCCCGGAATGCATTATATCTACGTGACAGGAGTGGTGCTATGGTGGGTGCTGGTGGCACTAACCGTGATGCATGTGGTGATGGACAACCGCCAACCGGCGAAGACCATGGCCTGGGCACTTGTCATCCTCTTTGTCCCCATCGTAGGCATTGTCTTCTACCTCTTCGTCGGAATCAACCACCGGCGGCAGCGACTGGTCGGCCAACGCAGCCTCGACCAGTTGTCACGTCGCTCCATGCTCAGTTTCGTTGAGCAGCACGACTTCCATGTGGCCAATCGCCACAGGCAGCTAATCGACCTCTTTGTCAATCAGAGTCTTTCACTGCCCTTCAAGGACAACCAAGTCGACATCATGACCGACGGCTATGCCTTTTTCCCAGAGTTGCTCAAAGACATCGCACAGGCACGGCACCATATTCACATTGACATGTACATCATCGAAGACGATGCCTTGGGGAACCTGATTGCCGATGCCCTGATAGCCAAAGCCATGAACGGTGTAACGGTACGTGTCATCTATGACGATGTCGGCTGCTGGAAGGTCAGCCACCGTTTCTTTGAACGGATGCGTGAGAGCGGCATTGAGATGGCCCCGTTCCTACCCGTCCGTTTTCCGTCCTTCACGTCGAAAGCCAACTACCGCAACCACCGCAAGATCATTGTCATCGACGGAATAGTAGGCTATATCGGCGGCATGAACTTTGCCATCCGCTATGTAAAAGGAATAGAGGGCCGCGAACGGATGCCGTGGCGCGACACCATGCTGCGCCTGACCGGCGGTGTGGTATATGCCTTGCAGCGCACCTTCCTCACCGACTGGTACTTCGTCGACCGGACACTTGTCAGCGACCGTGCCTACTATCCGTCATTCAGCACCCTGCCCGCCCCTATGACAACCAACAACTGTGTGGCACAGATTGTGGCCAGCGGCCCCGACACGCCCTACCCTGAAATCATGCAAGGCTATGTCCGCAGCATTCTCGCCGCACGCCGTTACGTATATATAGAGACGCCCTATTTCCTGCCCAACGACCCGGTATTGTTTGCCCTGAAGACGGCTGCCGTGGGGGGTGTCGATGTGCGCATCCTCTGTCCGCTGCGCTCTGATGCACATTTCACGGAATGGGCCTCCCGCTCCTATCTTCGTGAACTGTATCAGGCCGGTGCCAAGGTTTACCTCTACCAAATAGGGTTCCTGCATTCAAAGATGATGGTTTCCGACGACTCGCTGTCGGTGTGCGGCTCTGCCAATGTCGACTTCCGGTCATTCGAAAACAATTTCGAGGCCAACGTCTTCATCTATGACGAAGGCATGGCCCTGCGGATGAAAAAGGTATTCTTAGACGACCAGCAGCAGAGTATCAGCATAGACGACGTACCCAGCAGGATACAGCCCCGGTTCTTCCAACGCCTCTGGGAGAGCCTGACGCGACTGCTGTCTCCACTGTTATAACAACAGTCTGCCCCTCCCCTATCTTGAAGGAAGCCTTCTGACTACAGCCACATAGGTCAGCAAGACCACATTCATCATCAGCGCATAGATAATGGCGGGGATGGCGATGGTCTCGTTGTTGAACACAAAAGGACTGCATGCCACCGTAATGGCTTGTGCTGCATTTTGCATGCCGACCTCAATGATAATGGTACGCCGCTCCCGTTCCGAAAGCCTCATCAGCACCGACAGCACGACACCGCCGAGCATCGACAGCAGGATAAGGCACGTCATGCAAAGACCCAGTTGCGGAAACTCGCTGACTATCGTGGTACGATGCTGTACGAAGAAGGTGCCCGCCAGCAGTATCAGACAGGGGAAAGCCAACCGTTTCAGCACCTGATGAAGGCGTGCTGCCAAAGACTCACGATAGACGGCGAGTGCCAGACCTGCCAGGATGGGCACAGCCATCAGCACAAGATTCTGCACCAGCAGGTTGCCCACAGGGAACTGTATGTCTCCTGCCGTACCGAGGTGTGCTGCCACCATATTAATAACAAAAGGCCCCGTAAACAGCGTGATGACGCTGCTGAGTGCCGTCAGCGACACCGAGAGTGCCACGTCGCCACCGGCAAGCATGGAGAACACGTTGCTGGAGCTGCCACCAGGACTGGAGGCTATCAGCATGATACCCAGGAAAAAGAGCGGTGTCACTTGAAAGACGCTCCCCACGCCCCAGGCAATAAGGGGCAAGAGCAGAATCTGCCCGACCAGTCCTGTCAAGACAGCCTGCGGACGCTCTATGAACAAACGGAAGTCTTTCGGCTTCAAGGCCAGTCCCAGGTCGAACATCAGGACAACCAAGATGGGAAGAACGATAAAAATGGTATTCATAGACTATTTGCAGAAAAAAGTGTGAAGTTGACGCTGCCATAGGCGCGGTGTTCCAAGAAGTGGGGATGGCTGGAGAAGTCGTAGTCCTTGCCATGCTCGAACACAAAGACACCTCCCTCTTTCAGCAGAGGCTTCCCCAACACCAGGTCGGGAATCTGAGGCAGCTCCTTCAGGGCGTAGGGCGGGTCGGCAAAAATCACGTCAAACTGCTGGTGGCAGCTTTTCAGGAAACGGAACACGTCGGTGCGCAACGGGACACACGCCTTGTCATCCAGTTTCCTCAGACAGTCCTGTATAAAACGGTGATGGTCTCTGTCCAGCTCTACGCTCACCACCTGGCTACAGCCACGCGACAGCAATTCCAGCGAGATGCTTCCCGTACCGGAAAACAGGTCGAGTGCCGCAGCTCCCTCAAAATCGACATACCCTGTCAGCACATTGAAGATATTCTCCTTTGCGAAATCCGTCGTAGGCCGTGCCTTGAACGAGCGCGGTATGTCGAAATGTCTTCCTTTGTATTTGCCGGTAATAATCCTCATCCCTTGATGCTCCTACCGTCCTTTCAGATATAGTGTGACCAGATCGTAGGGAACATCCTTGATCTGCGTGATGGCGGCACGGTTGAACTCTCCAGAAGGATTGATGACAAACACGCGCTTGAGGAACTGCTGCAAAGTCTCTGTCAAGGCTCCGCCGTCGGTCAGCTCACCAACGAGATACAGCTCATCATGTTCAGGCACCAGGCCCAACTGTTTCCATACCGCCAACAGATAGTATACGGCATCGTCTGGGTTGTTAACGGCAAACGAGTTGCAGAACTTGAAGCGGTTCTGGGCGAAACAGAACACCTCCATCCGGCGGTCGTGGAAATAGCCGTACAGCTTCTGGCGCTGACCCGTATAGCTGCGCTGGTGCAGGTGATGCCATACCGAAGCCACGGCAGCAGCATAGCTTATATTCTGGAAGGCATCGCCGATGACCATCCGCAAGTCCTTGTGGACGGAGAACACGGCAACGCTGTTCAGGTCGGGCAATACCGAGTGCATGACCACCTGCTGCTCCAAGTCTGGGAAGGTATGATGAAAAAGGTCACCCTTCTCATCTTCCCGGAAGAGATTGACGGGAACCATCAGTACCGGTGAGTCGGCCAATACCAGGACGCGGTCGTAGGACATCTGCAGCAGGGGGATGGTGCGCAATGCTTCGCGCAGATTGGCAGCCATAGAGATACTGCTCTTCAGCGCGAAGGGTTCAAAGATGATCTCGCCCTCTTGCAGCGTAGAGAATGACAGGCTGTTACGGCTCACCCTGATGACAAGCCTGCGCAGACCTGGTTTTCGGTCGTTATTTGTCATTGTGTTTGTGTTCATGTTCAGTTCCCGGCTCCCGACACGCTGTTCACTTCCCGGCAATGCTTAATGCACAAAGCAGAGCCAATGCCAGTGCTGCGAGCATCAAAATGATATTTGTCTTACGAATCGTTGCCATTCTGCCTGCAAAGGTACGAATAAGTGAGCGAAAATGCAAATAAATTTGCAATTTTCCGAACGCAAGTACCTAAGAGCAAAGCTCAAAGGTACGAATAAGTGAGCGAAAATGCAAATAAATTTGCTATTTTCCGAAAGGAAGTTCACTTTCTATTCATAATTATTTCGTACTTTTGCAGGCGAAATGATAACTGACGAGCTAAAATATCGCATTCTCTCAGCCTTCAACCTGGTTCCCACCCGCGAACAAGGAGTGGCCGTCGACACCTTCGCACGCTTCATGGCCGATGCCCACGACCAGGCGGTGATGGTGATGCGCGGCTCGGCAGGAACGGGAAAGACCACCCTCGCCGCTGCCGTCGTCAGGGCCTTGCTGTCACTCCAGCAGAAACTGGTGCTCCTGGCCCCTACGGGACGGGCCGCAAAGGTGTTCTCGCTCTATGCCGGCCATCCGGCCTATACCATCCACCGGCGCATCTACCGGCAGAAGTCGTTGGAGGGTGGCTTCGAGCTGAATTACAACATGATGAGCGATACGCTGTTCATCATCGACGAGGCATCGATGATTGCCAACGCCACCAGTCCGGGCGACACTCCCTTTGCCAACGGACAGCTGCTCGACGACCTCATCCAGTTTGTGTACAACGGACGTAACTGCCGCATGATGCTGATCGGCGACCGTGCCCAGCTGCCCCCCGTCGGCGAGGAGGAGAGTCCCGCCTTGGCGGCTGCCATGCTGAAGAGCTATGGCCTGCACGTCTACGAATGCGACCTGAACGAGGTGTTGCGGCAAAGCCAGGAGTCGGGCATCCTATACAATGCCACTACCATCCGTCAGATGATTACCCACGACGAGGCGACACAGCTGCCACGCATCCGGTTTGCAGGATTCCCCGACATCCGCCAAATGCCGGGCGACGAACTCATCGAGGGTCTTGCCAGCAGCTATTCCAGGGCCGGACTGGACGAGACGATGGTCATCACCCGTTCGAACAAGCGCGCCAACATCTACAACCAGGGCATCCGCAACATGGTGCTGGGCCGTGAGGAGGAGCTATGCACAGGCGACCATCTGATGATTGTGAAGAACAACTACTACTGGCGCAGGGAGGAGGGTACCTTCATAGCCAACGGCGACCATGCGGTGGTGCGCCGCGTGCGCAACATCCACGACATGTATGGCTTCCGCTTTGCCGAGGTGACCATGACCTTTCCCGACTACGACGACCTGGAGCTGACGGCCACCACGCTGATCAGCACGCTCACCACAGAGGCACCGGCCCTGACCCGCGAGCAACAGGAACGGCTGTATCAGCAGGTGATGGCCGACTATGCCGACATTCCCTACAAGGCCGACCGTCTCAAGAAGCTGAAGGAAGACCGCTACTACAATGCCCTGCAAGTGAAATTCGCATACGCCGCCACCTGCCACAAGGCACAGGGCGGCCAATGGGCACACGTTTATATTGACCAAGGCTACATGACCGACGACATGCTGACTCCCGACTACCTGCACTGGCTCTACACCGCCTTTACACGTGCCACGGAGCAGCTGTTCCTGGTGAACTGGCCAAAGACACAGACAGACAACGATGAGACTGATTAGATTCCTGAAAGACTGGACGCTGCCCGTAGCCATTGCGGTGGGCACCACCTCCTACCTCCTATTCTACTGGCTGCCGGCACTCGACACCCTGGGCGACGCACTCAGCCCTGTGTTCGACCTGCTGTTTCCCGTGTTCGTGTTCCTCACGCTGTTTGTCACGTTCTGCAAGGTTGACTTCCACCAGATGCGCCCCCACCGCTGGCATGCCGGCGTGCTCATCGCCCAACTGGTACTGGTGGCCTTGAACATCGGCATCATCTTCTGGGTAGAAAGTCTGCCGTCTATCCCCCACTCCTCGCCGTTCACCTCCAAGCTCCTGTGGGAGGCCATTCTGACCTGTATCATCGGTCCTTCAGCATCGGCAGCCCCCGTCGTGGCGGGCAAGTTGGGGGGCAACATCTCTACCATGACGACCTACACCCTGTTGTCGGCCTTCGCATCGGCACTGCTCATCCCCCTGGTGTTCCCGATGCTGGAGCAGACGGTACACGTCGACTTCCTTTCCGCCGTCCTGATTATCCTGCAGAAGGTAGCCATCGTGCTGCTGCTGCCGCTAGTGCTGGGGTGGCTGGTACAGCACTACCTGCACGGTCTTCACCGTCGCATCATCGCGATGCCCAACCTCAGCTTCTACTGCTGGGCCATCTCGCTGTCCATCACCACCGGCATTACGGTGAAGAACATCGTACACAGCGAGGCCACCCTCCTGCTTCTGCTGCTGATTGCCGCAGCCACCTTCCTGCTCTGCTTCATCCAGTTTGGCATTGGCCGCGGCATCGGTCGCCATTTGGGCGAGGAGATCAACGCCGGGCAGGCACTCTTTCAGAAGAACACGGCACTCAGCATCTGGGTGTCTTACATGTACCTGAGTCCCATCGCCTCCGTGGGAGCCGGCTGCTACGTGTTGTGGCAGAACATCATCAACAGCCTGGAACTGTGGCAGGAGCGTAAAAAACAAGGGAGTTGACCAGTGGCCAACTCCCTCTCTTCTTATTACAGATTTGCTAATGCTATCACTTTGTCTACGGCGGCACTCAGCCCGTCGACATTCTTTCCGCCGGCCTGGGCGAAGTGAGGCTGTCCGCCACCGCCGCCCTGTATGAGCTTGGCGGCCTCGCGCACCATCTGTCCGGCATTCAGCCCGTGTTCGCTCACCATGTCGTCGCTCATCATAATGGAGAGCTGCGGCTTGTCGTTGTCGTGAGAACCAATGACGCAGAGCAGCGAACCCTCGACGGCGGCACGAATCTTGAAGGCCAGGTCTTTGGCAGCGGCAGGTGACATCGGTATGACTTTGGCGATGACTGTTATGCCATTGACGGTACGGGCCTTTTCCACCAACTGCTTGGCAGCACGCTCCACGGCCTGAGCCTGGAAACCTTCAATCTCCTTCTTCATGTGGTCGTGCTCCTCGATGTACTTCTGGATGACAGCCTGCAAGTCCTTGGCATTGTTGAAGAACGACTTGATATTCTTCAGCATGTCCTCCATCTGATACAGCAACTCCTCACACTCCTTACCCGTCTTGGCCTCGATACGGCGGATACCGGCAGCAACACTGCTCTCAGAGATAATCTTGAAGAAACCGATGCGCCCCGTCGAGGTGGCGTGGATACCACCACAGAGCTCGCACGACGGACCGAAGCGCATCACGCGCACCTTGTCGCCATACTTCTCGCCGAAGAGGGCGATGGCCCCCAGCTTCTTGGCTTCTTCCATCGGCATGTCGCGATGCTCGTCGCGCGGCAGGTCCTGACGGATCATGTCGTTCACCATGCGCTCTACCTGCCGCAACTGCTCGTCGGTGACCTTCTCGAAGTGCGAGAAGTCGAAGCGCAGGGTGTCGGGCGATACAAACGAACCCTTCTGCTCCACGTGGTCGCCCAGCACCTGTTTCAGCGCGTAGTCCAACAGGTGGGTTGCGGTATGGTTGGCAGCCGAAGCATCGCGCTTGTCGGTATCGACACAAGCCATGAACTGGGCTGCGGGATCCTTCGGCAACTGCTTGACGATATGGACAGTCTGGCCGTTCTCACGCTTGGAGTCAATGACCTCGATGGTCTCGTTCTCAGAGACGAGCACCCCCTGGTCGCCTACCTGTCCACCCATCTCGCCATAGAATGGGGTGTAGTCAAGCACCAGCTCGTAGAACTCGTTCTTCTTCTGGGTCACCTTTCTATATCTGAGGATGTGACAGGTATATTCCGTATAGTCGTAGCCTACGAATACTTGCTCAACCCCTTCCAAACCTCCCCGAGGGGAGGCTTCATTACCCTGGGCATTGGTGTCCCCCTCGGGGGATGACAGGGGGGTCACCCAGTCGCTATTCTCCACGGCAGCGGCATTACGGGCACGCTCCTTCTGCTTCTGCATCTCTACGTTGAACTGCTCCTCGTCAACGGTAAAGCCGTTCTCGCGGCAGATGAGTTCCGTCAGGTCGAGAGGGAAGCCGTAGGTGTCGAACAGGCGGAAGGCCTGCACACCGTCGAGAACATAGCCCGACGAAGAACCGTCGGGAACGGTGGCTTTTATCTCGTTCATGGCTTTATCCAACAGTTGGATACCCTTGTCGAGAGTACGCAGGAAGGAATCTTCCTCCTCCTTGATTACCTTCGTCACCAGCGTCTGCTGTGCCTTCAGCTCTGGGAAGGCATCGCCCATCTCCTCGACGAGGGTGGGCACCAGCTTGTAGAGGAAGCCGTCTTTCTGTCCGAGGAAGGTGTAGGCATAGCGCACGGCACGTCGCAGGATGCGGCGGATGACGTAGCCGGCCTTGGCGTTAGAGGGCAGCTGACCATCGGCAATCGAGAAAGCCACGGCCCTCAGGTGGTCGGCACATACGCGCATAGCCACGTTGATGTCGTCCTGTTCCTTTCCGGAATCTCCGGCGTTTCCGGCTGTCTCTTCCTCAAAGGTGGTATACTTCAGCCCCGTAATGTCCTGCTCGGCCTTGATGATGGGCTGGAACACGTCGGTATCGTAGTTCGAGTGCTTGCCCTGCATCATGCGCACCAGTCGCTCGAAGCCCATACCCGTATCGATGACGTTCATCGACAGCTTTTCCAGGCTTCCGTCGGCCTTGCGGTTGAACTGCATGAACACGAGGTTCCATATCTCAATCACCTGCGGGTCGTCCTTGTTCACCAGCTCGCGGCCGGTCTTTCCCGAGGCAGCCTTCTGTTCAGGGGTACGCGAGTCCACGTGGATCTCAGAGCAGGGGCCGCAGGGTCCCGTATCGCCCATCTCCCAGAAGTTGTCGTGCTTGTTGCCGTTGATGATATGATCCTCAGGCACGTGCTTGGCCCAGTAGCGGGCAGCCTCGTCGTCGCGGGGGATGTTTTCTTCGGGTGACCCCTCGAACACGGTGACGTACAGGTCTTGCGGATTCAGCTTCAGCACGTCCACCAGGTATTCCCATGCCATGTCGATGGCACCCTCCTTGAAGTAGTCGCCGAAGCTCCAGTTGCCCAGCATCTCGAACATGGTGTGGTGGTACGTGTCGTGTCCCACCTCTTCCAGGTCGTTGTGCTTTCCGCTCACGCGCAGGCACTTCTGTGTGTCGGCCCGGCGGCGCGGCTCCGGGTCGCGCGTTCCTAATATTATATCCTTCCACTGATTCATACCGGCGTTGGTGAACATCAGCGTCGGGTCGTCCTTGATTACCATAGGTGCCGAGGGCACGATAGCATGTCCTTTCGACTCGAAGAATTTCTTGTACGAGTCGCGGATTTCTTTTGCAGTCATCATATCAATCTCTATTTGTCTTTTTTCAAATTTGCCGACAAAGGTACGAATAAGTGAGCGAAAATGCAAATAAATTTGCAATTTTCCGAACGGAAGTACCTAAGAGCGAAGCTCAAAGGTACGAATAAGTGAGCGAAAAGGCTCCGACACTCACGCGCCAGAGCCTTCAGATCTAATTATTTACTTCTAAATAATACTGGGGCCTGCGCACCTCACGGTGCCGTGGTTTCGCGCCCCAAAAGATTTTTTTTACTAAAATAAACAATATCGTTTTGTACTTGCTTTGGTTCGCGCTGTGCGCGAAGCCTTTTAGAAGTCGAGGAACAACTCGCGAGCATCAGACTGGCCAGGGTCGGTAGGAGTGCTACCTGTTGGTATGGCTGAATCTGCCAACATCTGACGCGTCTCTATCTTTACTGTTTCCATTTCCGGAATGATATATGTCTTTTTCATAATTATCTTTTTTTTGAACACGAATCTCACTAATCACACAAATCTTTTTTATTCGTTCAATTCGATTAATTCGTGGTCGTAAATTATTATTCTTTTAAATCTCTTCAGTTCGTGGTCTTACTTGAGCACAACTTTTAGCTTCGCTCGAGCTCGTTCACGTTCGGAAGAACTCGAGCTAGCTCAGTTCTTCTCTCACTTAATCACGACCTTACGGCCGTTCACGATATACAGGCCCTTCGTAGGCTTACTGACACGACGACCCTGCAGGTCGTAGACAGAATGTTCAATGTTCAATGATCCATGTTCAATGTTCTCGATGCCTGTGGTCATCTCATCATCGAAGATCATATTCAGCGAGCGAGCACTGCTAACTGCAATGTTCAGGTAAGCCTTGCCAGCAGGCAGCGTACCAGCACTTGCAGGCTGGAAGAAACCATCGCTCAGAATGTAGCCAGCGTTTTCTGCCACAGCAGTTGTGGCAGTAGCAGAGCCTGCCATCTTATTGCCAGATACGTCGTCAGGACTTGTGCCATCGAATACGGGAACATTAACAGCAGAGCCTGGAGTAGTGGCCTTCAATACAAGTCCAGTATTTGCTGGCACCTTGTTCACTTGGGTCATCAGCACGTTACCTTCCGAAACTTCCGTGGCAATGTATGCTTTCAAACCGGCCAAGCCTGTAAAGTCAAGAGCATAAGCGCTCGTCAGTGTGGTATAAGTCTTGGCGGGACTGATAGGAATACACGAAACGCAAATTGTACCAACTGCAACATTCTGGTCTTTTGAGCTCATCACCAGTTTGACGGCTCTATGAGTTGTCGCAAAAGCATTGGATGTAGAGAATTCAAATGTAGCGTTTGCAGCTCCTTTGATAGTAAACTCTTCAATATCAGTGAATGTTATGCCATCAGCTGAGCCTTGTACTTTTATCTTAGAACCTGTACTTGCAGCATTAAATAATTTTGCTGTAAAGTATACATTTTCAGGTTTCTCATCGGTGTAAATGATTACATATTTGCTCGTACCATCAAACTTAAGTCTATAAGGTGCGTTTGATGCAGCATAATCCGAACCCAAACTGAGGGCAACACCAGTTTGTTCTGCTAAATCATCCTTGCCAGCAGACGAGGTTCCAGTCCAGCTAAAGGGCAAAGAGGCGAGGGCTATGCCAGTATATGTACGAGTCACCACACTACTTGCATTGCCATAAGTATCATAAGCTATGGCCTTAATCTTAGTTGTACCACTACCCAAAGCGATAGGGCCAGTATATTCTGTACTGGCATCTGTTGGATCTCCAGGGGTGCTTCCGTCTGTTTTAATATTATAATAAATGGTATTTCCTGCAGAAGATATCGTTATGTTCGTTCCCTGCATATAGCTGCCACCATCAGGATTAAATTCAGGAGAAGCTACAGATTTTTTAGCCTGTGTGATAGTGATAAGGCTGGATTCTGCATCACCTTCATCACCTACGGCATAAACTCTCAAATATGCAGTACGGGCAGCACCTGTATTAGCAGTAATTGTATAATCCAAGTTTTTGGTAGAGGCATTTATTTCAGCTGTCAACCATGAGTGGTCGTAGGTCGCGTATGTCGTACCATCTGACTCGTAGAAAATTACATCAGCGTCATAGTTTGTCAGATTATTATAGGTTACATCAATTGATGTAGTGCTAACAGCAGCCTCTGTCGCATTAACGGTAGTTTCTCCGAGGGAAATACTGGGATCTGAGCCGCTGCCTGTAGAATAGGTTACTGTGATAGATTTAACATAAATCGCTTTACTACTTGTTTGTGCCCATGAGATGACAATATTACCGGAAGCACTACCTGTAAATGTATAGGAAGCAGCTGAAGATGTTAAACTGGCTGTTGTTTTACTATCGCATTCAAAATCATTTCCATCAACTGATACTGCAACTGTACCACTTATACTACTGGCTCCAGATGTGTTAACAGCGACACTGGTTATAGTTCCGCTAATTCCTGAAGTTGTGAGGCTTAAAGCAGAATATGGTTTAGACCCAGAACCAAATTGTTGTCCCTTGGTTCCATCATATCCAAAATAAGAGCCACCTGTTCCTGCCATAGTCCAAGAAACGCCATTTAGCGTCTGAGCACCCGCTGCACTCCAAACTGTGGATGTAAATGTGTAGGAATAATCCGTCGCCCATCCATACAAACTGCCTGCTACGAGGGCGCATAGCAGGAGCATCATTTTTGTTAGTAATGTTTTTTTCATAATGTTGTATTTAGTTAGTAAAACTTATTCTCTTCATCCAATTGGCGGAAGTCCGTCTTAGTCTTTCGAGCATTAACACACTCGCATCCGACACACTAATCGGATGACAAGTGTGCGATTCAGCGAGCAAAGACAGAACTCGTTCTAGTCTTTCGAGCATTAGCACACTCGCATTCGACACACAAATCGAATGCAAAGGTAGCACTTATTTTTGTAACCGCAAAGCTTTTTGCGAAATAAATTTTCGCAAACCCTCCGCACCGAAGAATCTGCGCACCGAAGCTCCTGTTTTCTTGGTTTTTCATTCATTCTGGTTGTATCCCGTAGGGATGATGGTGTGGTTACAGGCTTTTATCTGGGTGCTTGCACACATGGAAAAGCATGCAGTCACGACATCAGAGACACAGTCTCATACCAGAATGAATGGGTTTTATACTGTTTTGGTTATATGGTCGATTATTTTGTTTGTCTGGCTTGTGACTTTGGTTCGCGTCTGGTATCCCAGAATGCGGCGATATGAAGCGTATCGCCTTTCACATAATAGACAATCTTATTGAGCCTGCGCACGATAAAGCTACGATAGGTTTGTTTGCGATGGGCAAAGAGGGGGTCGATGATACCCATTGTGGGCATATCTGCTAACGATAGTGTTGCCTGCTCCACATCATCCATAAATTCCTGTCGGATACGCTCACCAAAATCACGCAAGACGTACTTTTCTATTTGATGCAACTGTGCAGCAGCTCGTTTGTGCCAATGGATTTTCATACTGCGACTCTTTCCTTCTGATGATGGAACACCTGATCGTTTGTCAGATAGTCACCTGCTTCGAAAGCTGTTTCTGCCTCATCGAGCATATCGTCTATTTCCTCCATTGTATAGGGGCGTAATTGCTCACTCTCCTCCCTGTTGGCATATTCTATAAGTTGCTCCCCCACCCAACGCATATTATTCGGCGTGAGTGTACCATAGAGGTAGTCGAGAAGGCTTGTAAGTGTTGCTGTACTCATAACGTTTACTGTCTTTATTCTGCAAGTGTGCGATTTAGCGAGCAAAGACAGAACTTGTTCTAGTCTTTCGAGCATTAGCACACTCGCATTCGACACTAATCGAATGCAAAGGTAGCACTTATTTTTGTAACCGCAAAGTTTTTTGCGAAATAAATTACCGAAGTCTTGTTTTCATGTTCAATTCGTGGCAATTCGTGGCAATTCGTGTTGAGCCAAGATACTATTTGACTCTTGCCACAAGATTGGCAGGATTATTACGCCTGTCCCAAATGTCAGCGAGCCAAATAATATCGTCCTCCACATAGTAGATGATATAATAGTTCTTGTTAATGGAGATATTGCGATAGTCCTGCGGACGATTAGACAGCAATGTCTCAGGATGGCCGATATATGGTTGCTTCAATAGCGTATCGCCTTTCTCTTTCACCCGTTCGATAAACTTGTTTGCTGAACGGATGCCCGCAAACTCAGCAAAGACAGAAACTATTCTGAGATATTCTGCACGAGCCTGCTTAGTAAACCTTATTTGCATAGTGATTTACGAGATCAACAGCTTCCATCATAACGCTATTCCAGTCATAGACCTCTCCGTTGGCAATCTCACGCTCTGCCTCGTCAATACGGACATTTACTTCATCAACATCAGCGGGGCCTACAAGCGGCATACCTGACCAGTGGTCAATACCATACAGCTGTTCATCGCTATAATTAAGTGCTACGGCACCAATTGGTTCTGCCGCATAGCCTTCAGACGGAATGTGATTCTTCTTCTCCTTCATATCGTATGATTTATCGAATGCAAAATTAGAGAATTATTTTGAAACCGCAAAGCTTTTTGCGAAATAAAATACCGAAGTCTTGTTTTCTCTGTTTATCCCACCTTCTATTATATCAAGAATTAGAGAATTGGAGAATTCAACTTTTGCAGGTTAAAAAACGACCACAGATTACGCAGATGGCACAGATTGTTCTAATAAGAATTGCCGCAAGCGGCTGATTTCACAGATTGCTTCACGTTGGCTAAATCTGTGCCATCCATCAGGAATCTAGGAAACACATTGACAATGCGCAGCCTGAAAAAATCTAAAATCTCTTAAACGTTCTTTTCTCCGGATCTGTCAAACAGGAATAAATATCAATAATCAGAATAACATTGAAAACTTCTTTTGAAACGCATCCTCACTGAGACATCTGCCCTCTTCAAAGTCGCGCCCTGCCAGACGAGCAGCCTCACGCATTTCCTTGTTCAGCATAATCCTACCAAACTCATCGGTTTTAAAAGGCTCGTCCTTCTCTATTTCGCTTTTCAGATATGCTATCAGAGCAATCTTGTCAGGACGGCTTAACCGCATTACCTGTCCTAGCAATCCACTTCTGCTAACACTCTCACTCAGTGTTGCAGCCAGAGGCTCAGACACCATCATTACATCATTCTCTTCCATACCTTATAATCTTGCGAGACTTATATTTTCTGCAAAATTAGAGAATAATTTTGAAACGACAAAGGAATTCGGCAAAAAACTTGCGGCGTATGAAGAATTGATGCCGCCAGTCCTCACAGACTGGCGGCATCGCTACTTTGTACTTGAATTATTGTTCGATGTTGTTGTTACAATGGCCAAAACTGGCCTGAACAGTTTACATGTCGTCAAAAATAAAACCGTATTCGCGCGAACCGACAATGCCTTCATCGCTAAAAGAGCTAGTGGGATCCACTGCGGGATTTGATCCAGACATAATCACACTTTTCGCATTCAATTTGATTTCTTCCAAAATGGGCTGAATATATATCTTCTTTTTCATGTTTTTTCTTTTTGATGTTTATACCTATTCCTGTTTTTTACTTGATGCGAGTACCTGCTACATTAAACTCGCCATTGGCAGACTTAATGACTAAGCGACCATCCTTCAGATACTTCTTCACTGTAATATCATTGTTGCTGTCAATAGCCTTGATGGCCGTAGTGTTATTATCGGCAAACTCAAGACTCATCTCACGTGCTGGCGTATCTGTCAGCAAATATGCCTTGCAGGCGGGGAAGTTAGTACCAGTATACTCCTGGAATGTAGCTGCAGTGCTATTCAGTGCCAACAGCGTAGACGAACCGGCAAGCGCGCTAGTTTCGGTACGTACCGTTACACCCTGAAGATCATTGTCTGTCACATCGGCCGTAGCGACATCGGAAACATAGCTAATAGCGTATGCGGCAGAAGCGTCGCCTGCGATAATGACACCCTCGTTAGCGGGAATTATACCATCCAAAGCAGTCAGGGTCAGCGTGGTACCGCTCAATCCTGCTTTATAGGCAGTAGCACCAGTAATAGTAAAGTTCCGTGGAGCGCAGAAAGTAGAGAATGCTTTGTTAAATCCGGAAACGAGTGACCCTAAAGCAAAGTCAGCAGCTATCTTACTGGTAACAGTGATATTCATCTGGCCTTGATAGTTGTTTTCAAAAGCAAATTCAATTTTGTTGGTGGCTGCAATATCGTTGACAGTGATAGTACCTGTTGAACCGTCTTTTTCGGCTAAAGGAAGATCCACCGGAGAGAACCCTCCGACTGCAACTCCATCTACATATACTGCTGTGCATGTATTGCCAGCCGTCTGGTTAGAGCAACCTTCAATGCTGATAGATGTTATTGTGTAACCAGGATCAACATTTACATAGAAGCCTACCTTGCTGTCAGACAGGCTTTGGTTGCAGCGTGTCTTGATAGAATTATTGATGGGAGTGGTACCTGAAGATATTTGTCCAGCAATACATGCACCAGGAATGGTGATACCACCAATGCTATAGCTTACATTGCTAGAATACGTACTTTCGGTAGTAGGTGTGGTACTTGTGGCACCCACAGGAGCAGCAGGTACATCGAACCCCAAGTTGTCCGATTGTGTCATGTTGGTCTGTGTGGCGTATGCGGTGACGGCTGTACCAGGAGCCAGTGTCAGAGCACTACTGTATGCCGTTGCGGAACCACCACCAACAGTATAGTAGAGGTCACCTGCGGCTGCTGAGAGCGTCAGTGTATAGAGGTTTGTAGCCAGATTATAACCAGTAATGGTATAAGTCGGTGTAGCCAGTTTGGGAGCGGCAGATGTTGTAAGCTCTGTATTATCAGAATTCGAATAGGTAGCACCTGTAACGTATGCAGTAACGGTTGTACTTGGGGCAACATTGATCACAGTGCCTGAGGCTGCACCCGTCACTTCTTCTCCGGTACCTACAGTATAATTGATTTTTCCATCTTCATCATTCTGAACACCCAACGTTACGGCATAAGTACCATTAACCTGGTTATAGGCCCCCTGAACAACAGTTGGCTTGGTGTATTTAGTCTGCACATTCGCTTCGACAGTACCAGTAAGGTAGAGTTCTGGGATATACATGTACTTGGAGTCGCTTGATGTTGTATTCAAACAATAATAGAGTTTTACATACGAAGTTCCCGTAAGGACAATAGATTTGCCCGTTGCTGTAACTTGTCGCTTACTGGCATTTTTTGGAGTTTCTACAGTCCCATTTGCAGTGTATTCTACTGTACCATCACCATTTACGACCTCGAGTCTATACTTCCATACATAGTCCTGTCCAGCAACATCAACTTGAATATCAGTTACTGTAAACTTGTATCCTGAAGCTATGGCAAAACTGGCACCTGTCCAAACATTGTCGTTCAATGTAGCTTTTGCAAGTGCAGCTCCATTATACTTTGTGCGTTCTTGTTTGACATTAATACCAGTTCCATAAGTGAGGGCAGTTGTTGATCCCCAGTACATACTTCCCTTACTATTACCCGTATCTTGACTGCCACGAGCAATAGCAACAGTTACATGGTCTTGTGTGGTTACTGTAGGCGGGTTAATATTCCCATCTGTTTTAGTACTCGTAAAACCAAGTTTGTCTGCCCACGCCCCGCTGCACACGCACAGCGCAAGCGTCAATAAAGTAAAAATTTTCTTTTTCATTTTTTTTGTTTGTTTAATTAAAATTGTTAGTAAATAAAGAAATTGCTTTTTCGGTTGGGCTGCCCTCGCGTACATTATTATACAAAAGGAGCGTAGAATCATCACGACTCTATTTTACCCACGATGTGTGCCACGCGGCCGGAGCCTCTGCGGCGGTATTCATTGCCCATGACGGGCGAAATCGAGTGCAAAGGTAATTGATTTAAATCAAATCTCCAAAAGAAACAGCGCAATATTTTCCGTAAACGCTTTCGTAGAACAACGTAGAACAACGAATTATACGATAATGGTTTTCTCTGTTTTTTTCTCCATTAGAGGAACTAGCGATTGGTGAGTCACCATTCGCAAGGCATTTAGTGTGATAATAAAATCATTTTTGCTAATAGAGAATGATAAAAAGTAGGTTAAGCCTACATAAAGCGTGTTATCTTGCTTATTATCAAAGCGTTAATTTATGTAGGCTGCCTGCATAAGCCTACATAAAGCCTACATAATCGGATTATTTAGCGAATATTATTCAGCGGATTTGTATTTATCTTACTGGTTATCAACCTGTTCCACAACAGTACCTTTGGAGGTTACTTGCAGTAACCTTCTGGGTTACTGTCAGTAACCATGCAGGTTACCGTAATAAAGAGGCTGTTTACTGATGTGAATGTATGCTTTATTCCAACAAACCGATGGTTGGCGAAGAGGACGAGACACCCTATTTTTGCCCGATTTATGTAGGCTGCATGTAGGCTTTTACAGGCAGCCTACATAGCTGTAATGCCGATGTACAAAGGGTTTTTCGCGATTTATGTAGGCTTAATCAGTTTTTCAACAAATTTGTATGGTGAAATAACTATTGCACATGTTGCAACAAAATCAATTTTTCGTAGAATTATTTGGCGGTTTTGTACAAATAGTGTAATTTTGTAGCGCAAACAACAATTTTGTAGCACAATCACCAATAAAAAAAATAACAATATGAACAGAAAAAGCATGAAAATCTGGATGCTGGCAGTGGCATTACTCGCACTGGCATCCTGTTCCAGCAACCTGGACAACCCCGCGACAGACCCCTCAGACAAATCACCGTTCGTCACGCAGACGCTTGGCGACAAGTTGAAGACGGTGAGCAACCTGGCCAGCATGGAAGCCTTTACGCCAAATAACGCCTCGGAAGAATACAAGGAGTTCTACGAGGTGTTCTTCAACCAGCCCATCGACCACAACAACCCCTCGGCAGGGACGATGAGGCAGAAGGCACTCATCTTCTTCAAGGGATTCGACCGCCCCACCGTGATGTACACCAGTGGCTACAACGTGTCAGACGGCTGGAAGAATATGGGCTACCTTGACATTGCCTACAACATGGATGCCAACCTGATTATCGTGGAGCACCGCTACTTCGGCGACTCCAAGAATCTGAACGATACGCGCTGGGACTATCTGACCATCGAACAGGCCGCTGCCGACCATCACGCCATCTTCCAGGCCCTGAAGCCGCTGCTGCCCAAGGAGTGGGTCAGCACAGGAACCAGCAAGGACGGTATGACATCGCTCTTCTACCGCTACTTCTATCCCGACGACATGACCGTCACCACCGTGTTCTGCTCGCCCTTCATGACCTCGCTCTACTACCTGCCGGTGGGCACCTATCTCGACAACGAGTCGGGAAGCGATGCCGAGCGCGAGAACATGCACAACCTGTACTACAGGCTGCTGGGCAGCGATGAGGTCTACGCAACCTACGAAAAAATGTGCAACGACTACAATGCGCAGATACTGGCACTGCATCCCGAACAGAAAGCTCCGTTCTACGCAGACCCCTACTCATACGTCTTTAGTCTGGCGAGCTTCTTCTTCACCCAGTTCTCCTATAACACCGCCAAGGAACGCGCCTTGAACATTCCCTCGGCAACTGCCGATTCGACGGTCATCCTCGACTACATCTACTTCCGCGCCGAATTGGAAAAGAACGGACTCTGGCGCTACAACTCACCGATGGCTCCGGCAGAAGACAAGGAAGACTACTATTGGAAGGGAAGCGATACGTACCCCTACTACATCCAGACGGCCAAGCAACTGGGACAGCTTACGTATGACTTCAGCCGCTATGAGAGCCTGCTGGGAGGGCCATTACCCGTCAACGACAACCCCTCCGGCCTGTTCGAACAGGACACATGGCTCTACAGCACTTACGACAATACGAAGATGAAGGATATCCGCGAGAACTTCATACCCAACACCGACCGCCCCATCCTGTTCTACTATGCACAGGGTGACCCCTGGACGGGAGCACGCCCCGACAAGATCAACAAGGAAAAGTCGATGCTGCTCATCGGACAGCGGGGCGTACACAACCAGGACTTGAACAATCCGGAGCACTTCAGTGCCGAGGACAAGCAGCAGATCATGGACTTCCTGGCCCGCTACGTAGACTATGCCAACGCCACTACGGCAAGACGCAGAAGCCAGAGCGGCAACCTGCCCACCGCACCCATCGCACCCGACGATTTCATCATCCGCCGGTAAGCAATCCCCGATTATATAATTGAAGACATGACACCAACAGAACTACGAAACGAACGTCTTGCACAGACCATCATCAAGAACCTGAAGCAACGACACATAGAAGGTTTCTACTGTCCCACCAGCGAGGAAGCTGTCAAGAAGGTATCAGCACTGATACCCGACGGCAGCTCCGTCACTTGGGGCGGCACGATGACCGTCCGCGACATGGGCATTCCCGCTGTGCTGAAGAGCCGGGGAACGCTGCAGGTGCTGGACCGCGACCTGGTGGAGACGCCGGAGGAGAAGCAGGCCATGTATCTGCGGGCATTCTCGACGGATGTCTACCTCACCAGTGCCAACGCCCTCTCTGAGGATGGCGTCATCGTGAACATCGACGGCAACGGCAACCGCGTGGCCGCCATCACCTGGGGACCGAAAAAGGTCATCTTCGTCGTCGGTCTCAACAAAGTGGCACAGACGGTAGAGGCCGCCCTCGCAAGGGCCAGAAGTACGGCATCGCCCATCAATGCCGCACGCTTCGACATCAAGACGCCCTGCCAGACGGACGGCATCTGCCACAACTGCAAATCGCCCGAATCCATCTGCAACTACGTCCACTTCCTGCGGAACTCCCCCAAAGGCCGCCACATCGTAGTGCTCGTCGGTGAGAGCCTGGGGTATTAGACTTGTAAAAAAACTATATCACAAAGAGAATTGCCAAGCTGTTGATGTTACAACGACTTGGCAATTCTCTTTTGTTGGGGTACCCGGACTCGAACCAGGAAAGGCAGGACCAGAATCTGCAGTGTTACCATTACACCATACCCCAATCTGAGGGCATTTGCTCGAAATGCGCTGCAAAGGTAGTGCTTTTTTCTGAAACAACAAAAAAAATCGCATTTTTTTTATAAAAAAGTCGAAAAAAAGTGGCAGAACATACATTTTATCAATAATAAGGTGTATCTTTGTAGCTCAAAAATGAACGTTTAGAGATAATTCATGGAACAAATATCACAGTTAGTAGAAACCATCAAGAAAGGAATACAGGAAAAGAAAGGCTCGCGCATCGTCGTAGCCGACCTTCAGGGGATTGACGGTGCCATCTGCAGTTATTTCGTCATTTGCCAGGGGTCGTCACCGGCCCAGGTGGAGGCCATTACCGAGTCGATAGGCGACTTTGCCAACAAGGAACTGGGCGAGAAACCCACGAAAGTAGCGGGCCTGGAGAATGCCCAATGGGTGGCGATGGACTATGGCGATGTGCTGGTTCACGTGTTCCTGCCCGATGTGCGCGACTACTATGACCTGGAACATCTGTGGGACGATGCCGAGCTGACGCACGTTCCGGATTTAGACTGAACAACATTGAACATTGAACATTGAACATTGAACATTGAACATTGAAGATTAAAAATTAAAGATTAAAGTTGGAACAGAATAATAATCCCAATAAGGGGCCGCAGATGAACATGCCCCGCTTCAATATGAACTGGATCTATGGTCTGGTGATTATTGCCTTGATGATTTCGTACTTCACAATGGGCAAGGAAGAGTCCAGCATGAAGACCAAGACCACCTACTCTGACTTCAAGACGATGGTGGAGAAAGGGTATGCCAACGAGATTGTAGTCAACAAGAACAGCAGTTCGCTGCAGATGTACGTCAAGCCGGAACATATCCGCGACGTGTTCCATCAGGGCGTGCAGCAGACGGGTAAGAATCCGAGCGTGTCGGTAGACATCGGCAGCGTCGACCAGGTGGAGCAGTTTATCGAGAAAGCCCGCAACGAGGGGCATTTCGCCGGCAAGTTCTCCTACGACAACAGCAAGGACAACGAGTTCTTCAGCTCCCTGCTGATGAACATCCTCTTCTTCGGAGGCATCATCATGGTGTGGATGTTCATCATGCGACGCATGGGCGGCGGTGCCGGTGCGGGCTTTGGAGGGGCAGGACTCTTCAACGTCGGCAAGTCGAAGGCACAGATGTATGAGAAAGGCGGCGAACTGGGCATCACCTTCAAGGACGTGGCCGGACAGGCTGGTGCCAAGCAGGAGATGCAGGAGATAGTAGACTTCCTGAAGAACCCGCAGAAATATACCGACCTGGGTGGCAAGATTCCCAAGGGTGCCCTGCTGGTGGGTCCTCCGGGAACCGGTAAGACGCTGCTGGCCAAGGCCGTTGCCGGTGAGGCTGGCGTGCCGTTCTTCTCGATGTCGGGTTCCGACTTTGTAGAGATGTTCGTGGGCGTGGGTGCATCGCGCGTGCGCGACCTATTTGAAAAAGCCAAGTCGAAGGCTCCCTGCATCATCTTCATCGACGAGATAGATGCCGTGGGACGTGCCCGTTCGAAGAATCCCGCTATGGGCGGCAACGACGAGCGCGAGAACACGCTGAACGCACTGCTGACAGAGATGGACGGCTTCGGCACCAACAGCGGTATCATCACACTGGCCGCCACCAACCGTGCCGACATGCTCGACTCGGCACTGATGCGTGCCGGACGCTTCGACCGCCAGATACACGTCGACCTGCCCGACCTCAACGAGCGCCGTGAGGTGTTCAACGTACATCTGAAACCCCTGAAGCTCGACGAGAACCTGGACGTAGACTTCCTGGCTCGTCAGACTCCTGGTTTCTCAGGGGCCGACATCGCCAACGTCTGCAACGAGGCAGCCCTCATAGCCGCCCGCTTCAACCGTGAGAAGGTGGGCAAGCAAGACTTCCTCGACGCCGTAGACCGCATCATCGGCGGCTTGGAGAAGAAGACGAAGGTGATGACGGAAGCCGAGAAGCGCTCGATAGCCATCCACGAGGCCGGACATGCCACCATCTCGTGGTTCACCGAGTTTGCCAATCCGCTGGTGAAGGTGAGCATCGTACCGCGAGGGCGCGCCTTGGGTGCCGCATGGTATCTGCCCGAAGAGCGCGTGCTGCAAACCAAAGAGGCCATGCTCGACGAGATGTGCTCGCTGCTCGGAGGCCGGGCTGCCGAAGAGCTGTTTATCGGACATATCTCGACGGGAGCGATGAACGACCTGGAGCGTACAACGCAGCAGGCCTACGCGATGGTGGCCTACGCCGGCATGAGCGACAAACTGCCCAACGTCAACTACTACAACAACCAGGAATACGCATTCCAGAAACCATACTCAGAAACTACGGCCCGCATCATGGACGAAGAGGTGCAGCGCATGATTGGCGAGCAGTATGCCCGCGCCAAGGATATCCTGACGGAACACAAAGACGGCCACGCCCAGCTGGCTCAGTTGCTGGTGGAGCGCGAGGTCATCTTTGCCGACGACGTGGAGAAGATCTTCGGCAAGCGTCCCTGGACGAGTCGTGCCGAAGAGCTGTTGGAAGCCCAGCAGCGCGCCGAAGCCGAGGCAATGGCCGAGCGCAGAGCAAAAGAGCTGGGACTATTAGCGGAATCTCCGGAAAAACCGGAAAGCCCGGACAATCCGGAAAGCCCGGAGCCAGGCACCCCCCAAGACTAACGAAACCCCATCATTACTCCTATGAAGAATCTCATCGTAAGAACCATCACAGGCATTATCTTTGTGGCAGCTATCGTTGCCTCGTTTCTGCGCCCCGACGCGATGGTGCTGCTGTTCAGCATCGTGACAGGCATGACCATCTGGGAGTTCACCGGACTGGTGAACCAGCGCCCCGGCGTAACGGTCAACCGCTTCATCTCTACCGTGGCGGGCGTATACTTCTTCTTCGCCATGACCTACTTCTGCAGCGACCTGTATGGCGGTGCCGCCAAGTCGGTGGTGTTCATCCCCTACCTCGTCACCATCATCTACCTGCTGGTGGCCGAGCTGTACCTCAAACAGGAAGACCCCATCAACGACTGGGCCTACACGATGCTGGCACAGATGTACATCGCCCTACCCTTCTCGCTGCTCAACGTGCTGGCATTCACAGCAACGCCGGGCGGTCAGGTGGCCTTCAACACGCTGCTGCCGCTGAGCATTTTCGTCTTCCTGTGGGTGAACGATACAGGAGCCTACTGCGTGGGGTCGCTCATTGGCCGACACAAGCTGTTTCCGCGCATCTCGCCCGCCAAGTCGTGGGAGGGAAGCATCGGCGGTGCCGTCTTTGTGCTGGGAGCCGCGTGGCTGGCCAGCTACTACGACGATGGCATGCTGACGCTGCCTGCCTGGCTGGGACTGGGGTTGGTGGTAGTGCTCTTCGGCACCTGGGGCGACCTGGTAGAGAGTCTGATGAAGCGCACCTTAGGCGTGAAGGACAGCGGAAACATCCTGCCGGGACATGGTGGGATGCTCGACCGTTTCGACTCTTCGCTGATGGCTATTCCCGCTGCCGTCGTGTACCTCTATACTTTATCTTTGTTTTAACCACGAATTAAACGAATTTCACGAATTATAAAGACTAACTATGAAGAAACTGATAACGATTTTATTGTTCTTTATGTGTGCATTCCATGCCAACGCGCAAGCCCCCGTGAAGCGATATGGCCAGTTGCAAGTCAAGGGAGCACAGCTGTGCGACCAGCAGGGACAACCCGTCATCCTGCGGGGTGTCAGCTTAGGATGGCACAACCTGTGGCCCCGCTTCTATAACAAGAAGGTGGTGCAGACGCTGAAGGAAGACTGGCACTGCTCCGTGGTGCGTGCCGCCATGGGCATTATGATAGAAGACAACTACCTGGAGAATCCGGAATTCGCCATGCAGTGTATGACTCCCGTCATCGAGTCGGCCATCAAGCAGAACGTGTACGTCATCATCGACTGGCACTCCCATCTGACGAAGACCGAGGAGGCAAAGGAGTTCTTCGGCCGTATGGCCCAGAAGTACGGCAAGTATCCTCACGTCATCTACGAGATCTACAACGAGCCGGTGGAGGACACGTGGGCCGACCTGAAGAAGTATGCCGCAGAGGTGATTGGTGCCATCCGCCAGCACGACCCCGACAACATTATCCTGGTAGGGTGTCCGCATTGGGACCAAGACATCCACCTGGTGGCAGATAGTCCGCTGACGGGTTTCTCCAACATCATGTACACCGTCCACTTCTATGCTGCCACTCACGGCGACTATCTCCGCCAGCGCACCGAGGCAGCCGTGAAGAGCGGCATTCCCGTGTTCATCTCCGAGAGCGGAGCCACCGAAGCCTCTGGCGACGGCAAGATCGACCCCGTCAGCGAGGAGCAGTGGATACAGATGTGCGAGCGGCTGGGCATCAGCTGGATATGCTGGAGCATCAGCGACAAGAACGAGTCGTGCTCAATGCTGCTGCCGCGTGCTACAGCTACCGGCCCGTGGCCTGACAATGTCATCAAGGAGTACGGTCGACTGGTCAAGCGCCTGCTGCTGAAGTACAACGATTAGCACTGGCTGCTGAAGTACAATGAACTGGCACCTGCTGCTGAAGTACAATGAACTGGCATACGATGAACGACAAGGAGAAACTGATTACCGAGACGATGGGCTATGTGGTGACGCTGGCGCGACAGTACCATAGCGAGCTGCTCGACGGCGACGACCTCGTCAGCGAGGGTTCCATAGGACTCATCAAGGCTGCCGAGAAGTACGATGCCTCGCGCGGCAAGCCCTTCGTCACCTTTGCCGCACCCTACATCCGCAGGAGCATCGAGGCGGCCATCAGCCGTCTGGAGAGCGATGCCAACGTGCGCTCTACCGACGAGTCGCTGCCTGTAGGGAGCCGCAACAACTACACACTGCTCAACGTGCTGGAGGATGTCAATGCCGTGAAAGCCGACCAGCAGGTAGAGGCTGATGCGCTGGCCGACGACCTGATTCAGGCCATCCACGTGCTCAACGAGCGCGAGCAGTCGGTGGTGAGCCGCTACTACGGTGTGGGAGCCGAGCGTATGACAATGGCCGAGATAGGCAACCTGCTGGGCTTGAAGCGCGAGCGTGTGCGCCAGATAAGGGATGTGGCTGTCCGCAAGCTGCGCAAGGCCGCAAGGAAGGAGAGATAAGCATGAAGAAGGCTGTCATCTTACTCGTATTCCTTTTTACTTTTCTACCATTCAGTGCCAAAGTCGTCAAGGTGCTGGCTATCGGCAACAGCTTCTCGGTAGATGCCGTGGAGCAGTACCTCTATGAGCTGGCGGCGGCACAGGGCGACTCGCTGGTCATCGGCAACGCCTACATCGGCGGCTGCTCCATCGACCGCCATTACGACAATCTGCTGACGGGCAAGGCCGAATACGAATACCGAAAGATAGTAGGAGGCGTGAGGGCTAACCGCAAAGATACCGACCTGCAGCACATCATCCGCGACGAGCAGTGGGACATCATCACCCTCCAGCAATCCAGCCCCTTGTCGGGAATCCCGGAGAGCTACACGCATCTGGCCCAGCTGAAGCGGCTGGTACAGAGCTATACCACCAACCTGCACGTTGCCTTTATGTGGCACATGACATGGGCCTACGCACAAGACTTTGTGAGCGACATTTTCCAGCCTTACGACAATGACCAGCGCAAGATGTACCGTGCCATCATCAACGTGGTACAGCAGGTACTGCCTGTCGTAGGCCTGAGCGTCATCATCCCTTCAGGCACCGCCATCCAGCTGGCGCGCTACCGTATGGGCGACATCCTGAACCGCGACGGCCGGCATCTCTCTCTGACGCTGGGGCGCTATACGGCCGCCTGTACGTGGTGCGAAGTGCTCACGGGGCGTATCGTCGACGGCAACAAATACTATCCGGAAACCATCACGGAGGAAGAGGCGTGGATTTGCCAGCAGGCCGCCCACGAGGCTGTGTTCATGCAGCAGCAGGGGCGTTACATCGTCTTCTGAACGTCCTCCTTTACCTTTTTCTCTTTCAGCAGTCGCAGCATGATGTCGGCGGCCACCGCGGGAGCATGGCTGTCGCCCAGCAGGCGATGCACCTCCTCATAGTCGGCGAGCATGCGCTCACGGTCGCTGCCACCGGGAAGGATGGTCTCCAGCGTGCGGCGGATATTCTCAACGCTGAAGGTGTCGGCCACCAGTTCCCTCACCACTTCCCTACCAGCAATCAGGTTCACCAGCGACACGTATTTCACCTTCAGCACATGGCGCTTCATCCATCCCGTCAGCCACGTCAGCGGAGTCTTGTAGCACACCACCTGCGGCACCCGGAACATACAGGTCTCGAGGGTTGCCGTACCACTGGTGACGAGGGCGGCGGTGGCCTGTGAGAGCAGGTGGAAGGTCTCGTTGACAACGAGGCGCACGGAACTGCCCTCCAGGAACTGCCGGTAGTAGTCGGGGGCAATGCCGGGAGCACCGGCCACCACAATGTCATACTGTCCGGCCAGATGGCGCGTAGCCTCAATCATTGCGGGCAGGTTGTCCTTGATTTCCTGCGTGCGTGAGCCTGCCAGCAAAGCAAGAATCCCCCCTCTGTCGTTCCGAGAGGGGGAAGAACCGAAGCCATCACCGCCGCCGCTATCTTTCCCCCCAAGGGGGGATGTAAGGGGGGCTTTGGATATAAGGGGGGCTATCTCCGCAGCCGTCGGATTTCCCACATAGTGGATAGGATAGCCGTGCTTGCCCTCGAAGAAGTCTACCTCGAAGGGCAGAATGGAGAACAGCTCGTCTACGTCGCGCTTGATGTTCTTGATGCGGTACTCCTTCCACGCCCATATCTTCGGGGCGATGTAGTAGTAGACGGGGCAGATGCCCTCCGCATGTACGAAGTGCGCTATCTTGAGGTTGAAGCCGGGATAGTCGACCAGTATCACCACGTCGGGCTGCCACTGTTGGATGTCGCGTTTGCACATCCGCATATTCCTCAGGATGGTGGGCAGGTGCAGCATGACGGGCACAAACCCCATATAGGCCAGCTCACGGTAGTGCCTGACGCGCGTGCCACCCACAGCAGCCATCATGTCACCTCCGAAGAAGCGGAACTGTGCCTCTTCGTCGCGGTCTTTCAGTACACTCATCAGGTGCGAGGCATGCAGGTCGCCGCTGGCCTCTCCGGCTATCAGGTAGTATTTCATTGGAGATGAAAGATGAAAGATGAAAAATATGTTGCCGCCCTTTACAACTGCCAGCCGTTCAGCAGGTCTATCGCCTCGTATGCCGTCACGTCGGTGCGGGTAGGTGTGATGGCCACATAGCCGTGCTGCAGTGCCCAGTTGTCGGTATCTTCTGCGTCAGGCTCATCGTTGCGGTAGTGCCCCACCATCCACCAATAGTCGTAGCCTCGCGGGTGGTGGTACTTCATCGTCTCGTTATACCAGGTGCCCTGTGCCATTCGGCATACGCGCACACCCTTGAAAGAGGTGAGCAGGGGGAAGTTCACATTCAGGCATACGCCCTTGGGCAAGCCCTCGGCAAGCACCCTTTTGGTCAGCTCCACCACGTAGGGGCGCAGGGGTCCGAAGTCGGCATCTGCCCTGTGGTCGCACAGCGAGAAGGCCACCGAGGGAATGTATTTCAGGCACCCCTCTACCGTCACACCCATCGTGCCGCTGTAGTGTGTGTTCACCGAGCCATTGTCACCGTGGTTGATGCCTCCTATCACCATGTCCGGCCGCCGTTGTGTCAGCTCGGCCAGTGCCATCTTCACACAGTCAACTGGTGTGCCGTTGCACGACCATACCTCCACTCCCTCCTCTTTCCGCCGCAGCGTCAGCATCAGCGGTTGTGTGGCCGAGAAGGCGCAGGCCATTCCACTGCGCGGTCCTTCCGGAGCGCACACCAGCACGTCGGCCACTCCTCTTACCATCTCTATCAGACAGTTGATGCCCTTGGCCTCGTAGCCGTCATCGTTTGATATCAGTATCAGTGGTCTCATCTTTCCCTTTTTTGAGGCTACAAAGGTACGAAAACTATTTCAAAGTGCATCTATATTTACTCACGAAAATATATTTTCCACAACAAATTGAGACTTTTTTGAATTAAAAACATAAAATGTTGGCCGTTTCTTAAAAACTAAAGTCTACTGCCTATTTCGACAATAGTATATCCTTCATTGTTTTCTATTTATGATGTATTTATTCTTATTGTCGCTAATGATTATCTCATGCCCTTGATTCTCTATCTGAATAGTCTGCGGATTGCTGTCAATAAATCGACCCATAGCCTCTACGGGTGGGTAAATGTATTTTTGAATAAACAGACTCATTTCCTTCCCTGCTTTCTGATAGAGCATATTCCAAGCTGCCTGCCCGATAAAGCATTTACCACCGTACTTCTTGAACTGGGCTTTCAGTTTAGTCAAAAGTGCCGACTCAGTTTCATCAAAAACAACCAATATCGGTGTCAGCCCTGATGCTTTTGCCTCATGAGGGAAAGACATTTCTTCTTTGAAGCGACCTTGTCCACTTGCTGCAATAGTTACACGCATCTTTAACTCATAGACCTCTTTTGCCTCCTCAATATAACAATCGACTTGACGGCCTTCATTTGTTCTTCGCCCGCTATCGTTGATTCTTTTTACAGGAGAACTGGTATGAGAGACAGAAACGCCACCAAGACAACTCGCAAGAATTGGTTCAAACACATAGCCTGTTTCCTGACCACTTCTGTTATCTATGTCAAAGAACCATTTACGCCATTCCAGCCATGTTGCCAAAAGCGAATCGTCACACTTACCATATTCCAATAGACTTCTTGGAGCTACTTGGTCAGCATTGGGGAAAGGCTGATTCTGGAGAATCTTATCATACTTATATCGTCTTCGGTACAAGTCGGAAAGGTTCTTCAGATACAAATAAATGATGTCGCTAACATCTGTAACCCCAGCACTTTCCATCAATTCAAAACTCTCATCAGCAGTCATCTCAGGCAACTTGTTTATCTCTGCGAAAGACATCTGATAGAATCCTTTTTCTGCCAGTTTGATTATTGCAGGAAATTGCCGTGAAGGATAGGTGCCATGAATGTCGTGATAGGCAATAAACAGCAACAAGGCTACTTCACTCGGCGATATTTCAACTTTAGCGTCACCTGTCCCGTGTTGTGAGAACTGGCGGTAAAACACTTTCTGAGATTGGTTCATACTTAAAACAGGAATTGGTTACTTACTAACATTCTATCTAATTTGTGGCAGGTCGCAGCTAATGCAGGACTCATTGCTGAAGACTTCGTGACGTTGTACCACATCAAACCTTGCGGAAATGATTTAGATGCTTTCTGGTCGCACATATAAATCTGAGCCGCCATCTGATTAGCAAACAAAGGGGGAATAGCATTTCCGATTTGTTGCATTTGTTGGGGATCACTGCCGAAGAAACGGAATTCATCTGGGAATGTTTGTATCCTTGCGCATTCACGCACGGTCAGCATTCGATTTTGGGTGGGGTGAATAAACTCTGAAGTGGCCGACCCTGTTATAGTTAAAGACGGCTCGTCGTAAATCAGTCTTTTCATACCCGAAGGTGAACCACCTCTTTTTTCGGAAGGTGTACCATCGCAGACTCTTCTTGCAGCACGCTTTGCGAATGATTTATGCTGAAGCTCCTTTGGTAGGTCCTTCATCGTCTGTCCTTCATGCAATGCGCATATCCTTTCATATTGGATGCCGCTCTCTTTTTTCCTGATATGGTTGATTTCTGGTATATCAATTTCCTCAATATCAGCAATAGCATCGCGCAATGTTTCACTTCCGTTTTTATAAATCCTTCCACTAGCCATGGTTATTGGTCTTGGGAAATCGAAAGATTTACCTTCACGATTGCCGACAATAATTACACGTTTACGACGCTGTGGGATACCAAATTCCTGCATATAGACTTTTTTCATATAGACTGTGTAGCCTAATGAAATCATCCCCTGGATACAATCAACCAAAAAATCCCCATTTATTGTAGTTAGGATGCCTTCAACGTTCTCCATCATAAACCAACGAGGATAAAACTCTTTCAAAGCACTGACATAGTTTGCCAACAACTGATTTCGAGAGTCATCCTCTGAACGTTTGCCTGCAGTTGTAAAGCCTTGACATGGTGGACCACCAATAATCAAATCGAGTGTTCCCCTTTGCAATCCCAAACTGTCACGTATGGCACGGAAATCACAAATTGACAAATCTTCGATACGGCCTTTCTGTCCTTCGAAGTTATAATTGTAGGTATCAACGGCTTCTTTACACACATCGTATGCAGCAAGGATATTCACACCATATTGCGAGAATCCGAGAGAACAGCCACCAGCCCCAGCAAAGAGACTGATTGCCTTAAAATCAATTTCTTTATTATGTGTACCCCCCATAATTTAAAACCAATTTCGGCCACAAAGGTACAAAAACTTTCCGAAATACTGTTCACTCTCCCTCACCTTTTTTATATAGATTAAATTCACAGTAGGTACATTGGGGAGTACACGGTGGAAGGGTTATTGAACAATTCATGGCAATTCACGGTAATTCTGTGGCTTCACGACGTAACGACGACGTCGCTGCCGAGCTGGCGGGCAAGGGCATTGCGCAGCTCCTGGGTCTGCTTGTAGTCGAGCATGAGCTGGCGCATGTGGTTCAGGTCGGTAGAGGAACCGGCAGCTTTCAACTGACGCTGCAGTTCTTTGAGGTGGGCGTTGATGATAGACATGCGATAGTCGAGCACAAGATGGGTGACCTGCTGGCGCAGTCCTGTAGTGCTGACCTGCATCTCGAAGCTGCGCGAGAGCTGGTGGCGGTCAATGGCAAGCTGTGAGGCAAGGCGGCTGACTTCTGGGTCGGGATGCTGCAGGAAATAGCGGTCGGCCTCGAAACCAGCTTCTGCGGAATGCTCTACGGCCTCGCGGAGCACGCGGCGGTAGAGGTCGCTGGAGAACAGAAGACCGTCCTGCGACAGGTCGTAGTCGATATACTGGGCAACGTTCAGCTTCACGGGCTGGCCGTCTTCGTCTTCCAAATCATCGAAGATGACCTCATGTCCATGCCGGATGACGGCCTGAATGAGCAAACGCTCGATGCGTTCTCCTCCATCTCCACGAAGGGAGGAAGAATCGAAGCTTCCCTCTATCCCCCCTTGGGGGGAGGGAACGGATCCACCGTCATTATTTGTCCCCACAGGGGTGGATGCAAGGGGGACAGGAGCCTCTTTGGCCTCAGCAATATATTTGTTGACTTGCGTGATCAGCGTTCGCTCATTGATGCCAAGCCGGTGGGAACAGTCGCTGATATAGGCGGCACGCACGATGGGGTCGGGAATAACGGCTACTGAATGCATGATGCTGTTGATGGCTTCGGCACGCTTGACGGGGTCGCTGACTCCGCGAAGCAGCACATCGGTTTTGAACTGAATGAAGTCGGTCTGATGACTCTTGATATAGTCGCTGAACTCCTGTGCGGTGTGCTTGCGGGCAAAGGAGTCGGGATCGTCGCCGTCGGGCAACAGCAGCACCTTGATGTTCATGCCCTCTTCGAGCAGCATGTCGGTACCACGCATGGCAGCGTGGATGCCGGCCTCATCACCATCGTAGAGCAGCACAATGTTCTGCGTGAACCGGTGGAGTAGCCGTATCTGGTGGGTGGAGAGCGCCGTACCCGAATTGGCCACCACATTCTCAAGGCCGCACTGGTGCATGGCAATGACATCGGTATAGCCCTCCACCATATAGACGCAATCCTCCTTTACGATAGCCTTCTTGGCCTGGAAGATACCGTACAACTCGCGCTCCTTGTGATAGATCTCCGAGTCGGGCGAGTTGACATACTTCTGCTGGATACCCTTCGTGGCAGCATCAAGTTTGCGGCCACCGAAGGCCACCACCTTGCCGCTGACGTTGAACCAGGGGAAGATGGCACGCCCGGCAAAGCGGTCGTACATGCCGCGTTCATTCTGAACAGCCAGCCCCGTCTTCACCAGAAACTCGTCCTTGAAACCCTTACGACGGGCCTCGTTACAGAGTGCATCACGCTTCGAGAGGGAAAAGCCCAACTGGAACTTCTCGATGATGTCATCGCGAATGCCACGACTGCGGAAATACTGGCGACCGATGGCCATTCCATCGACATCGTTCTTCAGAATCTCATGAAAATACTGACAGGCCCACTCGTTGACGATCAACATCGACTCACGATCGCTCTGCTCGCGCTTCTCTTCGTCGGTCAGCTCGCGCTCCTTAATCTCGATATTGTACTTCTTGGCCAGCCAGCGCAGGGCTTCGGGATAAGTAATCTGCTCATGCTTCATCAGGAAGTTGACGGCATTGCCACCCTCACCACAGGAGAAGCACTTGCAAATCTGACGGGCAGGCGACACCATAAACGAGGGAGTCTTGTCATCGTGGAACGGACACAGTCCCTTGTAGTTAACCCCCGACTTGCGGAGGTTAACGAACTCGCCTACCACCTCAACGATGTCGGTGGCATCCAGAATCTTGTCTATTGTAGCCCTGTCAATCATAAAATCGAATGCAAAGATACGATTTTTTTTTTATTTTCTTGCTTTTCTCTCACTTATTTCGTATCTTTGGCTTCACCGAAGATACTTTTCGCTCGGAAAAGCAAAAGAAAAAGCATTTTTTTTTGCTTTTCTCTCACTTATTTCGTATCTTTGTCCCCCAAATATATGTCTAACCATAAAATTAAATGCATTATGAAAAGAATCCTGATGACACTTGTTGCCCTGGTGGCCCTCGTTGCCACGATGAGCGCACAAACCGTCTATGTTTCCACTGGTAGCGGTGCTGTTGCCTACCACAAGAACAAGACATGCAGCTATCTGACCAACTCGAAGGAGGTGAAGAGCGTTTCTGTCGCCGAAGCCAAGAATATGGGGCGCCACGAGTGTACACGCTGCTACGGAACCGCTGCCGCCAGTAAGAAAACTGTAGAGAAGAAGGTTGAGAAAAAGGCTACTCCCGAGCGCGACGAGAAAGGCCGCTTCATAAAGAAGGCTGATACCGAGAAGAAGGCCGCTGAAAAGAAGACCACGACGAAGAAGGCTGCTGAAAAGAAGACTACTCCCGCCCGCGACGAGAAGGGCCGCTTCGTAAAGAAGGCTGATACCGAGAAGAAGGCCGCTGAAAAGAAGACCACGACGAAGAAGGCTGCCGAGAAGAAGACCACCGAGAAGAAAGCCACCGAGAAGAAGATTACCTCTTCGACTAAGAAGAAGTCTACTCCCGCCCGCGACGAGAAAGGCCGCTTCATCAAGAAGACTGACTCAGAGAAGAAGACTACTGAGAAGAAAGCCAAGAAGGCCGCATAATTACTGGAATACAGAAATCATAATACCGCCGCACCAATCTCTAAAGGAAAGTGCGGCGGTATTGTTATGATAGGAGTTCAGGGGTTACAACTCTGCATCGGAACACTCGAAGGTAGTGCCGCGCGAAACGTCGCCAGTCTCCAATCCCAGCTTGAACCACTTCATGCGCTGCTTCGACGTACCGTGATTGAACGACTCCGGAACGGCATAGCCGCGAGCCTTCGTCTGCAAGTAGTCGTCGCCTATCTTCTGCGCACAGTTGATAGCCTCCTCGATGTCGCCGTCCTCCAGCGAACCGAAACGCTTGTTGTCGTGATGTGCCCACACACCGGCATAAAAGTCGGCCAGCAGTTCCAGACGAACGCTCAGCTTATTGGCCTCCTTCTGACTGAGGCGTGACATCTGCTCGTGAACTTTGTCGAGCGTACCCGTCAGATACTCCACATGGTGACCCACTTCATGGGCTATCACGTAGGCGTAGGCAAAATCGCCGTCGGCACCCAGCTTCTTCTTCATCGTGGTGAAGAACGACAGGTCGATGTAAAGCTTCTGGTCGCCAGAACAATAGAACGGTCCCATGGCGGCAGAACCTTGACCGCAGGCCGTCTGCGTACCATCGGTATAGAGCACCATCGTGGGAGTCTTATAGGTGGCACCCTCTTCCTCAAAAATCTGAGTCCATACATCCTCCGTACCAGCCAGGATCTGCGTGGAGAACTTGGCCAACTCCTGTTCCTCCTCAGTAAACTCGCGCTGACCCTCGTTCACCTCGGTATTCGTACCCGTCAGCGAACCCAAGCCGCCATTCTCTACCACTTGCTGCATCACGGCCTCGAGGGGGTTGCCACCCGACATCCAGGCCATCAGGGCCACAACGATAATACTGCCGATACCTAAACCGGCCTTTGCACCGCCGCTCATTCTCCGGCGGTCTTCCACGTTAGTGCTCTCGCGTCTTCCGTCTAAATTCATAATAATGGGGGTTTTAAGTTATTTTGTCTTTTCGAGTTATACATTCTAAGCAATTACTGGTGCAAAGATAATCATTTTTCAGGAAATCACACTATAAATATAACCTTTTTCTTCGTTGATGACGGTCAAAAAGTGCTCTGTGCCATCTAATACATGCTTCATGTCATCGATAATTCCACTTCCAGACAGCTTCAACTTGGCCTCTTTCATCGTCCATAGACGAATGAATTCCACATCAGGACGGGATGAGGCGTTGATGACGGCCAATTCCTCATCGTTCATCGTATAGCGCGCCAAGCTATCCTTGTAACGTTGGATTTCCTCAACATCGGCACCCACAGGGCAATCGCTGACAACACATACGACGGCCTCGCGGCAATGACTGATGTTGAAGTGGATGTCGGGATGACCGATGACAAACGGCTTGCCGTGCTCGCCATACCCGAAGACGGGACGCTCTGAGATGCCATACTCTTGCTGCAACGCATCGCACAGCAGCAGGTAGGCCGCAGCACATGTCTTACGTCCCAATTCATAGCGGAACTTCAGAGCCTGCTCACGACGCTGCTCACTCAGTAGCGGAAGCGCAGCTTCGAAGTCAAAGTGCTGCAGATTGTCATTCAAATAAAACATCAAGCACCCTCCATTTCTTCATTTCCAATTCCCAATAATTCGTCCTTCACTTGGGGAATCTTCCGGTTGGCATTCTCCTTGGCCCCCAAGTCAATCAGTTCCCTACCCTTCTGCACCACGCTCTGTCTACCCGTAAACAGCTTGTTACCTGCCGAATCGAAGTCGCGGCGCACCTGTTCCAAGTGCTCACCCAGCTTGCCATAACGCTGGATGAAGTCGCCCAGACGGTCGAGCAATTGCTCGGCAATACCAAATACCTTCTCCTGATTCTCGGCCTGTTGGTTCTGCACCCACGCCAGATGAATCATGTGAAGAATGCCCAAGAGGTTCTGCTCACCGGTAATAAAAACCTTGCGCTCGAAGGCTTCGCGCCACAGCGTGGGGTCGTTGACCAAAGCCAGCTGGAGTGAACTCTCGAAAGGTACGAACATGATGACGAAGTCGACGGCCTCACGAGGAGCCTTGATATATTTCGAATAGTCCTTACGAGCCAGTTCGCTGACGTGACTGCGCACACTCTTCAGGTGCTCCTGCAGGGCACGTTCCTTCTCCTCGGACGACTCGGCATTGACATATCGCTCGTAAGCCACCAGAGACACCTTCGAGTCGATGACCACATCCTGTCCCTGCGGATAGTGCAGAATAACATCGGGCTGCATCTCACGACCTGTATCATCATTCTTCAACGGACGGCCCTGCTCGTCACGCAGACGTGCCTGCACCTCATAGTGAAGACCTTCGGTAAGGCCCTGCGAACTGAGCAGGTCGCCTAAGATAATCTCACCCATCGTGCCCGACACCTTGTTGTCGCGCCGAAGCACATTGGCCAGTCCTTCTGCCTTCTCGCCAATCTCGCGGTTCGACTCCATCATCAGGCGCAATTGCTCGCGCAACGAGGCACTCTGCTCCGTATGGTCTTTCGTATTCTCGCTGATGGCCTTGCGCATCTCACTGATGGCATCGCGCAACGGCTGGGTGACGGCACCCATACTCTCCTTGTTCTCCTCTTTCAACCGAGAGGCCTGCGCATCCATCAGCTGGCGCGCCATATTCTGAAGCTGCTCCTTCGTGGTCTTCAACTGCTCGTCGAACTGCTCACGCTCAACCTTGCGCAACTCGGCAAATTGTTCCTGTGACTGTCGCATCTGCTCGGCATAGAGTGCCTCACGCTGCTCCTGTTCAGCTTGCCGCTGCTCTTGTTCGGTACGACGCTGCTCCGTTAGCAGAGACATTTCCGTCTCCTTCTTGGCGAGTTCAACCATCAGGCGCCCCATCCTGGAATTCATGACCAGATAGACCACCAAAGCCCCTAGGGCTACACCTATTATTATATATACTGCTGTCATCCGCTGCAAAATTACGAAACTTTTCTCAAACATCGTACTATCTTTCAAGAAAAAAGATTGCACAAAACCTTATATTTGTGCACGTTTAAGGGATATTTGTGCATTTTTTACACTTTTTACTTTGCCAAACGAGCAAAAAGGCGTACCTTTGCAGCCGCTTTTTCCCCCCTTCGTCTCCCCGCCCCTTATAGGGGATGGGTTATGGGATGGGGTTCTGAATATACATTTTTAATAAAATATTATGGCTTTAAAGATTGTTGTGCTGGCCAAGCAAGTGCCAGACACCCGTAATGTGGGTAAGGATGCGATGACTGCCGAAGGTACGGTGAATCGCGCTGCCCTACCCGCCATCTTCAATCCCGAAGATTTGAACGCCCTGGAGCAGGCCCTTCGCTTGAAGGAGCAGAACCCAGGCTCAACAGTAGGAATCCTCACGATGGGTCCTCCACGTGCAGGTGAAATTATCCGTCAGGGACTTTATCGTGGCGCTGATACAGGTTGGTTGCTGACCGACCGCCTCTTCGCTGGTGCTGATACCCTCGCTACATCTTATGCTCTGGCTACTGCCATCA